>NZ_JBEXUI010000026.1:0-127458 GCF_040614395.1 Nocardia sp. NPDC005998 | reverse complement strand
GGGACGGTACGGCGCTGTGGGACCACCCGATGTGGGACGATCTGGACGACCCGATGTCGTGGGAGGACTCGGCGGGTGCCGGGGAGTCCGGGATCGACGACACCGGTGTCACCGGTGTCACCGGTCAGGGCTCGCAGTTCGACGCTCCGGTACCCGGCGCTCCCCCGATCGCCGATGGCAGCTACACCGGCCTCACGATCGATCCCGCCGTACTGACACAACCGTGGTACGACCCATTCGTCCACCAGCCCTCCAGTGCGCACCCCAACGTCAGCGTGCCGTACGGCTACGCTGGACGGCCGGGCGTGTTCCGGAAGCATCGGACGGGGGACGGGTCGACCGCGGGTGACGGGCCGGGTTCGCATGCCGAAACACTGTCTGCGACCGACGGCAGCAGTCAGCATCGCCCGCCTGGCGCCGCCGGTCGTAGTGGTGCGGTCGGGTTCAGTGTGGGTGTGGGTGGGCGTGATCGGTGTGGTCCTCGTGTGGTGGGTCGTTTGGGCGAGGCCACTGGCAGGGAATTCGATATCGGTGTTCTGGTGAGTCCGGGTCTTGCGGGTACGACGCATCGGCAGTTGGAGGATGTTCTGGGTGGGCGGTTGTATACCGTCGGCGATCGCGGGGCTGTCCCCGGTGTGCTGGGTGGTCCTGAATCCCCGGCTGTTCGAATGGCTCATGACATTATTGCCGGTGTGCTCAGGGATCCTGAGTCTGCTGCTGTGCACGCTGTTATCGTCCATAACTATATTCGTGCGAATGAGCATGGGATTGGTGCGCATTGTCTTCTCGCCACCCGCCAGGTCAAGTCGGGTGTCGGGGGTTCGGCTGATCTGAGCGGATGGGATCCGGCGTTCGATGAGCCGGAACAGGATTATCCGCCGAGTGTGCTCGATGTGGTTTCTTCTGTCGAGGTCTTTTACATCGATTATTACGGCGATGTTGTCGCGCCTCCGGTGGAGAATCACACACCCACGCCTGATACGCAGTTGCGGCATCTCGTCGGCATCGATGGCGATCGCGGTTTCTCGTCGGATCCGCCGGAGTATGAGGTGTATCAGAGTCCGGCGGAGCGTGGTGTGCCGTGGGATGCGCCGCCGGCGCGTGATGATGATGTTCCTGCTGTGGATGCGGATCACGGCCAGGATGCCCCTCCTGCGTTCTATTACCAGGCGTTGCGTCGGTCGGGTTTGCTGGTCGATGAGAATCTTTTGGATCGCGGCTCGTACCGCGATGCGGGTGCTGGTGATGGTGCGGAGTTGGAGCGCCAAGCTGGTGAGCTGGAGCGTCAGAGGGGCTTGCTTGCGGTGTTGCGTGAGGCGTTGGTGTTGCGGGTTGTCGGCACACGCGGCGGTACCGGTCAGGAATTGGATCGTGTGCAGGCGGAGCTCGTTTCGGTGGGTTTGGACCGGTATGAGCGTGGCCTGCAGTGGTGGGGTGTTGAGTTGCGTAGCAACAAGATCCGGCCATCGTTGGTGGTTTCGGACCCCGGACCCGGCGATTTGCTCGGTCGGGGAATGTTCATGATTCCGCTGCAGCGGCCGCCGGGGTTTGAAGGGGTCGGGCCGGATCCACGTGTGGCGGCGGAATGGTGGCGGCAACACGGCCGCCGGTGGTGGAACACCCTGAATTTCGCGGCGTTGCCTGCACAGCAGCGGCGGCTGGTGACCGAGCTGTCTGGTCTGCGTAATGCGGAAGGTATTGACGCCGCTGTGCGGGATGAGTTGAACCGTGCTCATCTGCGGCTCGAGCTCGATGGCCTGTCGCATGCTGCGGTGGGTGAGACCGCGGAGGAGCAGCGCGAGCGGGAGGCTCTGCACGCGGAGTACACCCGTTTCGCGAATTTGGTGGCTGCTGCGGATTTGGAGGTGGGGATCACGACGGCGCGTGCGCGGCGGGAGCTGGCGCCGGTGCATGTGTTGTCGTTTGTTCAGGATGATCGTGGTCGTGGGGCGGTGGTTATCGGTATCGGGCCGGTGGATGCTGCCGCGTATGTGACGTGGCGGGTGGCGCCGCCGGGTGCGTCGCTGGTGGCGATGACCGGTGAGTTGGTCGATGCCGCCCAGGTGTATGCGACGGGTCATGGGGCAGTGCGTGCCGTGGTGGTGTCGGCGGGCCACGACGAGTTGGACGACCATTCCGGTCCGTCGGGTAGCCGGCCGGATGCGCAGCCGGCTCCGCAGGCCCGCGGGTTCTCCAGGGCGCGGAATTGGCGCACGGTGTTTTCCGCGATTCGGAGTTCTGCGTCTGTGCGGTCGGGTCCGAGCCGACTCGCGTCGATGATCAGGGCGTATGTGACTGCCCGTCGCGCAAGTGACCGGTTGCTGGAGGTGGAGGTGTTTGCGTCCGAGACGCAGGCGAGGGCGATGATGCGGCATGTCGATGCGTCGGTAGTGAAGATTCGGATGCCAAGGGGTTCACTGCAGGCCCCCCGCTCCGATCATCCAGGCAATTGTGCGCCGGCGGCGTTGCGTTACGGGAAGCGTCACAATGGGCTGCTTCCCTATCGGGAGCCGGAAGGTTTCGCGCAAGAGAGACAGTTGTCGGGTTGGACTGCCACGCGTTTCCAGACCGAAACCAACGCGGCACTGCAGCATATCGATCTGCCGCTGCCGGATCATCGGCATGCTGTTGTTATCGATGCGGTGCGTGGTCTGGGGGAAAAGGCTGTGGCTTACATCGTCGATGTTCACCCCGATGTCGATGAGCGTGGTTTCGGTGCGCACACGCTCGTGGTGTACCACACGGGTGAGAAAGTCCGGGTGTACGATCCCGCGACCCGGGAAGACCGTAGTGCCGGCAAATTCACGTTCGCGCCCAGCATAGCGACCGCCGCTATGGTCTTCGCTCCTACAGGTGCACAGCATTTCATTCCGCCCCACACCCTTAACGGGGCACAGATCCTCGGCGAAAAACTCATCGGCGCACAATCGCCCCATGCTCCCGAAGCTCTCATACCCGACGCCCCCCGGACCCTCGCACCAACAGCGCCGCGACCCGGATTGCCGGCGATCGACCGCCCCGACACCACCATGGAGGATGGTCCCGCTGCTGGTCGCATTGTTGGTTACACGCAGGTGTTCGATGATCCTGCGACAGTGTTGGCGCACCCTACGCTTGTGCGTACGTTGGATCCGGACCGTCCTGGTGGTGGGTATGCGCCCGGCACTGTCATTCATATCCGTGGCCACTGGGAGGCGCTGGAGCTCACGGTCGTCGACCTCGGCGTGGACCGTCGTGGTCTGCATCAGCGGTATCGCGGGTTCGGTGGCCAGGATCTCGTTGTCGACAACGATTTCGTCTTCACCGGCGACGCAGCTCGTGAATTGATCCGCGATTACATCAACAGCCCTGATCGTGCCATCGTCAGAGCATTCGTCGAAACTCCTACGCCTGGTCCCACGGTCGATGACCTCGTGTATCAGGTCCGCCACAATCTGTTGCCCGCCCGCACCCGGATCGACATCCACGACCCGGCCACCACCGTCACCACTACTGCTACCGTCCTTGCCAATGGTGCTATCGAACTCAACTTCGGCACCCTCATCGGTTCGGAAACCCTGCGCCGCACCAAATTCCTCGAATTCCTCAACACTCACGCCATCCACATCGCCACCTCCGAGATCACCATTCACACACCCGTACCATCACGTTGGAGCAGACGGGACTACCTGCCGGTCGTAGCTCTTGCTCGCTCTATCGCGCGCGACTCCACGGAGCTTCACGACGATCTTGCCGAACACCTGCGCATCCGCGGCGCCGAATACCGCGACTACATCACCAACGACGGCATCGACGCCCTGCTGGCCAGTGAGAACGCGGATCACGGCGCTATTGTCCGCGCCTGTGACGCCGCACTCGAGGAGGAAATCGCCGCACTCGGTGCAGGCCGCCTTACCGGCAACCGCTCCACCCGATACCCCGGCCTGCCCTTCATACTCCACGTCGCCATCGTCCACACCGCAGTCAACGTCATCGTCTACCTACGTGGAACCACTCACACCCTCATCAACAACCCCGCCATCGGCGCCGCCATCCACTTCCTCGGGCGTCACTCGAGCTACAACACCTACCAGTACGGAACGAGGTCCGGTCGCTACCACTACACCACTGCAATTCCCGGCCCCGAACTCAGCCGCCAAAATAAAGCGATCCTCGAGGTCCGCGGCCCCGATTGCAAAACGGATAAAGACATCGCTGAACGCCTTGAAAAAGACTTTCCCGGCATCGACGCGCAACATGTAAAATACTCGATAAGCGGGGCCGATGGCATATACGAGAAGCTCAGCGTTTTAGATCCCGACGATGCCAAGGAAGAGGCCATCTGGTGGGGTCTACTCGACGAGCCGACTCCCACAGCCACGGCGTCCCCGAGTTCGCTGTCTGCCGAGGCCGGCAGCGTCGGCGCTTCGCCCCCGATGTCAGGGCCGTCTCCGTTCGGCGAGCTGCCGGCGGATAGTCCGTACTCGAATGAAGTGCTCGATGAGCAGGTGCATCGCGATTCGCAGGAGCCAAACGTGCATGACTATGTGGCGCAGGCGTCGTCATCGCGGGATGGCGGCGCTGCGTGGCCCTTGGCTCCGCCTGATCGCGACATCGCGAACGCCACGGTGGACGATGGTATCCAGGTTCTGCGTGCCGATGAGTTGCTGACGGAGCTGGATCGAGATATTGGTGCCGCTGAAACCGGTGGTGGTCTGGTGGCTTTCCCGCCTGGCACCTACATTTACCTCAGTGATACCGGCGAGTATCTCGGTGATACCGGTGGGCGGCTCCGGGTTGTGGTGGTGGGGCCGAATGAGTTCGCGATTCAGATTCGCAGGAACGACGACCCCGACAGTCCGCTGGATGGGCTCACTCTCGATCGTACGAGGATTGTCGGTTACCTCGGCGACAGCATCAACGACACTGTTACCACGATCAGTATCCATCGCCCGCTGCCCGACACGTCCGGGCCTGTCGCCCTTGTCGCTGTCGGTGAACTTTCCGACCGGATCCACCGTCGTGTTCTGCCCGGTGGTACTCAGATCATGCTTCCGGACAACGTCACCACCGCTACGGTCTTGGCCAACGGTAAATTCGAAATCCACGTGTCCGCCGGATCGGGAGTCCTCAATACCACCGAGATCGTCAGCATCGGCAATCTCCTCGACCGCCTTGATGCCTTCGACGCCTCCGACATTGCCGTCGACGTGCCGCCCACGCCTGCCGGCTGGAGCGACGACCGCCACGATCCGATCGCCGCCCTCGCTCATGCGCTGGGGTTCGACGACGAGCAGCAGTTACGCCGTAACCTCGCCGGCCATCTCCGGCACAACTCCGGTAAGTATCTTTCCCGTATCACCACCCGTGCCCTGGCTACCGAACAAGCCCATGAAACCGCGCACCGCCGTCAATTCCTCGACGATGCCACCCATCACACCGACACCGCCGCAGCCGGTGCCGAACGTGCCCGCGCCGATGCATTCTCGGAGCGCATGACCCTCGAACGTGCCCGCGCGTTCGACAACGAAATCGCGGCACTTCTCGAAGGCGGTACCACCGACAACCTCTCCACCGAATACCCCGGCCTTCCCCTCGTACTCGACGTTGCCACCGACTACGCCGAATCCGTCGGCCACACCAACACCAACCTCGTCGTCATCCAGCCCGGCACTTTCCGGCACACCCTCGTCAACAACACCACCCCCGGCCGAAAGATCCACTACCTCCAGCAACACCCCGACAGCCACACTTATCAACACGGACAAACAGTCGACGGCCGCCGCTATGCCGCAACGATCCCCGGCCCCGCAATCTCATCCCAGCAGAAGGCTGCTCTCGAGCAGCACGCCGCCGGCAACGAAACAAACGAGGACGCTATCAGTGGCGTATACCGGGAACTCGAGGTTTCCGACGTCGAGTCCGCCCTGTTCGAAGCCCGCCGGTGGCATCTGATCGACGAAGACGTCGTGGCCGGAGCCCGCCGACAGCGCCAACAAGCCGAGGCCGCCGTCGCCGAATTCCCCGCAGCCGGCGCTCATATTCACCCGACCTCACAAACCCAATCTCGACCTCGAATCCTGCTGGTACCCATGCAGAAAGCAGTCCTTCACCACGTCATCAGAGGTGACAAAAACCAGCAGATCGTCACACAACTCGACATCACCTACCAAGCACTCGAAACGATTCTGATCACAGCGGCTCACGACCTCGGCTTCGAACTCACCCGCGCCCTGCTGTCCAACCCCTTCGCCCGCAGCGCCGAGATCGCGAACACGGCCCGCCAAACGGGTCAACTCGACCGGAATGCCATGCTCCCGGACCCGCCGCCGCTCCCCGAACGCCCCGACATCGAGGCCGGGACCCTGGAGTACCAAATACTCCAGTACGCCGCCTCCGGCTTTACCAACATCCAGGAAATCTCCGGCGGTTACAGACTGAAAAACAAGCGAGCTGTTATCGGCCTCAATTCGTTTTTCGAAGCCCTGGACATCATACGTCAAGAATTCAATATTGCTGGGAAACTGAATGATATTCGTGCAGGAATCGTGGCCATCGCCTGCGACTGGAACCTCCTGGACGGCGGTATCATCACACCGCTTGTAGATGAAGCGTCTGAGCCGAAGCGGCCCTTGGAAAACAAAATTCTGCAGTGTATTGCGCAGGGGATAATAAAAACCACGGATATTCACGAGCGAATTAAAATCACCGAACCTACTGTTGATCGGCGGACGATAGGGCCCGTGAAGTCGAGGCTGCTGCAGCGCATCGTGGAGGCGAGCGTGGGCGGCACGGCTCTTATCGGTGGGAAGATGGCGAACTCGGCTAAGGTGAAAATAATAATGGCCGAAGCTGATAAAATCGTAAGGCGGGGTGGTCTCAGCAAGGCGGACTTCTTTGCACTTGTCACACCGCTGAGTACCCCGGTAGTGGCCGATGGCAGCGGTGTCGCCGGTAATGAGTGTATTCCTGCGACTCTTGCCGCGATCAAGCACGGTAATGCGATCATGCCTGGCAACGGTAGTCGTTTTATCACGGTCCCTTCGCCGTCTGGGCTCGAGGGGGTATCGCTTTTGGGAGTCGAGTTCTGTGCGGGTGCGCCGTTTCATGATTACGGTACCGACGAGGGCGTCGCCTACCGCATCATCGCGGCCCAGATTCGTGGCGCCGGGCCCGGTGCTAGAGCTCTTATCGGTCATTCCTATACCAGTGCCGATCTCAACAGGGGAATCAGTATCGGTGGGCATGGCCTCTATTCTGTTGTGAATGATGACCTCACCATTACAGTGGAAGACGTCGTCATGGGGAAGAGGTATCCCTTCCCGCCTGTTTCTCGGCGTGAGCTGGCCACTGTCCGTGCTGTCTGTTATGCCCCCGACGGTGAAATCATCGCGCCCCCTGGCCACACGGTCCGGGTGTTCGACGGCCCGGGGAAGCTTCTCGGCGACCTAGCCGTCGAGGTGGCTATTGCCGAGGAGACGGGCCGCGGACTTCCCTCCTACCTGCAGGGCACGCGTATCTTTGTCGGCGATGTTCATGGTGTGCTCGAGCTCGCTGTCGAAGGCCCCAACGAGTTCGCTCTCCGTTATCGCAGTTACCTCGACCTCGACACCCCGCACGACCGGCAGCCTGTCCATGGCTCCGCCATCCCCGCGTTCCTTCGTAAATACATCCGTAACGGGGGGCGCACTTTCACCACGACGACCGTCCACATCCCAGCCCATGTCACACCGGTCACTCCCGACACCGGGCAACGGTGGGGCCTCGGCCCCGATGCCCCCGTGCAAAACCCTCAGACCGTACAGAGATCGCTTCCGCCACTGCTGTCGGGCACTCAGAGGAACGCGCTCGCGCAGTACGCCATCGACTTGGACTACGGAGTAGCCGCGAAAACACTCGGCAAAGGTCGATCCACGGTGTATCAGGCCGTGACCCTTGCGATACACAGCCTCGGGGCGGTGGATGTGGGGCAGGCTGTGGATTGGCAGCGTGAGGCCGTCGACAGCGGGGTCGATGTGGAGCAGATCGCGCGAGAGAAACGACAAAACACTCGGACCGTGCAGAGCCCTCAGACCGTGCAGGGATCGATTCCGCCCCTGCTGTCAGGCACTCAGAGGAACGCGCTCGCGGAGTACGCCAAAGACCGGAACTACCAGGCAGCCGCGAGAAGACTGGGCAAAAATGCAGCCACGGTGTTTCAGGCCGTGACCCTTGCGGTACGCAACCTTGGGGCGGTGGATGTGGGGCAGGCTGTGGATTGGCAGCGTGAGGCCGTCGACAGCGGGGTCGATGTGGAGCAGATCGCGCGAGAGAAACGACAAAACCCTCAGACAACGCAGGAACCGGGCGCGGCAATACTGCCCGGCGTCCCCCCGAACATCGACGGCAGCTACACGACCGGCCCTACGACCGATCCCACCGTACGGGCAGATACCGCAAATCAACTGTGGGACGACTCGATGTGGGACGACTCGATGTGGGACGACCCGATGCTGCTGGATGACCCGGCGAGTAACTCGATCTTCGATGCCCCCGACTTCCATTCGGCCGGGCCCTCGGATGTCCTGCCGATCCGGGGGTTCGGGATCCGGCACGACGGCTCCCAGCACGCGGCCAGTGCGTTTGACGGCCATCCTCACATCACCGTCGAAACACTATCGGCGACCGACGGCAGCAGTCAGCATCGCCCACTTGGCGGTGGTGACAGCCACACCACAACGATTCCCGGCACCTCCCTCACATCCGAACAGAAGACCGTCCTTCACCACGTCATCGCGGGCAACAAAAACCAGCAGATTGTCGAATACCTTGATCGTCCCGGCCTCGGGGGGTCCACGGGCGAGAACTCTGATCGCTTCACCTACCGGAAACTAGAATTACTTCTTCTCACGGCAGCTTACGATCTCAACATCGCCCCCACTGGACAACCGATATCTCAATTCAATCCCTTCATTCATCGTGCCGAAATTGCCTACGCGGCTCTCTGGCAAAACCAGCTCGACCGCGACGCCATCGGTAAAATCCCTCGCCTCGTGCCGACGACCGTTCACTCGATGAACCGGACCGAACCCCTGGAAAATGAGATGATCCAGTACCGGGCCGCGGGATTTGTCGGCAGAGACATCAGCGGCCATCGCGCAACGGCGGGCAAGAATATTAGCATCACTCGAGTTAACAAAATTCTCAGTGATGTCCACTGGAAATTCGGGCTCGCTGACCTGCGAGTCAGTTCAGTGGAGAAGGCCGCGGCGTTCTCGGCTATCGCTGCGGACCGGGACCTGCTCCACCCGAACATCGTCATGGACCTCGCACAAGCCGCGCCGGAGTCGCCGCGGACTCTGGAAAACAAGATTCTCCAGCGCCTCGTCGCAAGAATTACCGAAACCGAGGATATCTATCGGGACCTTCTGGCCGACGGATCTATTACTGGTGAAATCGAACCTGAAGCCGCCCGGGCCCTCATAAGGGACGGCAAGTCGCGACTGTTCAGGCATATCGTTGACCGCAGTGCGGATCGCGAGGCTCTTCCCGCCGGGTATGGGAAATCCAGGGGTGCGCAAGGGGTGGCCGAGCGGGCTGCGCACGCTGCGAAGATGGTGACCTATGCCCACGAACTGGTCAGGCAGGGAGAGTTCGACAAGGCATTCTTCGCCGCGCTCGGTCCGGTTCATCGTGGTGTTGGGGGTGTTCGGAATGAGTGTGCGGTGCGTGCTGCGGGGAGGCTGGTTGAGCGTACGGGTAATTGGGGTGTGGGTGTGCTGGATGGTGTGGTGGGTGTTGGTGGGGTGTCGGAGGAGGATTTGATTGGTGCGATTCCGGGGGAGTTCCGTCGGTTTCTGGATGGTGATGTTGTTGCGGCGGAGTTGGGTGCGCTGGGGACGGGTTCGACGGCGTATTTGGTGAATGATTTCGCTTTTAATGGTTTGGGTGTGGGTGGGCATGCGCGGTTGATGACGAACGATCGGGACGAGAATGGTGAGGATGGTATTTGGGTCGTTGAGGATGTGGTGGGGGCCGATGGTGGGTGGGTGGTGTCTCGGTATCGGTTCGAGCCGGGGAGTTTGCCGGAGCTGGCGGGTGTTGCGGGTGTTTTGTTCGCGCCGTTGTCGGCGGGGGGTAGGGCGGTCGCGCCGCGGGCGGGGTTGGATCAGCCGTTGGCGGGTCGTTTGGTGCGCAGTGGTGGGACTGTCGGGTTGACGTCGCCGGCTGCTGGTGGTGTGTCGGAAGTCGATTCCCACAACACCCTGGCCGGTCGGCGCGTTCAAATCCTCCGGGCCGATCAACTCCTCAAAGACCTCGACCCGGAAGCGCGCCACGCTTGGGGGAGAGGTGGAGTACTCGAAATCACAGTACGCACCGACGGCAGCACCGACCACCAGCAACCCGCCGACACACCGCACCAGCACTCCGGCACCCCCAGCCAATGCCTGCCCCTGGTCCTCACTCACTCGCGAACCACCACCGGCAATACCGATATCGATTCCAACCTCCCCGACACGGGTCTCGCGGGCCACACACACCAAGAACTGGAAAACGCCATCCCCGGCGCACGCTTGCACACGGTCGGCCACGAAGACACCATCGCCCGCACCCTCAACGACCCCTACAACCGCGCCACCCACGCCATCGTGGTGCACAACTACACCACCAACGACGACCGCGGAATCGGCGCACACGCCATCCACATCACCAACACGAACAAGATCCCCAACCGGCCCGCTGCCGCATACCCTGCCAACCACGCCATCTACGACCCGGCTTTCCCTCTCGAAAACCGCACCTACCCCCCACGCCACATCCGCGAAATCTCCACCATCCAAGTCATCTACCTCGATGCCACCGGCCGCGTCGTCACACCCCCCAGCCACAACCACACGCCCATCACGCCCCGCCCGCAACACCTCATCGGCGCCGACCACGAGGGCAATCTCGACAACACCATCCAGATCGCCGGGCCCACGACACCTTTCGAGCCCGAGGGTGAGGACACCTACTTCGGTGAGCACCTGCGGGAAGCCCTCGGAGCCGACTGGTCCGGCCCCACCACCGAACACCCGCGGCGCACTCGGTTCTGGTTCGATCGCGCAGGGCTCCCCGGCATCGTGGTCACACCGCCGGAGCCGAATTATATTGTCCGGGAACTCGGTTCGAGGCATGACGGGCTCCAACAGGATGTCGAGGTCATGTCGATTCCGGAAGAGACGGCGCAGCGGCTGGTCGAGCAGGTCTACCGATATGTCATGGACAAAGCGGGCCCCGCAACGGAAACGACGAGCTGGCCGGGCCGGGCCTACGCGTATGTGACGGGCTCCGATAGCCCGGAGGCGAAACTCCGAGCCGAGATCGAGCAGGTGCTGACCTCGCGCTTCGTGAGAGCCGAGTATTCACGTCTTTTCACTGCGTCGGGGCTGCCGCTGAGCTTTACTTACAATGGCCACGCCTACCCGATCTCGCTACGCCTGAGTCTGCACGATGCTCGGCCGGTGGAGCAACCCGTGCCCGTGGGCGACGACGGCGAACCGCAAAGCGGCCCGCCCGCGGCCTATTTCCGCTATTCGCGCGGCTTGGCCCAGATCGGCAATCATGCCAGCGAGCACAACCTGCGGTCCATCGCGGGGTCCTACGGAATTAAAAAGCCGAAGAACGTAAGTGGACTGCGTAGCTGGGATTTCACACCGCAGGGCTCGACCATATACGGCCAATCGTCCACGCATGTCGCAGCATTTATCGCGCTCGAGGCATCTTATAAAAAGTCGAGCAAGGGTCCGTCGGTGCTGTTCCATTACGGAATGCGGTGGGAGATCAGTGACAACGAGAGCCCGGATGGCCTACCGTCGGTGCATCCGGCGGACAAGGTCTGGCATGCGTTCGAGGGGGATGCGTCCGAACGGCTTCCGGTTATGATCCCGAAATTCCTGGCCGACAGCACCGAAACGCCGCGGGTAAACCCGAAGAATCGCGCCACCATCCCTCCATCGTTCCATCCCGATAAGGACGACACGGTTCCCTCCTTGCAGGAGCACCCCCAATTCGCGCCGCTGAGCATTCCGAACCACGACCAAATTCTCCTCCATGCCGTAGCCGGCTACCGGGCCCTTCTCGCCGGCATCTCGGAACGTTCCGCCCGCGACTTTGTGAATTTCTTCAAGGAAGAAAATATTGTCGGCAACATACCTCTGATGCGGCGCGGCGGTGCGTGGATTTCCCCGTCCTGGAAAACCGAGTCGAAAGAATCGCTGGGCTTCTTCCTGATCCAGGCCGACTTCGAGGGCGGTGAGGAGCTCACCGGCCCCATACACGAAAAATTCGGCCTGGAAACCTATACGAAGCGGGAATTGGGGGTGCAAGGGAGGTCCAGGATCACCGATGAACTCGGTTTTCACCCCGCGGTCAGCGCCACCTTCGGCGCCGGCGATGCCTTCGAGGACACCGGGTATCCGCGCCAAGGCGGCCAGATCACCGGCCGTGGCGGAGCATCTCATCAGACCACGCAGTCCCTGAGCTACGGCAGAAAATCCCACACGGGCCGCTCGCTGCGTCTACATGACGACCTGCTGCACACCACACCCCGCATGAAACTCCGTATCACCCTGATCCGCGACGGCGAAAGATTCGGGCCGGAAGAGGGGACACCGCTGGCCAACGAACGGAATTCATATCCGGTCAATATGCTGGTGCCGTCGAAGGAGGCCCTCGGCTACAAACCGAAACCGGATCAGGTTCGGTACCTGCCCACGAACGTCCTGCATCTGCGGCAACTCGGCCTCGACACCACCCCGACCGGGGTCATCGGCACCGACCCGCTCTTCGATGTGGCCGAGAAGTTCCTGTCCGACCACGGTTTCTTCTCGAGCAAACACGATGACCCGGGCGCGCTGGACATGATCGACCGTAAGCAGGAACTCGCGGATGCGCGCGACAACAATATCGGCGCATTCGAGCGGATGCGTTCACAGTTCGACTTGAGTTCGGCGTTACAGGAGATGAGCGATGGCGAAGTAGACGAGACGACGGGGAAGATCGAAGGAGGTTCTATCACCTGGTTCGAAAAGCCCAACCGGTTCGGTACCGAGAAGATTTCGGTCCAGCTCGTCGCGAAACGGCACTGCGATTCGGAGGACGATCCGCACGAGGGAGTTACGCACGATTGGACGTATCCCAAGGGTCAGACCCAGAATGTGGCGGGCATCGTACTGTCCGGTGGTACGCAGTCCGGCAGGACTTCGGTGTGGATCAATCCGAGTGGCGGTTTCAATGCCGCGTTCAACAACCCGTTCGACGTGAATGGTAGCCAACTGATAGCGGGTGTCACCCCGAGCTACATTCATTCGTACCATCGAGCGGCGGATAAATCATTCGGTTTCGAGACCGGCGGGACCAATATGATCATCAGCTCCGCCGACGAAGGGACGCAGACATTCTCCGCCCCCGTCAAATATTGGATGAAGATCACCTATGATCACGGCGACGATCTAGGTCCGCAGAGCACCGCCGGTTACGTTCGGCTGAATCTCCCCACCTATCGCACGCTGGCCGAGAAGCCCGCCGACTCATCCGCGCCGCCGCCGGCCACCATTCGCGAAGTCACGCCCGAGGACATCAAACAGCTCACCCACCCGGATTGGGTAATTCCCGAGCAGGCCATCGTCGTCGACGGCGGAACCAGCACGAGAGTACGCCGGGCCACCCTCGCACTCATCGACGGAACCGCGTCCGACCTCACAAATCCCCATACCGGCACCGAGGGGTCTCGCCCGGACGGCGAGGGTTCTCGGGCAGCGGCGGAAGGTTCCCGCACCGAGGCCGAGCGTCCCCGCCATGAGACCGAGGATTCTCGCCTGGACGCTGACGGTACGATTCCCGGCGCATTCCCCGATGAAGAGCCCGTGCTGCCACGCTGGAACACACCTCCGGCAGCGCCGCCGCAGGAGACCGAGTCGCCGTCGTCCGATTCGCCGATGCCGGATCCACCCACCGTGGTCCTGTGGGATCCGTCAGGTGTGCTGCGCAGTGCACAAATCGATACCGATACCGATACCGATACCGATACCGATACCGATACCGCACCCCATCCTCGGACGATGCCGGGCGAATTCCCCGCCGACCCCGAGGAGCAGCAGGAGCCGGCGCCGGTGCCGCACCGGCCGATCCCGCCGCGCCGGACGGATACGTCGGCCTCCGACGTCCCCACTATCGTCGTGACGGATCCGTCCGGCATGCTCCACGATGCGCCCGCTGACCCCGCACCAGGCCCGGAACCCGAGATCGGCTGGGTCGAGTGGGGGCTGGACAAGCTCACCGCCGGCGGCAAATGGTTGTGGGAACATTCCTTCGGGGAGCCCGTGACGAACCCGGAGTCGCTGTCCTATCAAGTCATTCACACTGCCTTGTCGTCGCACGCCATGCTGGCCTCGCTGGTGCAGACTTCCCGGCAATCCGACAACATCCAGGGTATCGGCACCGCCGGCGTCATCGCCGGCACCGATTACAACATCCGTCTCGATTCCTATTTCCGGAACTTGAAGGTGCTGCCGGTAACAGTGAATATCAACTCCGAGAACTGGAACCCCTCCAACAACAACGCGGCCCAGAGCAATGCCACCGCGCACAGCGATCTGCTCGGCATCAGCCTGACCCACCGCCTGGGCAACAAGGCCGACTTAAGCTACATCCCCGGCGAGACCTTCCAGCACACCTATTCCAGGTCACAACACTCCAGTTCCGCCGAGACGATCGGCAGCAATCGGGTCACCACGAACTCGGGAACCCCGGCCTATGAATTCACCGCGGACGTGGTTCGTGTCGTCACCGTCGAGAGCGGCACCCAGCACTTCGTCATCAGTGTGGCGAAGGACCTCACCAAGAGTGCGGCGAGGGAATTTACCGCGCTGGTGGAGCGACTCGGCGGCAAGGTCCTGGGTCGACCACGCGAGGCGCCTGTTGGATTGGGCGAGATGCCGGGTGAACTCGGTGAGGTGCGGGGTGAATCCGGCAGTGGCAACAACCTCGTCGTCATCAGTATGGCCAAGGAACTCACCAAGAGTGCGGTGCGGGAATTTACCGCGCTGGTGGAGCGACTCGGCGGCAAGGTGCTGGGTGAACCCGGCAAGGTGGCGGGAGAACCCCGCAGTGGTAACAGCCTCGCCGTCGAGGAATCCGGCGTGGTGCGATTCCTGTTGTACGACAAGGATTTACATCTGCATCCCGAACTGGCCCGACTCGTCGAGGCCGCCGGGCACAAAATCCCCAAGCGGAAGAAAGCCGACCTGTTCCCGCCCAGCGCTTACGTTCAGAGCGGCGGCGCTATTTCCCTCGGCACCGTGCTCGCCGCCAACCTCGAGGGCGGCCGCAACGCTTTCCGGAAGCAGGCCATGGACCTCGTGGAGTCGGTGACGCCCCGTTTCGCGAGTCCCGGGTCGCCCGAACTTTTCCGCGGGGTGCTGGAGCAGATCGAGAAACACACGTCCACTTTCGGTGTGCGTACCCTGCCGAATGCCGGGCCCGGCGGCAGCGCATTCTATTACGACGACTGGTCGCCCTTGCTCGGTCCACGCCGGGTCACAGTGAAATTCAGCGCGATTCCCCATCCCAAGGCGAATCTCGGCAAGATTCGTGGCTGGCGAGCCCCCAAGGGCGTCGCGATCGAGAACACCTTCCTGGTCACCTCGGCCGACGGCAATGCGCACGGTGGCCGCGTCACGGCGGTGAGCACGAGTCGTGGCGGAGACGACCAGTGGAGCTTCAACCCCAGTTTTCAGATCAACGGTGTACGCCCCACCGTCAGCCTCGCCAGGCGGGGTGCCGGCACCGCCACCGAAACCCACGACTCCCAGCGCGATGACGACACCTGGATGCGCGGCGAGGACACCGCCTTCTTCGGCATTCCGTACCTGTACAGGGTCGAGGTCAGCTGGCAGCGCTTGAACATGTCACAGGCGACGTACCCGTTGAACCTCGCCCGATACACGGGTGGGGTCCTGGTGGGATCCGTGGTGGGAGCCCTGCTGGGAAAGGATATTTCAGGGTTGTGGCGGCAGTCCTACACCGAATCGCGGACCGTGAACTCCACGAACTTCATCCAGTTCCACGCCGCCGACACGAGAACCGCCACCGACAACGCCGCCGCCACCCGCGTCGCGCCCGACATCTACAGGTCCGATCCGTCGATCCGGCGCCCGGCCCCGCCCGCGGGCAGCGTGGGCATCGAGATGGAGGTACCGCGCGAGGTTCGCAATCTGCTGATGAAGCCCTGGGTGCCGACGAGGCCCATCCAGGTCTACTGGTTCGATGGTTTCGAGCGCCTCGGCCGCGCGCTGCGTGCGGTCGCTCCGGGCATCGAGGCGAGCAGCCGGAACCATTCCTTCGAGACCATGATTCTCGCCCTGAACACGCTGGCCCAGCGAAAGCGATCGAAGGTTCTCGGTCCGGCATCCATATCGGCCTTCCTCAACAGCGTCGACGCGTCGACCGGTAATCTGCCGACGCCCGTGCCGCACGCCGGCGGCCGGAAGGTCACCGGCGTCACCGCCGAGTTGACCTTCTACTCGCTCGTGATCGAAAACACGACCGACAAACTCGCAAATGATGGCTTGCTGGTTACGGCCGACAATTTCAAGATCGAAGCTGACCGCACCGTCACCTTCATGCCCACCCTCGGCGTGAGCATCCCGACCGTCTCGGACGCCAGTAACCGTGGCGCACCGTCCGGCTGGCCCCTGGGTGGCGGTGCCGGGGGCTACGGGTCGGGCCGGAGTACGGGCAGCCAGCGCCGTAACCTCATGCGCTACGGCCCGGGTGGGGACAACCATCGCGTCTGGACCATCATGCTGATCAAGCTCATCGGCCCCAAGGGCACACTCTGGGTGCTCGGCAACGCCCTCGCGCGCACCACCGATTCGCTGGTGAAACCCATTGTCGTCAGCGCGGATTCAACAGCTACCGACAAGACCGCACCCGAACCGCAGCCGGGCACCGAAAAGCCTCGGCGGAAGCGGCGTACCAAGAAGTCTCAGCCGAAGCAGGGTACGGAGGAAGCTCAGCAGGACCGGGGTACGGAAGAGTCCCAGCCGAAAGAGCGCGGCGAGGAGTCCCGGCCCGAGAAGAGCGCCGAGGAATCCCAGCGCAAGGAGAGCACTGAGAAGGCTCAGCCAAAGAAGAGCACCGGGGAGTCCGAGCCCAAGGAGAGCGCTGAGGAGTCCGAGCCCAAGGACAGCGCGGAGGATTCTGGGCTCAAGGAGAGCGCTGAGGAGTCCCAGCCGAAGAAGAGCGGTAAGGAGTCCCAGCCCAAGGACAGCGTGGCGGAGCCTCAGCCGAAGGCGAGTACAGAGGAGTCTCAGCCGGAAGAGAGCACCGGCGAGCGTCAGCTGGAGCAGGGTGACGAGAGGGCCGAAGCGGAGCGGGGCATGGAGGGCGCTGAGCCGGAGCGGGGTACGGAGAAGGCTCAGCAGGAACCGGGCACCGAGGAATCGCAGTCGACGCAGGGTACCGACGGGACTCAGCTGGAGCGGGACGCCGATGCCGACACTGATCATGATGTCGCACTGGACAATTCGGTCGAGCGGACACAGCAGGCCGTGCAGGATGAGACGTCTGCCGGCGACCAGCGCACCCCGGGAGAAGCGCTCCCCGAGCCCGAGCGACAGGTCTCGCCGACACTCGAGCCGATCACCGAATTCGATGCGGCACTTGACTATTGGATGATTCGAGCCGACGAACTCCGGATCGGGCCGGGATACAACACGGAGTCCGACGGGCGGACCATCAAGGACTACTCCGAATATGGGGCGCCGTTCGTCGAGACCCCGTTCGAGACCGGTCACCCGGGCATCGACGACAGGACGTGGTTCTCCGCGCCTCTCGACTCCGACTGCATGTTCCATATACTGCACGCCATCTTGTTCCCCGGTCGGCATTATGCGGGTGCGGAGCTGGCCCGCCGGATTCAGGGACTGCGGATCGGGATCGCCGAAAGAATGCATGGAAATTTCGACAGTATATCGAGATTCGATATAACGGAAGAAAATATCAACGCTCTCCGGAGCCTGCAAGTATACGGACGTAATCCGGCGGAGGATTTTGTCATGTATGTTGCGGCAGAACTATTCGATTGTCCGCTGACGGTATATTTCATAACATCTCGGAAAATAGACACATCCGAATTCAAGGCGGTTACCCGCCGTCATCCGCCGAGGGCAATCCTCGTTTCTGGCGAGCACTACTACCTCGCGGCCGAGGTCGAGACGGCTGAGGCGCCGCCCACGCACGAGCCGCGGCGCGAACAGGCCTCCACCGCGGACCAGCGTGACCCCCCAGCGCTGCTCGAGGATGATTCCCCGGAGGATCCGAGCGAACCCAGGCCGTTGCTGCAAGGCGGATCTTCCGACGACGGCCTGAGTGAACCCCGCCCGTTGCTGCGGGACGACTCGTCCGACGAGGATCTCGGCGATACCGGTCCAGTGGCGCGGGGCGATTCCTCCGACGGCGGCCGGGCAGAGCAGGAAATGCTCGATGCCCTGGCGCGGGAGCAAGGCGCCACCCCACCTGAACTGGAACCGTCCGCGCCACCGCAGACGCCGATCGCCGGCTCGGACGACGAACTCGCGCAACACCATTCGCTGCCGGAGCCTGCGCAAACGGCGGCCTCGGACGCGCGGCCCGCGGTGCCGCCGCGGAACCACCGGCCGGGCTCCGCACTGTCGCGGGCCAACCGGGAATTCGCGGATATATTCGACCGCCCGCGCACACTGGACGAGTTGTACAACGAGCTGCGGCCGCGTTGGCCGGATGTGTCTTACGACGATCTAATGGAATTGCGCACACACACCTACGTGCGCAACGGGGTGCTACCGCCCACGGTCTCGCGGGAAAATCTGGACGCTTTCCTGCGGACTCTGTGGGACGATCGCGAGTCGATTCAGAATGCGTACGATATTTACGAAGCGTATCTGGATCTGGGAGCGGGGGAGCGGCCCGGGGATCCGCGCGCTTTCCGTGACGAGATGGCGCGGATTCTCGCGCAACGTAGGCCCGGACCGGCGCAGCAGGCTGCTGTGGAGGAGCTCGGCGTGCTCACGCCCGACAACGCCGACAGTTGGGTCCCCGAAGATATTTCGGGCGTGAGTTTCGCCCGGCAGAACGTGCTCGACGATGTGCCGATCGAGGGCACCGGATTCAAGCTTTACGTGAATACCTTCGGTGACGCGCGGTCCACGGTAGCCGAGCACCTCGTCCTCGGCGTCCTCGACGACCACGCCGGCTTGCCGGGGGTCGGCGAGGTGAAGGTGTTCGGCTCGGGGGAGGCGCGGTCGGGCAGCATCGTGGTCCACCTCAGCAATCCGGCGGCGGTGCGCCGGGTGGCGGCGTGGCTGCGGGAATTCCAGGGGTCGCACGCCGCGATGTTCCGGTGGGGCGTGCCGCCGGGAACCGAGCAGGTCGCCGCCGGTGTCGCCTTCGGCGCCGAAACGACGTCGGGCAGTTCCGGTGTGACCCGGGCCTTCGCGATATTCGCCGCACTCGACATCTACCGCCACGGCACGTTCGAGGACTTCGCCACCGAGGTGCGGCATCAGCTCCGCATCCGCGGCATCGACCCCGAAGAAGTACACCTGAACCTGCTCACCTCCGAAACCGACGAGCAGCAGTCCGACGTCGAATCACCCTCGGAGCGCGCGGAACGACGGGGCCGCGACCAGCACCGCGCCTCGGACCCGAGCGAGCAGCCGCGCCGCGAGCAGGAGGAGCCGCGCGACGTCGCCGTGGTGGACGACTCCGCCACCATGGCTCGGGTGGAGGAATGGCGCCGAAACGTGCTCGCGGAGCAGCAGTTCGGCGAGACATCACGCGACGACGCGGAGCACTGGAGCGATCCGGCGGACGCACCTCGGGGCCCACCCGCGAGCATCGTCCGGCCGTCCTCACCCACGGGCACCGCGGAGTCCACCGGGACCGTCCGGCACGCACCGCCGTCTCCTCAGGAACCGATCGGCACCACCGAAACCGAACATCAGGAATCGTCTACGCCGCCACGGTCGCAGACACCGATCGACGTGGACTTCATCCAGCACCAGCGCGACGCCGAGCGGTTGTCCGACCGCTTCAGCCCGCTCGATCGTCACCGTGATACCCGCGGGTCCGCCTCGACCACAACCCATTTGCCGTCAGCTTCGCGTTCCGACGACGGGTCGTCGGCCCACCGCTCCGATGCGGACCACGCCGCACGATCCCACGAGCCATCGCTGCCCGAATCTGAGCAGGCCGAAGCGGAGCGCACCTCGTCAGCCGGTCCGGGGCGGCCGCTCCGGCTGGGCGACATTCGGTCCGCACTGCGAATCGATGACGACTCGGTGCACGGCAGTGACGTCGATTCGGATCGTGAGCGGAAGTCCGGGACCGAACCGCTGAACCGGCCGCGTGGTGCGTTCGTTCCCTTCACGATTCCGCCTCGGAACAGTTCGCTGCGGCCAGTGCGAGAGGCCGAGACTTCCGAGCAGGCTCCGCTTCCCGAGAAGCCCATTGATATCCCCGGCCGCCACAAGTCCATTCCGGACCAGCGGGATCGGGATGATCCGTTCCGGCAGAACCGTTTTCCCGTCAGGAGCATGCACAACCGGGCCGACGGAACAGTTGTGCGCACCGGGCTGCCCGATACGTTCGATCTGTCGGTGCCGACCCCGGAAACGCAACGATTCCGGCCGAAGCAGCCGTCCGGCAGCCGGGAAACGCGGGCGCGGCCGCGCGGCGCGCGCCGGTCGGCGACCACGCAGGACTCCACGGCGCAGCAGGAACAAGGCGAAACATCGCGGGCGGCTTCGGAATTGGGTCCGGGCGAGATGAGCCGTCTCCCCGAGATGGCCGAGATGATCCGGCAGCCGGGGCCGTTCGAGGACGTCTCCGACCTCGTCTACGATGCGCCCGGTCTCGTACACGCGGCACCCGGCGAGCAGATCGGCGACCACTCATACAGCGACGACGGCAGCACCATACGGCCTCAGTCTCGCAGTGGCACAACATCATCCAGGACTGAACGCCAGGATCCCGTTACCGAGGGAACTGACGGCAGTGTGGAGGTCCACCCCGGCGACACCGCGCAAGAGCGACGTTCGCGGCGAGCGCGTGCGCTGCAACGCCTGCGGCGCTTCACCTCTCGTCTGCGCGGCCGCGGCGTACCCGGCGACGAGACGACCTCGCCGGACACGCAGCGCATACCCACCGCGTCGGCCGAGCGCGCTCCAAGCCGTGGCATCCGGTCCGTATTCCAGCGGTTCGCGCGCCAAACCGGCAGCAGTACAACAACTCCCACCGCGTACACGGTTGCCGCGCCAGATGGCGATGGCGGGACCGGTTCCCGTACGGGCGTCGGCCTCAACCGTGGTGCCGGTGTCGGTACGGGCGTCGGCCGCACCCGCGGTGGCGGTGCCGGCGCCGGTACAGCTGTCGGCCGCACCCGCGGCGCCGGTACGGCCGTTCCCCCCGACCGTGGTGCCGGTGCCCGCACTGCCGTTGCCCCCAACCGTGCAGCCGCTTCTGGTGCCCGCACAGCTGTCGCGCCTGGCCGCGGCGACGGCAGCAGCATCCACACGACCGTCTTCAGTCGGCCGTATGCGACAGCTCGCCGTGCCGAGCCCGACGACCACCAGTGCCTCGTCCGGGCGCTCACCGGAATCGGCAACAGGTTCGCGCGTCGCGGCATCACAAGCAGTGCGATCCGACTCCGCGCGATCACGGGACCCGAAACCGGCGGAAACACCCTGTGGCGTCGCGGGCGCGCGGCGCTGCCGGGCTATTCGAAGCGGCAAGCCGAGAAGGCCGCCGGCGGCAAGCTCCGCGGATACGCCGGCGAGGACCAAATCGCCCAGCAGCTACAGCTGCTCGGCCCGGGCGCGCAGGCCCTGGTCGTCCACGCACACCCGGACGTCAACGCGAACGGTATTGGCGCACATGCTTATCGGATGGTCAACGACGATGGCATCATCGTCGTCCGCGACTACATACCCGACGCCGGCGGCCACACCAGCAGATGGCCCGGGCGCCGCGACTCCGCTGGCCTGTTCGCCGTTCTCTACACCCCGACCGGCGCCACGTCCCGCCCGATCCGCCTGGGCGTCGAACCGGCTCGCCCGCTGCGCCCGCGCGATGTGCGGCGCCCGAAGTTTCCCCGCGGCATCCGCATCGGTGCGCCATCCGACGACCAAGCCACCGGTCCGACCGATCCCGGCTACCCTGCCGCCGACGCCACCGACCCGACCACCCGCGACGACCTCGCACGCCGTATCCACCAGAACGCCCTCCCCACGGGCACCGAGATCCACCTCTCCGACAACACGACCGCCACCATCCTGGCCAACGGCACGATCAGACTGCAGACTCCGGAAGAACCGCCGGACACCGTCTACACGCACCAATTCGTCGCCCGGCTGAACGCTCTCGACATCTCCGATGTCACCGTCCACACGCCCGCCCCTCGTTACTGGAGCGACGACTCTCATTCGCCTGTCGCAGCCCTCATTCATGCACTCGGTAAAGACCGGCAGTTGTACGACGACCTGGCCGATCACCTCGAACGGCACAGTGACTACTACAGCCGGCATATCACCAGCGATCAGCTCGATGGCGAACAAGCTTACGAGGCCGCGCGCCGCGAGCAATTCATGACCGACTACGGTAACGGCTTCTTCGGACCCGAGGAGTTCAGGTCTGAAGAAATCCGTGTCGAGCAGTTCCGCGCCGATATCGCTCGCGCACCCGCCCGCGAGCTGGATCAGGAAATTCGGGAACTCCGCGAAGGCCGCACTATGGGCAGCCGTTCCACCAAATACCCCGGCCTTCCCCTCGTGTTCCACGCCGCTATCGATCACATAAATCCCAATCTCGTCATCATGCAACCCGGAGGCACCCGGTACGCCTTCATCAATAGCCCTGCCGTTGACGCCACGGTCCATTATCTCCGTCGACGCCCCGATGGCGACACCTATGAACATGGGCGCACGTCCATCGACACCCCGTACACGACAAAAATCCCCGGCCCCAAACTCACTGCCCTGCAGAAAACTGTCCTCGTGCACTTCGCCGCCGGGTACGAAACCAATGGTGCTATCGCCCGTCAAATACAACAAGGCAGCAGCGAGAAGTCGATAAAAGATGCGATGAGCGGCGGTAGGAACGGCGTATTCGACAAGCTCGGATTCTCCGACCGCGCGTCCGCCCTGGCCGAAGCCCGCCGGCTGCGCCTGATTGATGAGGAGGCCGTAGCAGCGGCCCGTCAGCAGCGTCTACTCGCTGAAGCCGACGCTGCCGCACACTCGGTACCTGCGGCTGTCAGGTTGAATGATATGGAGCGAAAGGTGCTCTTGGCTTTCCGGGCAGGCTGCACCGCTAATGATGAGGTTATCCGCCACCTCGGCGAGCACGGCTCTCCGCCCGGCCTGCCTGCGGTAAAGAGGGCAAGACTCGTGCTGTTCAAGAAGTTCGGAATCGGAACCGTGCGCGGGGCGTCTGCGAAAACCAGGTGCGAGAACGTAGTGGCCAAGGCACTCGAGCTGGCCGGCCAGGGCCTGCTCGACCAGGAAACCACCGCCGCACTCACCACAGCGGCAGTGCGGGCCCCCGGCGACGGCAGCGGGCACGCTCACACCACCGGTTCAGCCGGTACCTCGGGTGTTCGTCCCTCGCAGTGCGCGCCCGGCGCCATGCGTTATGTCGCTGCCAGACTCCCCGCCGCCCCGATTACTCCGCCGGCCGAGAATGCTGTCGGCCTCGGTGGAATGAGCGCCGAGGAGTTCAACCGTCATGCCGGTGGCCAGTTGCGAACCTTCTCCAGTCACGCCGAGATCGCGGACGTACTCGGCCGATTCGGGGTTTACGCCTTGGTTGTCGATGCCCGCAGTGGTCCGGTCGACGAACACGGAATCGGCGCGCACACCACGGTTTTCGAGATGCACGACGGCGTTGTCGGCGGGTACGACCCGGAGACCGGACGCCACTATCCGCTCGCGGAACATCCCACCGATGGTCTCCGCGCGATCACCGCCATCATCTATGCCGCGGACGGCTCCGAGTACGTCCCCGCCGATCGTGACGCTGACGGTGCCGAGGTCCTCGGCGCTGTCGGAATCGGCGCGGATCGCCCGAGCGCCGACGACAGCTCCGGCGCGCCGGCCGATGACGATGACATGGTTGATCCGCTGCGGCCGCCCGCTGGGTTCGATGATCCCGGCACCGTCGGGCGGTTGACGGATCTGTTGCGGGAGCAGGGAATCCTGTCCGCATCGACGGCGCCGACCGCGGCGCACATCGATCAGCTGCTGACCGATTTCCATGCCGGGGTAGCCGGCACGGTGACTCCGTTGCACCATGCCCTGCTGCTCGACGTGCTCGACAGTTTCGAGGGCCGGCCGCTCACGGTCGACCAGGTCCGTGCCGAATATCAGCAGTTCTGCACCCGCACTGCCGCGACTCTCGGCGATCGGACGGTGACGATCGGTGAGCTGCCTGCCGAGTTCAATCGGCTCACCGGCTCGGGGGCCGTGCTTCCGGCTCGGTTGCTCATCGCCGGTGCCGGGCGTGCGGGTCTGCGTGAGGTGAGTGAGCGGATGGCGGCGGAGCTGCTGCCGAGATTGCGTGCTGCTGACGCGGCCTTGGTGCACGAGATTCCGCGTGAGATGAATTTCGCCTGGTTCGGTGGCGAACTCAGTCCGACGGCACTGGCGAATATCAAGGCGTGGGTGCGGTCCGCAGGGGATTCGGACTGGACTTTCACGTTCTGGACCCAGGGTGGTTACGACAGGGTTCGCGCGCAGCTGGAGCGGGACCCGGAAATCCAGTCTGCCGCAGGCAAATTCGTGATCCGCGATGATCTACGCGAGTTGGTCGCCGAGGTGGGCAGCCGGGAATTGGTTGCTATCTACGACTTCAGCCTGCAGGCAGGGGCTTTCAATCTGGCCTCGGACATCGGCCGGTATGCGGTGCTGGTGTCGCGCGGTGGCGTGCACGCGGATGTGGATCTGGCTCCCGGTGCGGTGCGGCTGGCGGATCTGGAGCCGATGTTCCTGCACGAGGACGATGTTCCGGTGCTCGGCCCGGGGTTGCGCGACGCGGAGGACCTCGAGGATGAGGTGTTGCAGCACCTGCCCACCAAGGCGGAGAAGATGCGGGCCTCGGTCGAGAACAAGTACCGGCGGGGGAACCTGGGCAACCATTTCATTGTGGCGCCGTCCAATTCCCGGTATCTGTCGGATCTGATGACGGCGATCCCGGGGCGTTTCGTCGGTCGGTACGACGACGCCGACCGCGCCGTGATCCAGGCCGACCGCGCGGAGCTCGAGGAAATGTTGAGCGGGCTGGCCGAGCGCGAACCGGCGGACACCGTGCTGGGGCGGGAGTACCGGAGCTTGCTGGAGTCGCTGCAGATCAATGGCATCGAGGCGATCCCGGCCGCGGTGCCGCGCCTGCATCGACTGGCTACGCTGCGCGGCGTGTTGCCGCCGCGGTTGGCCAAGGCTGCTCCCGGTGTCAGTGGTCCGCTGCTGATGCAGTCCGGTGGGGGAGAGCCCGTGCACGGCTCGATCGAGAGCTACGCCCTGCGGGTGTTCGGGCTGGCGTCGATGGCCGACGCGGACTTTACCGCCGCGTTGGATCCGGCGATTCTGGCGGCGTTCAAACCGCTGGAATGGCTGACCGAGGAGAGCGAGGCGCAGCTGGGCGGCCCGAGCATACTTGTTTTTCCGGGGTGGGCTCCGGTGCCGGTGCCGGTGACCGCTGCGTCCACGTCAGCGACTGCTGCAGCGGCGCCCGCGCTCGTGCACGATCAGCGGCGGGAGGCAGCCCGGCTGCTGTTCACCGGTGAGTTCACCGGCCCGCTGGACATGGCACGGCAGCTGGGCCGCGACGGGGTCGTCACGCTGCGTGATGTGTTGTCGGCGACTGACGATCCGGTAGCACAGGTGGCGGCCGCGGCATTGACCCAGGTCCTGCAGGCCGCCGATCCGGAGCAGGCATTCACCGAATTGCGTGCACTGCATTGGGCTCCGAGCCAGGCCCAGTTGCAGGCGCTGGCCACGGCCGGGCTGGAACCGGCCATCGTCGAGTCCACCGGCGATAGTCTGTTCGAATCGTTCGTTCTCGCCTCGGGCAGTGTGAAGGATTCTTCGACGGTGCGCGCTGAGGCCATCGATCACATCGCGGCGCACCGGGAGGCTTTCTTCGCGCTCTACCATCCGGCGGGCGTCGCCGAGGGGGATCGGGCGGCGCGGTTCGAGGAGGACTTGGAGCAGTTGCGTGCCTCCGGTGCGTATCAGAACGACCTGGCCGATCTGTTGCCCCGGGCGATCATGGAATCACAGCACACCACGATCGCGATCCTCGATGACCGGTCGCTGGCGCCGATCGGCGATCCCGACACCGCGAGTGCGGTGCTGGTGCGCGTCGACGACGGGGGCGGCCACTATCACGCGGGCGTGCGCCCGGCGGTCGCCGATCCCGGCGAGCAGTCCGGCCCGCACCACACCGAGCGCGAGCAGCAGACGTCGGCGGCCACCGCCCGGCGGTCCGGCCCGGCGGTGTGGCAGCCGATGGGTGAGGTCGATAATCCGCTGTTCTCGACCTTGGCCGCGCTGTTCGATGTCGAGTCCCCGCAGTCGATGCGGGCGATGTTGGCCGCCGAACTCGAGGAGCATCTCGAGCACTATCGGCAGACGATGCTGTCCGAGCGCGCGCGGGCCGAGTGGGCCACCGAGCGCACGCGCCGGCAGCGGTTCGACGCCCGCGCCGCCTCTGATGCGGAATTCGCCGCGGCGAACCAGGCCGCGGAAACCCGGCGGCGGGAAACCTTCGACGAGAATTTCCAGGAGCAGTCCACTGTCCGGCTGCGGCACGCGATCGCCGATCTGAACCACCCGCGGCGCGATCTCGAACCGAATCCCATGCTGAGCACCGACCTGACACACCGGGAACTCCTGAACCTCGCGAGCCGCCGGTTCGGTGCCGACGTCGCGCTGGAACACCCTGCCGGGCCGCCGATCCGGTCCGGGGAAGGTAACCAGCAGACCCACTACATCCGCCGCACCGCGCCCGGCCACTACGAGATCGGGCGCAATGCCGACGGATCGCCGTTCGCGACCTTGCGCGGGGATGACGTCGTGCCGCCGCATCAGGTCGGCCCCAGGGACGACATCGACGCCGAGCAGCTCGCGATTCGGGAGCTGACACCGGACGAGAACGAGGCACTGTTCGAGTACGCCGAGATCCAGCGGATCGTGCACAGCCGGTTCCGCTCGTTCTCGGGCATCGACGAGGATGAGGTCTTCCGCCTCGCCGAACGAATGAGACCGAACCTTCGCAGCGACCTCTCCAGCGCGGCGGAAGCACTCGGCACGACCCCGCTACAGGCCGTGGGATGGCAGGGCCAGGCCGACAACTTGGGGATGAGCGTGCGGGACGTCGCACATCAGGAGCTCGACACCCGCACGGATATGGAGTTGTTCGGGCTCGACGTCCCCGCACCGGAGGCGACCCCGGCCCGCGCGCAGACCCCCGACCTCCGGGAATTGACGGAGGCGGAGAGCCGGGCGCTGCGCGAATTCGCCAGGATCAGCAATGCGATATATTCCGCGGACCCTTGGGACAGCGTGGAGTTCGCCCGGCAACTGCGGCCAGAATTACAGGATCATTTCGACAGCGCGGTAACAGCGCTTCGGGTGACTCCCGAATTGGCCCTCGATTTGCGGCTCGCGGCCGCCGACCGCCAGGACACCGAACCCGGTGTCCGAGTGGAGGACATCAGGCGCCGGATCACCGTGGCCCAGGAACAGCGGGAGGACGACACCGAGGCGCTCGCACCGGTCTGGGAGTCGTCACCGCGGGATGGGAACCATCTGCTGGAGGTGTTCGCACAGTCCACCGGCCACACGACGCCGGACCGGACACGTGCCACGCTCGCCCAGCGCATGGAAGCGCACCTCGAGGACTACGTCGACTTGCTCCCCTCCTTCACCCCCGCGGGGCGGAAAGAGCAGAGTATCGAGGAGTTCCGCCGCGCCCGGTCGGTGACCGAATTCGAGATGGACCGCCGGCGCCGCGCCCGTCGAGCCGGCGAACTCATTGCCAGCGGCGAACTCTCATTCGACGAGCATATGAGCAGGACCGCAGCGGAGAATGCGGCGGAAACGCACCGTCGTGCGCCATTCGAGGAATCCGTTCGGCAGTTCGATGAATCGGTTCGCCGACGTGCGATGGACCGGCTGGGGTACCTGCTCGACACCGTGCGCGACTCGCGCAGGCCCACGGACCATCTGATGAGTGCCGACCTGCTCCCCATCGTCGCCCGAGAACTTCAGCTCAACATTGTCGTATTGCACCCGGACGGACCTCGCGATGTCTATCACCATGGAATGCCGGGCACGTCGTTCACCCTGTTGTTCACGTCTGCGGAACATCCGGAGCATCTGCATGTGGCCAGGACCGCCGACGGCACCCTGCTCAGAATTCGCCCGGACCAGCTCGACGCC
Source organism: Nocardia sp. NPDC005998 (assembly GCF_040614395.1). Taxonomy (NCBI): domain Bacteria; kingdom Bacillati; phylum Actinomycetota; class Actinomycetes; order Mycobacteriales; family Nocardiaceae; genus Nocardia; species Nocardia sp. NPDC005998. The sequence goes on along the minus strand of NZ_JBEXUI010000026.1, from coordinate 98,980 downwards.
CCGGCCACGTACGAACCACCTTCCGGGCACGAGTGGCAACCGGCAGCGCACCCCCGAACCGAACTCCACGGCATCGGGCATCTCGACGAGAACGGTGTGCGCGTATTCGATTCCGGCGAGGCGGCCTCGAATTACGGCGTGACCGTGCTCGATCGCTGGCACGAACTCACCTCGCAACAGCGCCACGTGTCATGGGCCTACCGGACTTTGCCGGCTTTCAACGTGCTGCTGCGGGACGGCCGAGACAAGACGCAGGAGAATTTCGACCGAATACGCTTCGGCGCCGAGTCCGTTGCGCTGCTGACCGAACTGGTCGGACCAGGTCGGCTGTCATTGACCGAGCTGATGGAGTATTACCGATCCGGAGAAGGGGCAGTAGACCAGAAAATCCACGATCCGGATCGCGCGAGTGCAATCTGGCGGACTATCGTCTCGATCGCCGAAAGCGACATTCCGGAGTTCGCACTGGCGCAGCTGGTCGGCGACCATCACAAGTACCGGGATGGGCTGCAACCACTCTTCGAACGCTTCCTCGGCACATCGCCACAAATCGACACCCTCGAGCGCGGGGTCGGCCTGTTCGATCAAGCAACTCGACGACCACTGCCGAACACCGAGCCGATCCGGGTCGTGCGGGGCCTGGTCAGCATCGACTTCATGCGGGACAACGCCGGAAACCGGATACCACTTCTCGCTGCGGACCCGTACAGGCTCGTGGGCACCGTGCAACAGGATCCCGGCTACCTGTCCACATCGGTCGGCCATGAGCTGACCGCAATGGGGGAAGGCCGTTTCGGCTACCAACTGAATCTGACGGTGCCGCCCGGCGCCGAGGGCCTATGGATCGGCCGGCTCGACAATGAACTCGTGTTCGCGCGCGGCACTCGGTACCGCATCACCAGGGTGACCCGAGACGAAACGAACGACACGGTTATCATCGACGCCGAGATCCTGCTACCCGAACCGGAGACCGACGGCCTCGACAACCGCGGAAACACGCAGCAGGCGACAGCGCGACCGGCCGCTGGATCGAGCGTCCATGGCGCGGAACACCACACTCCCATCGCCACACCACGCATCGCCTCCGGCGCACCGGGCGCGCAGCCCACGCCGGGTGTCGGGGCGCGCGATCAGCAAGGCGAAACATCTTGGGCGGCGGCTGATTTGGGTCCGTTCGAGATGAGTCGTCCGGACGCGATGTTGGGCGGCATGATCGGGGAGCCCGGGCAGTTCGAGGATGTGGACGATCTTGTCTACGACGTGCCCGAACCAGCGGCACCCGGCGACACGCCGCCCGTCGGCGACGGTGTCGTGACGCGCCCCCAATCTCGTGACGACGCAACAACATCCACGATCGAACGCCGGGACTCCATCGCCCCGGGAACGGATGGCAGTACCGTGCGGCCCGAGCCGGACGAGGCCAGCCCCTCGACCGCAAGGGCGCCAACGCATTCCGGGTATCAACACAACACGCCGAGCTTCCCGGCAGCGGGCGAATCGACTGCGCCGCCGCGGAAGACGGCACCGCAGGAGCCGGAGCAGGCGCAGGCGCATCAGGTATTTCCGGGGTCATTGGCCCCGGTCGAGCGGCAGCAGCGTCCCGGCGGTTCGAGGTCCGGGATAAGCCGGTTGTTCCAGGGGCTCACGCGTCGGCTCCCGACGATGATGGTCAACGGCCGCCACCGCAAGGTGTTTACCGAGGACCAGCACGGACCTTCGCTCATGCGCAATCCCTATCTGCATTTGAGCGGTCGCGGTAAGAAGTGGGACGCGTGGGTCCGCCCCGAGCATCGGGTCATCCCGGCCGAAGGCCGTCGGGGAGTGGTCCCCGGTTGTGTGGTGGGCCGGTTCGGGGGCTGGCTGGGAATGCATTGGCTGCTCCACGAGTCGGCCGGGGAACGCAGACTCGACTACAACACGCTCACCACGGCGCAGCGCCAGGACGCGATCGACGTGATCGTCGGATTGTATGCCGACAGTGCGGAACAGACTGCGGCCCAGTGGGTCCGGTGGGCACAGCTGAGTCTGGGCGAAGGTGCCGTACACCGGTTCCGGCGCGAAATCGATATGCGGGACCTGCCGGCCGATGCGCTGGTGTGGATGGCCAATCTGGATAATTTGGTCAATCCGAACAATGTGGCTCACTCCAACGATTTCCGCACGCTGGCAGTGCGACGCGTCGGAGATACGGATGAGTTCCGCGTCTACGATCTCGACGATCCCAGTTCCGGTGGTATGGCCGGGCGAACCAACGCGGCGACGCTGGGCCTGCGAATGGCTGAGCTCCGCATCACCGATCTGGTCATCCGCGAGCCCGCGCGGCAGGCGGCGGCACCCGGTCGGATGACGATGGCTGGCGCGGTCGATGCCGCGCGCGACCTGTTTCCGCCGAACTATGAGGCGGCACTGGATGATTTGGCAATGCAGCCGCGCGGACTCCCGCCGGCCTTCGAGCGCATGCCGGATGATGCGGTGACACTGGACGATTCGGCGGCGCGGCCGGCCGGGCCGCCGCCCGCGCACGACCCGCCCGGCTACGCAGAGTCGAACTTGAATAGGTGCGGTCCGAATACCGCGGCGAGGTTGCGTGCGCGCACCGGAAACGAGGATGTCGGCCTGCTGGACGGGGTAGTGGGTATCGGTGGGACGCCGGAGGCGGACTTCTTGGGCGCGATACCAGGAGAGTTCCGGCGGTATCAGCAGCATGACCACATCGCCACGGAGCTGGCCGGGATCGGGGTGGGTTCGACGGCGGTGATCGTGGACGAGCACGCCAGGAATGACCGGGGCGTCGGTGCGCACACGTATCTGATGACGAATGACGAGGACGGCGTATGGATTGTCGATGAGTTCGTAGGCCCGGACGGCGTGCTGGTGGTGACGCGCAAGAGATTCCGGCCGGGGCTGCTGCCCGTGGCGGCGGGTACTTCCGCTGTGCTGTTCTCGCCCTGGTCGCCGTTGAGTGGGCCGGGTGTGGCGGTTGCGCCGCGGCGCGGGTTCGATGCGCCGCTGGGTGGGCGTTTGGTCCGCAACGAGGGCACGGTCGGGCTCGAACCTCCTGGTCCGACACCCGCAGCCAAGCGACCCACAGCGGGCGCCCTCCACACCTCACCGGAGCCGGTTGCGGACAACCTCGCCCTGAGTGGCCCCGGCGCGTACATCCTGTACGGGCCGGAGCGCGCCGCAGTCGATGGTCACCGCGAAGGCGGCGACGGCTTCGGCAGTGGGCGCGATGACGGTGTCGCGCATTCGCACGGCGGTGACAGTTCCGGACGCAGCTCGCCCGCGTCTTCGGCCAGTGCGGACGAAACCGCCAGCGACGGAAGCGAATCCGGTGATCGGTCCCGGTCGGGTGACGAGGAATCCGGACGCGGGCGCGATCGCGGCAGCAGCGCGCACTCCCGCTACGGGGGCAGCGACGACAACAGTTCGCCCGCGCCTACGCGCAGTGTCGACGAAAGCACCAGCGACGGAAGCGAATCCGGCGACGACGACCGGTCGATCAGCGACGGCGAGGCGGATGTCTTGTCCACGCTGCGCTGGATAGCGGTGGAGCACCCCGACGACCCTGCCTCGGCTGTCATGGCACGGATTATGGGTGTGCGGAACATCGATGGTGTGCACGACCAGATCAATGAGTATCTGCACCAGCAAATTCAGAGGGAGGATGAGCGGCTCCGCGCGATAGAGCAACGGTGGCGGCAGGGACGGGTCACCGCGGCGGCATGGCAAGCCGCAGTAAGGGATCGGCAGTATTTCGACGACGGGATCGCCCAGCAGCGGGAGATGCTGGAACACCCCAGGGACGCGCTCGGATCGCGGCTCATGGTCGCCAAGCACAAGTTGCTGGGCCTAGCCGCGCGGGCCTACCGAATCAACCTCACTATCGTGCACGAGAACGGTTTTCAAAACGAGCACAGTCCCGCGGGCGGCGACCCGCGTGTGTACGTGCTCTACCAGGAGGGCGATGACAAGCCGAGCCATTATGCGATCGGTGCCACCGAAGACGGCCATCTCTACGCCGAGCGGCCTTCCCACCTCGCCCCGCCGGAACTGAGCTCCGAGCACGGTCCGGTGGTGCCCGCGGAGCAGATCCCGAAGCCGCGGGTCCGGGTGCTCGCAGCGCCGCAGATCCCGCTGCTCGGTGGCGCGGCCCTCCGGAAGAAGTATCTGAAGGAACGGCGGCCGATCACGATCAGGACCGAGATCGGACCGATCGAAAACGCCCGGCCGCTCGATGAACTGCCCAAACTCGAATATCACACCCCGGTCCGATATATGACTCCCGACGAGCTCGAGGCGCATCGGTTGTTCGTCGGTCCCGGCGGCCGGTTGTTCCGGGCCGTCGACGGCCGCTGGTTCGATACCAGCAGGCTCCCCACCGAGGAGCCGTCGGAGGGCGATGGCCGTGCGATCTTCGTGATGGACGTGTTCGGTAACCTCTATGCGGGGATGAAGGTGATCGGTCTCGTCCATCATTCGTCGTTCCGCCGCGGGGGCATTGTCAGCGGCGGCGGCTCGATCGCCGTGCGTGACGGCGAACTCACCGTCATGGACAACCACACCGGTCATTACAGGACAGCCGAGGGAGTCAATGACTATGTCCTCGATACGCTCCGGGGACAGGGGCTGCGGCCCGCCAGGGACTTCGTCCGGCTCACCTTCGACAATCAGCGCCGCGATCGCTTCGGTGAACTCGACCGCCAGCGCGCCGAGGTCGAATACCGGCAGATCATGCTCGACGCCGAAAACGTGGCACTGACCCGCGAGGAGAACGCGCTCGCTGCTTCCGGTTCCCCGAACGACTCCGCTGCGCTGCGGGTGCGGCGCGAGTCGCTGGACACTCGGCAGAGTCGGTTGAGCGGCTGGCGAAACGGGCTCGAGCAGAACGTAATTCAGCCCGATCTGGGGGAGGAGCTGTTCGCCCACCCGAGCCCCGAGCGGCCTGAGGACCGGCTCGTCCCGCCCCGGGTACCGCCTGGACTGGACTCCGCACGGGCATCGGTGCACGCCGTCGGTAACTGGTGGGTCTATACCGGCAAAACCTGGTGGGACGACCTGCATTTCGACGATCTCGCGCCCGGCTACCAAGAGAGCCTGCTCGTCGATTATCCCGGCCTGCGCACCAACGATGCCGTGCCCGCGCCGGCCCGGCACACCCTCAACACCCGATACTTGCAGCTGGAAATCCACCGCCTGCATAGCCTTCCGGGGCCGCTGCCGTCGAACCAGCGCCGCCGACTGCACAACCTCAAAGCCGCATTCACCTACCTGTTCACCGCCGAGCTGGAAACCGAAGACGTCCGGCAGGCCGGTGTCGAGCGGCCGGAGGTGTATCTGCTCGGTTTCGACCAGGACGCCGCGGGCCGGCGCGGCCGAATCGTTATCGGGTTGGGGCCCATCGACACCGCGGCAACCGTGGACTGGCACATTCCGGCCGACGCGGTTCTCGGTTCGTCCGCCGACGCGATAACCCATGGGGCACAGCACCACACGAGAACCGCACGCGCACACCGAGATCGCGCCACTGTGATCTGGATCGACTCCGCCACCGGCGCACCGAAACTCGCGTCCCGGACCCGCGAACCCGACCGGGTGAGCACAGCACTCACCGACTTCACCCGCACCCATCCCGCGGCCCGGCGGATCCACGTCTTCGCCCCCGAATCAGTCGCGAAATCCGTTGCCCGACATACAGATTCCGATATCATTACCGTGCACGACCGCACCACCGCCTCCCGCGGCGCAACCGCACCCGACGGCAACGCTCGGCGGAACCGCACCACAGCGCCGGCCCTTGCCCCCGAACCGGCCAGCCGAATCGGCGGTCCCGTGCCCAGCGTCGCCGAGCAGGGTGCCGATGGCGCCGAAATCCATGGCGAGGCCCTGATCCGCGCCAGCGACCGGACCGACGACGACAACGCCGCACCACATACGGCCGGGCACCGGCCATATGCGCAGGCATTGAACGCTGTGCTGGCCGGGTCCGGCCCGATCGACTTCGCCCGCGTGCTGACCATCCTGCGCCACGCTGATGTCGCACGGGACGGGCGCCTGTTCGAGGAAGCGTTCGCGAGCGAGAACGATCTGACGCTGGTGGATGCGGTCCGGCGCGCGTTCGAACAAGAGCGGTTGTCCCAGGCGCAGGCGCGGCGGATAGCACGGTTGATCGGCCGGCAGCCGGATACCGAGTTGCCTGCCGATGCACCCGCCCCGCCCCGTGTGGCAGTCCGGCCGGGCCAGCGGCCGGAGGAACTGCCGGCCGTGCGTGCGTACGCGGCGGCGGTGGGGTGGGCGTCTACGCCGGAGATCGCGCTGGCGTTGGTGGCGCGGCTGGATCGGGATCCGCGCAAGTTGTGGGCAGTACAGGCCGCGTACCCGCACCAGGGGCACGATCTCGCCGAGGACTTGCGTAGTGTGTTTCCGGAGGAGACCGACTACGTCGATCACGTATTCGCCGAGGCGCCAACGGAATCCGCCGCGTGGGCGCCGGGTGCGGAGCCGGTGCCGGTGGAATGGGATACGGCACGGCAATGGTTCGCGCACCTCGAGTCCATGACCTTCGAGCATTGGACCGGTGACCACCCGTTGCCGCACACCTACCTCGAGAACGGGTGCGCGGATCTCGCGCACCACGTCACACTGGCCCTGATCCGGCTGGGCACCTATCCCCGCAAGATTCTGGTCAACGGTGCGGACCTGCGGATGACGCAGACCTTGCCGGACGGCACGTCCAAGGAACTGGACTGGGGTCATCACGTCGCCAACCTGGTCTACACCCGCGACCGGAATGGTCACGCCGACTGGATGGTCTGGGATCCGTCGGTCGCGCGTGAACCGGTCGGTGTAGGGGAATGGCTGGCGCCGATGCACCTCGATGCGGGCACAGCGGAACGCTTGGAGGGACCGGTCGAGCAGATCATCGAGACCTTCGAGCGACGCCGGGTCGAGGACCACGACACCGACCGCACTCAGGATCGGTGGATGGCGAAGGGCTTTCTGCGGACACCGACCGTGGTTGTCACAGACGCGCACGCGCGGGCGCTGGCTCCGGGGCGTGTGTTGCCACCTCTCCCGGGTGGAGAGGTACGCCGTTGGGAGACCTTGCGGGAACTCGACCGAGCGGTGGTGCGCGCCGACAGTGACAGTCGCCTGGTGGAGTATCTGAGCATGGTGGCGCGCCGGAACCTCGGCGGGGAGATCAGCAATGCGGTGCACGGCTATCTCCGAGCTCGCGGCGCGGACGGGAAAGCACCCGTCGATTCGTCTATTGTCACGATTCACGCGCCGGGGCGCTCTTTCCGGGCCACGGGACCGGGCGACGGATCCGCCAGGTGGTCGAGATGAACCAATGACGCAATCGGGCGCCGCGACGCCCAGCCGAGAAACCACCAATGGAGGAGGAGCACGATGAACGATCGCGTTGAGCTCAATCCGGACGGATTGCGCCGTTCCGCAAACGAATTCGACGAACTCGTCGACGAGACCAAGAAGCTGCTGGAGACGTTGAAGTCGAGCTCCGGCAGCAAGGGCGAGGCGTGGGGGGACGACAAGAGCGGGCACAAGTTCGCCGACGGGGACAAGGGGTACATCAAGAACCGCGACAACACCTTCGAATCCCTGTCCAAGGTCGCCGAGGTCTTCGGGGCGAACGCCAAGAATCTCCGTGACTCGGCGACCACGTTCGAGAAGAACGAGCAGGAGCAGTCGAGACTGCGCCCGCAGAATCAGGATCGCGGTGTGCTGCAACGAGAACAGCCTCGGTACTGGCTCCGCAACCGGGACCGCAGCGATGTCCAGGAGGAATCGGGGAGACTCGAAACCTATTCGGCCCCACGGAGATTGCGGCGCACCGAGAGTTCGATACCCGCCACGGATCCGGTGAGTCGGGAGGGTACCGAGCAGCCGAGGGAGGCTCCGCTGGCGCCGCGGCGGTTCGAGCGTTCGATACCGGGCACTGATCCGGTGAGCACGGAGGGTACCGAGCAGTCGTGGCAGGCTCCGCTGGCGCAAAGGGCGGATCTCCCGGATCGCGGTAGGGAGCCTTTGCGTGCGGGGGAGACGGTGCAGGCGCCGATGGCGCGGCGCGCGGACTACCCGAATCGTGGTGTAGAGCCGACGCAGCCGTTGCGTGCGAGGGAAACGGTGCAGGCGCCGATGGCTCGCCGGGCGGATTACCCGAATCGCGGTACGGAGCCGACGCAGCCGTTGCGTGCCGGGGAGACCGTGCAGGCTCCGATGGCGCGGCGGCTGCGGGGCTCGGTGTCGCGGCTGACTCCGGAGGAACACGTCGATTCGCCTCGGCACGAGGTACACGCGCATACGAGGTCTGCGCGGATCGATCGTGCGATACCCGCGTCGAATCCGGTGAGCACCGAAGGTGACGTGCAGTATCCGGAAGGCCAACCGGGCGCCTGAACGATCACGTCACGATCGTCACCCGCTCGACGTTCGTCTCGAACCCGTGCCGGTAACCTCGCCCGGTCGCTCTCGGTTCGATGAGCGTTCACGGCGAGTTATCCTGGCGTGCGAAGAAATGTGAGCGGGCCCGCAGCGATTACCCCGCGAACATGTCTCCCGTAACCGCCGGAATTTCCGCTGTGACGCATTTGTCATGCCTTTATGACTCGTCGGCGGCGCTCTGTTATGCCGGTATTACTCGAATCTGATCGGCATGGTGTTGAATCCCAATTGGTAGCAAATGTTCAGCGCGGCGTTGCGTTACGGCTCGACCTACGATGCGGAGGCCCCTGGTGGTGAATGAACGACTGCAGGCCGATGCCGCGATGATGATGGAGGCGTTCACCGATCAAATGGCGGGTCTCGCGAAGATCCAGCGTGATCGTGCCCGGCTCACCGCGACCGTTACCGCATGTCAGAAGCGAATCAGTGTGACCGTGAATGCCGATGGCATTCTCATCGAGACCCGGTTCGCCGACGATATCGGCGATCTGACCTTCGCCGAGATCGCCGCGGCGATGACCGAGGCGGTGCAGGGGGCCGCCCGGAAGGTGAGCGAGCGGGGCCGGGAGCTGATGGAGCCGCTGCGGGAGCGCAAGGATCGGTTGCCGCCGCTGTCGGCGCTCCTCGAGGACATGCCGGATGTGCGGTCCATGATGCCGGTGGCGCCGAAGGTGTCGACCGCGCCGCCGAACTCCCCGGAACGCCAATACGACGACGAGGGAGCGCGTTTCGGCGATGCGGAGCCGTTCGAACGCCGGTCGATGGTCAGTGATCTCGACAAGTGAGGTCGCCGCGGGATGAGTCTGTATCTGCCGCCGGAACTGCGCTGGCTGGGGTGGATCGCGGGTGGTACCTGGCCGGACGGTGACGAGGACAAGTGCTGGGCGGTGTCGAGCGCCTTCAAGGAGGCCGCCGAGGCACTGCGGAAACTGACCCCGGAAATCGAGGGCGTCAAAAGCACCGCGGTCTCCGCCTATCCCGAGGGTGCGGGCGGCGACAAGATCAGCGCGCTGTTCGACCAGATGCTGACCGGCGATCAATCGATGGATTCGCTGGCGAAATTCATGGATCAGATCTCCGACGCGACCGAAGATTTCGGCACGTCGATTCAGAGCGCGAAACTGATGACGATCGTCTCGCTGATCGCGCTCGCCATCGAAATCGCGTGGGATTTGGTCTTCCCGCCGACCGCAGCGGCCGAGATAGCGGCCGATGAAGCGGCCACCCAATTCATTCTGCGCCGCCTGGAATTGCAGATCCAGGAAAAGATCGTGGCCAAGGTGCTGTCGGTCTTCGGGGAGAAGTTCGCCAACCTCAGCAAGGGGTGGGTGATGAAGATCCTCGAGGGCGCGTTGATTTCCGGTGGGCTGGACGCGGCCGTGCAGGTCGGACAGATGGGCCCGGGCGGGCACCGGAAGCATTTCGACTGGAAAGAGTTCGGCGGTGCGATGGCCGGCGGGGGCATCGGTGCCCCGTTCGGCCGGGCGGCGGCGAACTGGATCAACAAGTACACGTCGAAGTTCTTCGGGGACAAGCTGTCGAATCCGTGGGTCCGGATCGGCAACGGCGTGATCGTGGGGGCCGGTTCCGGCCCGGTATTCACCGCCTTCGGCGGTATCGGCTCCGCGCTGGTCACCGGTGACTGGGAGGGGACGTTCAACAACCCGCACGGCTGGGTCGGTGGCGTGGCCCAGGGCGGGATGGTGGGTGGTTCCAGGGGGCACTTCGGAGGTAAGGGGTTCAACGGCGACCACAACTTCGAGGTCAACTGGAAGGCGCCCGGGGACGGGTCGGTGGATATACCGGTGCGGGGCGGGTTCTCGGACGATCCGGGCGGATTGGGACCCAACGGTTCCGGACACGGTAACAACGGTTCCGGGAACGGTTTCTACGGTGATCAGGTCGCGACTCAGAACCCGCCCGGGACGTGGGGGCCGCGGGGTGGCGATCACGACTTCAATTCCGGTAACTCCCATGGCCCTGGCGACCGGCCGGAAACGTATGGGGGCGGGCAGAATTCGCCGCAGTCGACGCATTCGGCCGCGTATACCGGCAACCACTCGGACGGGCCGCCCGCGCCGCCGCCCAGGAGCATCTCGCACGAGTCGGACGGCGAGGGTAGCTATGGCTCGAACAACTCGGGATCGAACAACTCGAGTACGAGCAAGCAACCGCCCCCGGTAACGAACGACAACAGCAGCCAGTCGGGTGGATCGTCCAATCAGTACGAGAAGCTGACGTCGAATTCCGGTGGTTCGAGCAATGATTCGAACTCGTCGGGTGGGTCGTCGAACGTCGGCTCACACTCGTCGAGCGATGGTCCAAGCTCCTCGAATGGGTCGTCGAACGGCAGCTCGCATTCCTCGGACGGTGGTTCGGACTCGTCGAATGGATCGTCGACCGGCGGCTCGCATTCGTCGAATGCGCCGTCCAATGACGGGGGAAGCCGCAACGAGTCCCCGGCCTCGAATTCCGGTGGGAGTCAAGGAAGTTCGTCGGGCTCGAGCGATGGTCCGTCGTCGCGCCCGCCGGCGTCGTCGAATCTGCCCGGTGATAGCCGCGGTTCGTCGGTGGTCAGCGGATCGACCGACCGGCCCGCGGGTGGCCCTGGCGACGGCCGCGGTGGCGCGCCCGGCGGGCGTCCGGCTCCCGGGAGCGATGGGTCGGTGTCGCAACCGCCCAAGAGCGGTGTCCAGACGCCGTCGCGGTCGACGCCCGATACGAATATCGTTGCGGGACAATCGCAGCGCGGACCGGCGTCGGTGTCGTCGCTGGGTTCGAGCGATGCGGGGCGCCCGCCGCGTTCGTCGGCGGTGTCGTCGTTGGGTTCGGATGATTCGGTGCCACCGCCGCGGCGTCCCTCCGATTCCGGTCCTGGTGGTCCGCCGCAGCGAACGCCCGGTTCGGATGCGGGGTCGAATGATTCGAGGCCGCCGCGGTCCTCGGCACCGGGTTCCGGCCCCGGTGACGTGCCGCCACGGCGAACTCCTGTGCCTGGGTCGGATTCGGGCGGCAGCTCACCGTCGCGGCAGCGTCCGCCGGATGCCGGCGGGGCACCGCCGCCGCGCTCGCGGCCCTCCGAGGGCGATCCGCCGCCGCGGGGATCGGTTCCGCCGGAGCAGCATTCGGGTTCGGGCGGGCAGCGCGGGCACGACGACAACGGCCCGGGTGTGCGGTCGTTCGAGGGTGATCAGGAGCATCCGAACTGGGCGCGCAGCGAGTCGGGTGATGTGGTGGTCACCTCGCCCGATGGCACCGAGCATTGGGTGGACAAGGATCAGAACATCTACATCGGGCGTCCGGAGGATCCGGCGTGGGTGAAGGTCGGTCTGGACGGCTCGGTCGAATTCGTGCCCAAGAGCGGCAATGATGCTGGGGCAGAACATGGTCCGCGGAGTGACGAGCCGAGTGGACCGGTCCGGGAGGACGACGGCAGTTTCAGCCGGGACGACGGCACCGAGCACACGGTGCTCGACAACGGTTCGGTGCAGACGAAGTCTCCGGACGGGTCGACGACGATCGTCAAGCGCAGCGGCGGCGCGGAACTCCATTCGCCGTGGGGTGACCGGACGGACTTCGATCCGGAGGGAAACACCACCCACACCCGGCCGGACGACCCGACGGTAGTCGATACGCACGACAGCACTGTGCACATCGGCACCCGGCCGGACGACTCGACGGTGGTCGATACGCACGACGACACCGTGCACATCGGCACGCCGGGGCGGGAGAAGGATGAGGACGGCAACGTGGTTGTCACCTCACCAGACGGCACCGAGCATGTGGTCGGTGACGACGGGACCATTCTGGTGGGCCGCCCGGGTGATCCGCAGCGGATAAAGATTGATACCGACCATTCGATCGTGTTCGTCGGCCCGGACGGCGCCGCTCCGACTCCCCGTCCTGGCGCGGTGTCGGGTAAGGGCACCGGTGGGCATTCGCCGAGGTTCACCCGGCCCGATGGTGTCTCGCACACGGTGCTCGGTGACGGCTCGGTGCGGACGGAGTCCCCGGGCGATTGGACCTTGACCGTAAGGCCCAACGGCGCAACGGAGTTCACCTCACACACCGGCGACACGATCGTGCACAAGGCGGACGACACCGTGGTCGAGTCCGGGCCGGGTAAGCCGACCGTGACCACCGGCCCCGATCAGACCAAGCAGACCGCCGAACCCGGCGGCGCGGTCACCGTCGAACATCCCGACAACACCACGCATGTGGTGTTCGACGGCGCGGATCGCCACGGTGGCGGGCGTACCAGGCACCCCGACGGGACGGTGATCCATCACGACCTGAGCGACACCGGGGCGCAGAAGCGGTTCGGCGGCTTCGTTCCGGACGGCCCGCACAATCCCGCGGTGATCCAGATGGATCGGCCCGACGGAATCGGGTTCGAATCATCGCCCAAGGGCATCAAGGTATTCGACGGCGATGGCACCACCTACGAGCCGGGTTCGCGTGGGAACGTACAGGTCACCGCGCCGAACGGGCACACCGAATCCAAGTCGCTGAAAGAGCCGATCGAGCTGTCCAACGGCGCGGAGCTGGAGAAGACGCCGGGTGGGTTCCGGGTCACCCACGACGACGGCACTGTCTCCGAGATCGGTCCGCGCGGAGTGAGTTTCACCGACGGCGACGGTGTGGTGCGCGGGACCCGCCCGAACGGAACGGCTTTCGTCGACCATGGAGATGACGGGCCGGTGCGTGAGGTCCGCGGTGACGGGGCCGTGCGGGTCACCGCCGGGGACGAGACCGCTTGGGGCAGTAGGGGAGACGGCACGACCTGGACGGTCGACGACAAGAACAAGGTGCACGTCTCGGATCCCGATGGGACCGTCGCACCGCCCGTCGATCGCAATAGTCCGTATATCGGCGGCACCCACCAGACCGCCAAGATCAAGCCGCATCAGCTGGACGACAACGATGGGCTGCCCGGCGGGTACGAGGCGCCGACCCCGCCGTTCGCCGAGGACTGGATTCCGCAGGGGTACGAGAACGGCAAGGTGCCGCCGGTCCCGTTCAACCAGGATTCGCCGAACCAGAACATGTGGGGGCCACCGGATCCGGACTATTGGGGTCCGCCCGATCCGGATTACTGGGGTCCGCCGGATCCCGGTCCGGATGACGAGGATTGGTCGAATGACGATCCGTACGACCAGAATTCCCAGGGTCCGGGCGGGAACGGCAATCATTACGGCAACGGCGGTTCCGGTCAGGGTGGTAATTCCGGTGGCTCGGGTGGTAATTCCGGTGGTTCCGGCCAGGGTGGTAACTCCGGCGGTTCCGGCCATGGCGGCAACTCGGGCGGTTCCGGTCACGGTGGCAACTCGGGTGGCTCCGGTTCGGGTGACGGTGGCGGAAACTCCGGTGGTGACCGGGGCGGTTCCGGCGGTGATCACGGCTCGTCGGACAACAACCGGCAGTCGCAGGCCGACAACCGGCCACCGCCACCGCCGCGACCGGATCCGGCGATGTTGCAGCGGATGCTCCAGAACCTGCACGGTGCGGACGGGATGGCGCCGCCGCCGGGACTGAATAGCTCGTTCCCGCCACCGGGCGGGGGTGACACGGGGCCGAACGGTCAGGGCGAGCAATCGCCGGACTTCTGGCGCTTGGGCCCCGGCAACGGTTCGTCGATGCCCCCGGGCGGTTCGGTCGGCGGACCGGGCTCGAACGGATCGAACAGCGCGTCGAACCCATCGCAGCAATCCCCTGGCGGCGGAAGCGGTTCCCGTCCGCCCGACCTGTCCGCGATGCGCGAGGCTCTCGATCGAGCGGGAGGATTGGGATCCGGCGGTCTGGGGCAGGGGGGAACCAGTCAGCCCGGCTCCCCGAACGCGCCGGGTGCCGGGGATCGGCCGGACCCGTCGCAGGATCCGGCCGCGCAGGGTGGTCCGGGCACGCAGGGCGGTCCCGGTACACAGGGCGATCCGGGCACGCAGGATCATCCGGGAGCACCCGGCCAGCCGGGTGGGCCGAATAGTCCTGGCGCACCCCAGAATTTGGACGGCCAGCAGCCGGCGACCCGGCTGGGAGATCCGAATGCCACTGGTGGCGAGAACAATTCGGGATCGCCCGGATCGGGTGAACACCCGGGAACAGGCGATCAGCCGGGCGCTCCGGGTTCGGAGAATCAGCCGGGCGCTCCGGGTTCGGAGAATCAGCCGGGCGGACCCGGTTCCCAGCACCAACCGGGTGCTCCGGGATCCGAGAACCATTCGGGCGCATCGGATTCCGGGAACCCTTCGGATGGCACCGGCTCCGGAGACCATTCGGGTGCTCCAGGTTCCGGCGACCAGCACGGTGCGCCGGGAACTGGAAGCCATCCGGGTGACCCGCAGCATCCGGAGGCGACGAAGAACCTGGGCCAATCGCCGCAGCATTCGGGAGACCCTGGGCAGCAAGGGAATTCCGGATCCAACGGGTCGCAGTTGTCCGCGCCGAGGATGCCCCCGATGCAGGACGGGCACCAACCCGGCGGGTCGTCCGCACCCGGCGGCGCGCCCGCAGCCCCGCCTTCCGGGACGCCGCCCGGCGGTGGCGAAGGTGCGAAGAAGAAAGAGTCGCGCCGGAATCGCAAGAAGGACGACAAGCCGCGTAAGAAGCCGAAGTCGGTGCTGATGCCCTCGCCGGACGAGGCCCCCGAGCAGCGCGCCGGCCCCGACGACTCGACCGATGTCCCGTTCACTCTGGGAGCTTCGACTTCCGCGACCGAGCCGGTGATCGAGAAGCGACCCACCACGAAGACCACCAGGAGTACTACAGATGGCTGACGACAAGACGCCGACGGTCGACAATACGACCAAGACCGACATCAACGACTGGCATGATCTGCGTGGGCTGGCGGATAACAACAAGCTGAACCTCACGGTGAAGGCCGATCCGAAGGCTTTCGCCGCGGCGGCGCAAGCGTGCCACGACATGATCGGAAAACTGGAGTGGTACCAGAAATGGATCGGCGACCGGGGCATGGATACTATGCCGAGTTGGTCCGGGACCGAGGAATCCGGCGCTGAAGAGCTGACGCGGCGTTTCAACGCCAAAGGTCAGGAGGTCATCGATCGAATGGGTGACCTGAAGAAGATCATGGAGGATATGGGGGACACTTTCACGAGTGCGGGTCGCAAGTACAAGGATGCCGATGGGCATTCGTCGGATGCCTTCAAGGACATCGGCGACCTATCGAAAGTCGACCCTATGGAGCCGAAGGCTGTCAAGCCGAATGATTTCACGCCCTCCAACAAGGGAGACCACCCGACTGCACCGCCACCACCACCGGGCGCAGACAGTGGCATCCCGATCACCATCAGCGATGGCGGTAATTGGAGTTACCAGAAATTCCGTAGTTTCGGCCAGGCGATTAAGGGAAAAGACTGGGTTGCGAACGGTGCTGGTATTCAATATGTATGGATGGCGGCACAGATCAAGGATGACCTCACCAATCTCAACGCAGCCCTCAATAATATTGTAGGCCCTGATGGAAGCGATGCGCTGTGGACCGGTGATGGCGCGAATAAGGCCAAGGATGCGACCAAGCGGTTCACTGCGAACTCGCTTATTTTCGCTACCAGTATCCAAAATCTGGGCGAGAACCTGAAGTATTGCGCGAAGTGGATTTACGCCATGTTTAACGACACGCCCTCGGATTCCTACCCAAATCATGGGCCGACGGACAGTACCGAGGACAACTGGCGCGATGGTTATAGGGAAACCTACAAGGCGGTCTGGGTGCCCGGTATCAATGGCGCTGTAGCCGCGATGCCCGCGATAACCGTGACCGGTACCGTAAAGCAGCCGCCCCCGCCGCCTCCGCCGCCGCCGGGTAACAACGGCGGGAACAACAACGGCGGCAACAACAACAATGGCGGCGGCAACAACAATAATAACGGCGGGAACAACAACAACGGCGGCGGCAACAACAACAACAACGGCGGCGGCAATAACAATAAAGGCAACGGCAACGGCAACGGAAACGGCAACGGTAATAACAATAACGGCAACGGAGATGGTAACGGAAACAACAACGGAAATATTGACAAGAACAGCCCCAATTACAAGGCTGGTTTCAAGGACGGCCAGAACGACCGCAACAACAACAGCGGCAATAACCAAGGCGGTGGTAACAACCAGGGTGGCGGCAACAATCAAGGCGGCGGTAACCAGGGTGGTGGCAACCAAGGTGGCGGTAACCAGGGCGGCGGTAACCAAGGTGGCGGCAACCAGGGCGGCGGCAACCAAGGTGATGGCAGTAACCAGGGTGGTGGCAACAACCAGGGCGACGGCAGCAACCAGGGTGGCGGCAACAGCCAGGGTAACGGCGGCATAAATAAGAACAGCCCCGACTACCAGGCGGGTTACCAGGACGGCTACAAAAAGGCCGCCGGGGACATCATGGGCAAGAACGGTCAAAATAACGACAGCAGCGGCAACAATGGCGACAGCGGAAACAGCGGTAATAACGGCGACAGCGGAAACAGCGGAAACAGCGGCAACAACGGCGATTCGGCCAACCAGAACCCGTACCTGAACAACAAGGGGCAATACCCCAACCAGCCGAACAACTCGAACCCGAAGAACCAGAACGGGGGGCCGGGTCCCCTCCAGCCTCCGAAGTCGCCGCAGGACCTGCTCAATCAGCTGATGCACGGCCAGAATCCGTTCCAGAACCTGAATCCGGAGCAGTTGCAGAAGATCGGTTCGGATCTGCTGGGGGATGTGAGTCCGGAGCTGTTGAAGCAGATGAGTCCGGAGGCGTTGCAGAAGTTGGGGCAGGACTTCGTGCAGCATCTGAGTCCGCAGGATTTGCAGAAGTTCGGTTCGGACATCATGAACGGTGTGGGGTCGGATGCGTTGAAGGATTTGAGTCCGGAGTCGCTGCAGAATCTGCAACACACGATGTCGCAGACGCCGGGTGGCACGGAGTTGTTCAAGGCGCTGACCGATGGAGTCAAGACGGTGACCGGGGCGATCGGGGATGTCGTCAAGACCACCACCGACGCTGTGGCCGGTTTGGTGAACAACGGCATGGTCGGTATCCCGGGCATGGGCGATATGCAGCACATTCCGGGTCTTCCCGACAGCGCGATCCCGAATGATTTCGCGGCCGCCTTCGGCGGTGGTCACGGCGGGGCCCCGGGTGGCGGTGGCGACGGCAGTGGTGGTGGCGGCGGGCACCAGCCGATCACGGCCGCCTATCCGTCGGAGTCGTCGAAGTTGTTCCCGCGAGCCGGTGCTCCGAGCAGTTTCGACGGCAGTCAGATGCCGACCATGCCGGCCTCGTCCACTGGTGGCACCGGTGGCATGCCGCCGATGGGTGGTATGGGTGGCGGTATGGGTGGGCAGGGTGTCGGTGGGAAGGAGCATAAGCGCGCCAAGTTCCTGGACTCGACCACCAATTTCGATGACGCGGTCGGGCCCGATGTGGATCGGGTGAGGCCGGTGATCGAGCCATGACGCAGCAGTGGAAGTTCACCGCGCTCGAGTTCCTGGTGCTGTGTGATCAGCATCGGGCCGGTGCGATGCCGCGGCCGCTGGCGTTCGAGAGTGACGAGGATGTGACGGTCGATCAGATGGACCGTCGTAAGCGGGCGGTGTGGGAGGACTTGCAGCGGCGGTTGGACGGTTCGTTCGATGGCGTGATCGAGGTGCTGCGCGCACCGGAACTGTTTGTGCAGGTGAAGAGTTGGGATGAGCAGGATCGGGGTGACAAGGACAAGGCGCTGCGTGTGCATGTGGCGCGGGCGGGTGCGTTGGGGTTCGTGTTCGAGCAGGTGCGGGGAACCCTGACCTACGATGCGCCGATGGTCGTGGTGACCGAGTGTGATCCGCGGGCGTTGTCGGTGGCGGTGGTGCGGTTGCTGCCGAGGGTGGAGGGTGGCCGGTTGCCGGATATTCCGTTGGTGACCGATCCGGTGGAGCATATTGCGCCGAGCTGGGGCAGCAGCTTCGTGCGAGACGATGTGGAGGATCGGCCGGTGTATCGGACACAGCGGTTTTTCCAGCAGCGTGCCGATCTGACGGGGGCGATCACGGTGGTGCAGGGCCGGTCGAAGTTCGGTCCGCGCGGTATCGAGGAGCGGGTGCTGCTGTGGCGGGATGTGGCCGATGACGGGCGGTATGTGATGGCGGTGAAGGACGGCCGGGCCACCGTGGCCGTCTCGACCGGCCGGCAGGAGCTGGTGAATCGGCTCCACAAGGAGATCAACGACTTGATGGAGCGTCTGGAGACCCATTGGGAATGGGGACGTCCCGAGGATCGGTATTGAGTTCGGATCAGCAGCGTTAGGAGACCGCCATGACGGATAACAAGCGAATCCGGGTGGACACCACCAAGTTACGGCAGGCCGCGGACCGGATGGACGAGGTCGGCAACAAGACCAAGGAGATAATCGACACGCTGAAGACCACCGTACATGCGCAGAATTTCCCGTGGGGCCACGACGAATACGGCGACAAGTTCACCAAGGGCGACAAGGGCTACACCAAGTCCGAGGAGAATCTGCTGACCGGCGGCGACAACATGACCAAGTCGGCGGGCAAGTTCAGCAAGGGCATGCGCGACGCCGCGGACAAGATGGACAACATGGATAAACGGACGACGTGATACGGCCTGGAACCGGAAGCCGCGGAACGGATTACCGCACGCCGGAAGCCGAGTTCTCGATGGACTCCACGCTCCCGGACACCGCGGCCCGCGGATTCGACACCTACCGGAACAAGTGGGACAGCCAGCTCGGCGCCAGGCTGCCCGGCTTCAGCTCGGCGACCACCGGCGATTTCCGGGTCCGGGCCCACGCCGTCCGGATGCGTGACCTGGTGATGGTCGATATCCACGGCGTGTCCGGAATTCGGACGGAACGCCCGGCCAACAGCGTGGAGGGTGAAATCCAGCTGTATGTGGTGTCGAGTGGCGCCTACACACTGGACGATGGGTCCGGCCGCGGTGGGTACACCGTGTCGGCCGGTCAGTTCCTGCTCCGCCGCCTCGAGCGGCCGGGGAATTTCGAAATGCAGCCGCATACGACGGCGAAGGTCATCGCCGCCATGTCGTCCACGCTCGAACCGCTGCTCCGGAACCGGGGTATTACCGGAGCGGTGGAATCGGCCGAGATCCGGCTGCTGATGGCACACGCGAATATGGTCCGCACAACGCTGGCGGACCTCGGTCCGGACGGTGCGCACGCCGCGCGCAACGCCCTGATCGAGCTGGTCAAGGGGGCGGCATTGGGCCGGTTCGACGATATGGAACCCCGGCTGGCGCCCGCGCTGGCCCAGGCGGCGAAGGATCTGGCGGACCGCCGGCTCGCCGATCCCGAGCTTTCGCCGGCGCTGCTGGCGCGCGAGCTCAATGTCTCGATGCGCACGCTGCAACGGGCGTTCGCCGCGGTGGGGGAGTCGGCCAACACCTATATCCGGTACCGGCGGCTGGAGGAGGCCAGGCTCGCCCTCACCGCCTCACCCGACCGGCCGAGCGTCTCGGAACTCGCCGCCTACTGGCAGTTCTCGGACAGCAGCCACTTCATCCGGGCCTTCAAGAAGGCCTACGGCCGGACGCCCGCCGAATACGCTCGCGCCATCGGAACCGCGGAGGAGCGGGCCGTACCCAGGCGTGTTGTTTGATCATCGCGACCGACGGTCGGGTTATAGATTCCAGGTCGGAGCGGTGTGCAATGGCCGGGAATGGAGTATCGATGGCGGACGTGGGGGCCAAGAGTCCGCGAGA
Organism: Nocardia sp. NPDC005998; assembly: GCF_040614395.1. Lineage (NCBI taxonomy): Bacteria > Bacillati > Actinomycetota > Actinomycetes > Mycobacteriales > Nocardiaceae > Nocardia > Nocardia sp. NPDC005998. Next base: position 78,795 of record NZ_JBEXUI010000026.1, on the reverse strand, counting down.
GCGCTTTCGCGAGCAGGTACGCGGGGAGATCAAACAGCACGCCTGGGAGCAGATAGGCACCGCCGGCGCGGCCGCGTTGTCGCTCAACGCGATCGCCAAACAGGTCGGAATGAGCGGGCCTGCGCTCTACCGGTATTTCGCCAGCCGTGACGAGCTGATCACCGAACTCATCCGGGACGCGTACCGCAGTCTCGCAGACGCTCTCCGGGCGGCCCTCGATTCCGGCGCCGACGTGGCCGGGCTCGCCAACACAGTGCGGGAATGGGCGCTGCGCGATCCGCAGCGATATCTGCTGATCTACGGAACGCCCGTCCCCGGATATCACGCACCCGCGGAGACCACCGCGATCTCGGACGAGATCCTCACGGTGCTGCTGGAAGCGCACGGCCGCCTACCCGCAAGGCCCGCAACCGCTTTCGACACCCACCTCGAACAACACCAGAGCCCGGAGGCGGCCGCGACCATGCACCGGGCCCTGTCGTTCTGGACCCGGGTGCACGGCGTGCTGTCGCTGGAACTGGCCGGCCACTTCAACGGAATGGGATTCGATCCGGCGCTGCTGTTCGCCGACGAGGTGGAATCGCTGTTACGGCCCTGACCGGACCATCGCGCCCGGGTCCGCATCGTCCCCGGCGGCACGTTGATCGTGGTCGGGCCGGGCGCGGTGGTGCCCGGCCTCTCAGACAGGGTCAGCCAGTGGTCCGCGCCGTCGAACCCGTTGCGGCTCCATTGGTTTCGCCGAGCATCCGGGCGAGCGCCGCACCGGCCAGTTCCACGATCGTCGGGCCACTCATCAGGCCCATCGTCGGGAAGTCGATCTCCAGGTGCTTGGCCAGCATGATGCGGATCTGCCCGGCCAGCAGCGAGTCCATCCCGAGATCGGTCAGGCCGACATCGCGGGGCAGTCGCTCGACCGGCATATTGAAGATCCGCGAGATCTGTTGCGCCAGTGCCGTTGCCAGCCGCTGCTCGCGCTCGCCGGTGGGCAGGCCGAGCAGTTCGGCGCGCAGCCCCTCGATGCCGAAGACGGTCGTGGGGTCCTCCGCGTCCGGGAGGTGCGACAGGCGCGGTGAGCTGCGCACGATCGGCATGACGTGACTCATCTTCGTCCAGTTCACGTTCGCGACACTGGCACGCGCGATACCTTGGGCCAGGCAGCGACCGAGGAATTCGAGGGCGGCGGCCGGTGAGATCGGTTTCCAGCCCAGCCGCGACAGGCTGTCGAGCTGGTTGCGCGCGACGTATCCGATCTCGCCGATGGCGCCCCAGTTGACCGTGAGGGCCGGGAGCCCGAGCCGGCGGCGGTGCAGGGCCAGTGCCTCCAGGAACCCATTGGCCGCGGCGTAATTCGACTGACCGGGCGTGCCGACGTTCCAGCTTCCCGAGGAGTACATGACGAAGGCGTCCAGGTCGAGGTGCCGGGTGTGGTGATGCAGGTGCCAGGCGCCATCGGCCTTCGGACGCACGGTCCGCAGGAACTGCTCCTCGGTCATCGTGGCCAGCCGGCCGTCCGCGAGCACCATGGCCGCGTGGTAGATCCCGCGCAGCGGCGGCAGTGCCGAGATCCGTTCGAGCAGGCCCACCACCTCGGCCTCGACCGAGACGTCGGCGCGTTCGAGCACGACCTCGACACCCAGCGCCCGCATCGCCGCGATCGGCGCCTCGTTCTCGGCATCGATCGCGGCGCGGCGACCGGCCAGCACGATGGTCCGGGCGCCGTTGTCGGCCAGCCACCGCGCGGTCCGCAGGCCGAAGCCGGTGTAGCCGCCGGTGATCAGATAACTGCCCGCGGGATCCAAGGTCACGCCACCGGTCACTGCCGGGTACACGAGCACCTCGGCGGCAGCCTCCGATTCGCCGGAATCCGATGCGGCGGTATCCAATTCGCCGTGTGCGGCACCGAAACCGACCACGATCTTGCCGGTCTGCCGGGCGTCGGCCATGCACCGGAACGCCGAAACCACCTCGGCGGCAGTGAAATCGGTGTGCGGCAGTGGCGGCAGCGTGCCCGTGGCGACATGCTCGAGGACCCGCGTCATGACCTCGCGGCACCGGGCCGGGACCTCGAGCAGCATGCCGTCGATATCGACAGCCGAGTAGGACAGGTTGTTGCCGAAGGGTTTCAGGCCCAGCTGGTAGTTGTCGTAGATATCCTGCTTGCCGATCTCGACGAACCGGCCGTGCGAGCGCAGCAGCCCGAGGCTCTTCGGAATCGCCTCGCCCTGCAGCGAATTCAGCACTACATCGACACCGCCACCACCGCGGGTCCCGGCCCCGGCACCCGCACTCGCGCTGCCACCGCCACCACCGGTCCCCGCTCCAGTGCCCGCACTCGCGCCGGAACCGCCCCCGCCACCGGCGCCCACACCGGCCCCGGCACTGCCGTAGTACTTGCGGATCTCCTCGGCGAAGGACAGCGACCGGGAGTCGAAGACCGCCTCCACGCCCAGCGACCGCAGGTATTCCCGCTTGTCCTCGCTGCCGGCGGTGGCCAGCACCGTCGCACCGAGCAGGTGGGCGATGTGCACCGCGGCCAGACCCACACCACCGGCGGCGGCATGCACGAGAACCCGCTCGCCCGCCCGCAATCGGCCGACCTCGACGAGTGCGTACCACGCGGTGAGGTAGGCGATCGGCAAGGTCGCGGCCGCAGCGTCCGGCAGCTCACCCGGCACCGGGTAGACGTGGTGCGCCTCGGTGATCACCGTAGAGCCGAAACAACCACGCGCGAAGGCGATTACCCGGTCGCCCGGGGCGAGTCCCTCGACCGCGGTGCCGACCTGGGTGACGACACCGGCGCATTCGAGGCCGAGGGTGTGCTCGTACAGCCCGCCGGCGATCGCCTCCTCCGACAACAGCCCGAGGGTGAGCATGAGGTCGCGGAAGTTCAATCCGGTCGCCGTGGGCCGGATGGCCACCTCGGTGGGGCCGAGAGCGGCCGGATGCGTTGTCCGGTACCGGAGTTGGTCGATACCTGGCTCGGCGGGAACCACCAGTTCGAATGGGGTCTCCCCGATTGTCCGGGTGGGAGTCGCGGTCGCGGCCTCGAATTCTTCGAGTGAGAGGTGTTCGAAGCGGTCGGCGAAGCGGGTGTCGCCGCGATAGGCGACCTCCTCTTCCGCCGTGCGCACGTGCCGCAATTCGTCGAACAGGTGCCCCGCCCGAGTGCCCGCATCGGCTGCCGGGTCGAGGTCGATGATCTTCGCCCGGAGTCTGCTGTTCTCGCCGAGCAGCACCCGCAGGATGCCCCAGCTCGGCGTCTGCGATGGCGCGATCGGATCCGTGCGATCCACCGCTACGCCGCCGGTGGTAGCCACCCAGAACCGCGGGGCCACCGGCCAATCCAGCTCTTCGACCGCTTGCGCCAGCGCGATCACGCTGTAGGCGCCGTGCAGTTCCGCTGCTGCCAGCAGTTCGCTGGTGAGCTCCGCCGCGGCGTAGTCCAGATTCCACAGGTGCAGCACACCGGCGACGGATCCGGCACGCGCACGCACCTCGGTCAGCACCCGTGCGAGATCCGCGTAACTGGTCGGACGCACCCGATAGGCACGGTCACCGGCCTGCTCGAAGGTTTCGCCCCTGGTGACGAGCACACTGCCGGCGGTGGCCTCCCCGAGCAGTTCGAGGTAGTGTTCGGCGACGCCACCGGTGTCGGCCAGCACGACCCACGCCCCCCGCTCGATCTGCGGCTGATGGGGTGCGAGATCCAATTCCGTTGTGCGAGCGACGATCAGCGAGCAGCCGGTCTGTTCCGGTCCGGTCATATCGGAGAAGATCTGCACGTTCTCGAAGCCGACGGTGGGCAGCAGGTCCCGCCACCCCGCCTCCGGCAGCAGCGCATGGTCCGGCCGCAGATCGTGATCGGTGAAGCGCCAGCGGCCTTCGGTGCTGCCGAAGGTCAGATCGAGCCCGTACGACGGGTTGGTCCACTCGACGAGCAGCAGCATCCCGCGGGAGGTGAGCAACCGCTCCACGTTGCCGAGGGTGGTGCGGAGGTTCTCGGTGGCGTGCAATACGTTCGCGGCCACGACGATGTCGAAGTAGTGCGGGTCGAATCCCTGCTCGGCGATGTCGCGTTCGATGTCGAGGACGCGGTAGTCCAGGAACTCGAACCCGGCGAAACGCTGCCGGGCCTTGTCCGGGAACAGCTGCCCGATATCGGTGAACACATATTCGGTGCGGTCGGCCGGTAAATGGTCGAGGATCCAGCCGGTGGTGCCGCCCGTGCCCGCACCGATTTCCAGCACCCGCAGCGGCCGATCTCCCGGCAGCGCCCGGACGGTCTCGGCGACCACCGCGGCGACCAGGCGATTGCACCGTTCGTGCGAGAACGAGGTCGCGTAGAGGTCGGCCACCGGCCCGAATTCGCTCTCGGAGAAGAGAAGTTCGATCGGATCGACCTCACCGCGCAGCACCGCGGCCTGTTCGGTACCGCCGCGCGCCAGGACTGCGAACTCGGCTTCGAATCCGGGATACCGTGCGCGCAGCCCGGCCAGCATCGCCGCGGTATCGACCCGATCGGGCACCGTTCGCAACTGCCAGTGCTCGCCGTCCTTGCTCATAATCTCGTACCGGGCAAGCAAATCCAGCAGCAGTGCGAAGTGGCCGCGGTGTTTGTCGTGCACGCCCAGATCGCGGGCGAGTTCATCGAGCGTGAAGCGCCGGCCCGGTGTGAAGTCCATGCCGAGCTGATGCAAGGCCTCGGTCACGTATGCGACGCACAGCAGGTTCGCCTCCGGTTCAACCCGCGCGTAGTACTCACGGTAGAGCGGCTGGTCGCGTATTTCGCTGATGACCGGATCGACGGCGGCTGCCAGGGCCGCCTCTCCCGGCACGAAATCGGCGGGCAGCGGTGTGCGCGGGCGCGTCGGCGCGGGCCGCCACCGGTACGCGTAGAGCCACCCCAGCAGCGCATCACGATCCTCGGCGGGCTGGGTGATCGACTTGCCTTTGAAGTCTTCGAATTCGGCTACCAGGGTGCCGTCGGAGTTGAACAGCCACAGGTCGCCCTCGCAGTAGGCCGGGTCCGCGGAGACGCGCGCCTGTCCGTAGCAATACACGCGCGGGCCCGCCGCGGCGTGGAAACTGAACCGCCCCACGTCGTAGGGGATGTAGAGCGCGGTGTCGTCGCTGTCCGGGTCGTTGCCCATCGCGATGGACAGGGACTGGAAGCAGGCGTCCAGCACGGCCGGGTGGATCAGGTGCCGTGCTGCTTCGTCGGCGATGGTGTCCGGGGTGTCGATGCGACCGAGCGAGCACAGCTTGCCGTAGCTCAGTTTCGTGATCGCCCGGAAGGCCGGGCCCAGCAGCAACCCGTTGTCGCGGAACCGCGCGGCGACCCGTGCGGGATCGAAATCGTGCGGGCAGTGCCCGTCCAGGTCCGAGAAGGGCACGGGCACTTGGGGCTCGGGTGCGCCGCGGCGCAGGGTTCCTTCCGAGTGCAGCACCCAGTCCCGGTCGCCGTGCTGGAGGCTGTAGATCCCGAACCGCAGCGCCGGGGTCAGGACCACTTGGACGCGTGGGGCGGGGCGGTCGTCGAAGACGAACAGCGGGCGCCGGAATTCGACGCCCTCGACCGTGTATGCGCCTGTCCCGAACGCGTCGTGGGCGCAGCCGGTGATCAGGTCGAGGTGGCCCGCGCCGGGCAGCACGATGGGTCCCTGGACGCGGTGGTCCTCGAGCCACGGGAACTCGGCCGGATCCAGGACCAGCTCCCAGACATGCTTGTCGGGCTCGTCGGCGGCGGGCAGGCGGGTTCCGACGAGCGGATGTCCCAGGGGCGGAAACCTTTTGGCATGAGAGGCCGGGGTTTCCAGCCAGTGGGTTTCGCGCTGCCACGGGTAGAACGGCAGCGCTACCCGCGCGGGACCGGCATCAGGACCGAGACCACGGTTGCGGTCGAACACCGACTCCCACACCGGATCGACACCCGCCACATACAGCGAGCCCAGTGCGGACAGCAGCGTCTCCCGGTCGCTGTGCCTGCGGTGCAACGACCCGACCGCGACACCGGCGAGTCCGCGGCGGCCCAGCAGGTCTCCGATCGCGGTCGTGTGGATCGGGTGCGGACCGAGTTCGACGAAGACCAGATGCCGGTCCTCGATGAGGCGATCGATGGCGGGGGCGAACCGGACGGGCTCGCGGATATTGCGCCACCAATACTCCGCGTCGAGCCCACCGTCCGGCACGAGATCGGCGGTGACCGTCGAATACATCGGAATCGTGGGCTCATCCGAGGCGATTCCGGACAGCGACGCCAGCACCTCGTCGCGCAGCGGATCCATGTGATGGCTGTGGAACGCCACCGCGACGTCGAGCATGCGGCAGAAGATTCCGTCTCGCGCCAGGCCCGCCGCGATCTCTTCGAGTGCGTCGGGATCGCCTGCCACAGCGGTGGATTCGAGGCCGTTGAGCGCGGCGATTTCGACCCGCCCGCGATAACCGGCGATACGCTGTGCCGCCTGGTCGACGGGCAGGCCGACGGCGAGCATGCCGCCTCTGCCGGAGGCGCGCTGCTGCACCCGGCTGCGATGGAAGATCACCCGGACCGCGTCCTCGAACGACAGGGCATCCGACACGCAGGCGGCGGCGACCTCGCCGATACTGTGCCCGATCACCGCCACGGGGGTGATACCCCAGCTGTGCCACAGCGCCGCCAGCCCGAGCTGCACCGCGAACAGCGCGGGCTGCGCGATGAAGGTCTCACCGATCCGGCTCTCGACCTCGTCCCGGCCCAGTTCCTCGACCACACTCCAGTCCGCATACCGGCGGAGTTCGGCGTCGACACGCTCCACGGTCCGCCGGAACACCCGGTTGTGCGCGAGCAGCTCCCGCGCCATACCCCACCACTGCGAGCCCTGGCCGGAGAAGACGAACGCCACCGAGGACATACCGGACGATGTCACACCGCTACGCAGCGTCTCGGGCTCCAACCCTGCGGCCATGTCGCGCAAGGCCTCTCGCAGTTCCGCCGTGGACGAACCGACCACCGCCAGCCGATGGTCGTAATGCGACCGTGTGCGCGCCTGTGCGGAGGCGATCGCGGGCAGCCCGGCCGTCGTCGCCGGATTCGCTAGGAAATCGGCGTAGGTCTCGGCGTAGGCGCGCAGCGCGTCCTTGGTCTTCGCGCTGAGTGTGAACAGTACGGGCGCAGCGGTCTCGGTCATCGAATCCTGCTGCGGCACCGTAACTCTCGGACCTTGTTGTGCCGCGACCGTTGGGTTCTGCAGTGCCGCAATCCTCGGGTCCTGCTGTGCTGCGGCCTTCGAATCCTGTTGTGCCGCAGCCGTGGGCGGGCCCTCGAGGACCACGTGCGCATTGGATCCGCCGAACCCGAAGGAGTTCACACCCGCCAACCGCGGACCCTCACCAGGCCAGGGCTGGCGGGTCTGTGCGAGCCGCAACCCCAGTTCCTCGAACGGAATTTCCGGATTCGGCTGCTCCGCATGCAGATTCGCGGGAATCTCGCCGTTGGAGAGGACCAGACAGGCCTTGATGATCCCGGCCATGCCCGCCGCCGCCTCGAGGTGGCCGAGGTTCGACTTCACCGCGCCGATGATGCAGGGGCCGCGGCCGTTTCGCCCGGCGCCCAGCGCCTTTCCCAGCGCCCGCGCCTCGATCGGGTCACCGATAGCAGTTCCGGTGCCGTGCGCCTCGATATAGCCGATATCGGCAGGGTCGACACCCGCATCCCGGCAGGCGTCGAGAATCATCCGGGCCTGGGCGTCTTCGCTCGGCACCGCGATGCCCCGGGTGCGGCCGTCCTGATTGACCGCACTCCCGCGGAGCACCGCGTAGATCCGGTCGCCGTCGGTGACGGCCGCCGACAGTGGCTTCAGCACGACCGTGCCCGAACCCTCACTGCGGATATAGCCGTCGGCGTTGCGGCCGAACGATTTCGAGCGTCCCTCGGGCGACAGGAAGGTGCCCTGGCTGAACCCGACGGTCCCCCCGGGCACCAGCACCGTGCTGACCCCGCCGACCAGTGCCATCGTCGCCTCGCCCGAACGAATGCTGCGGAGCGCCAGGTGCATTGCCACCAGCGAGGACGAACACGCGGTATCCACCGTCATACTCGGGCCGCGCAGGTCCAGCAGATACGAAACCCGGTTGGCCACAATGGCGTTCGTAACCCCGGTCATGGTGTGACCGCCGATCAGATTCCGGTTCTCCGCACCGAGTTGAATCACGCTGTAGTCGTGGCCGGAGACACCGGCGTACACGGCGACCTGCTCACCGGCGAGGTGTTCGGGGACGATTCCCGCGTCCTGCAACGCTTCCCAGGTCGTCTCCAGGAACAGCCGCTGCTGCGGGTCCATCCGGGCCGCCTCGGTCGGGGTGATGCCGAAGAAGTGCGCGTCGAACGCTGCGACATCGTCGAGAAAGCCGCCCGCCCGGGTGCGCATGCGACCCGGCCGCCGGGGATCGCGATCGTAGAAAGCCGTTGCGGTCCAACGGTCTTCGGGAACCTCGCCGACCGCGTCGCGTTCCTCTGTCAGCAGGCGCCAGAAGTCGGCGGCGGTATGTACCTGTCCGGGGAACCGGCAGCCGATCCCCACGACGGCAATGCCCTCGTGCTCGGCCCGAGCGGTATCGATCGGGGAGCTGGGACCAGAATTCATCGCGTAACCCTCGTTTTGCCACAACACGTAGATCAACTCGGAGCCGCGTGATCGCCCGGCCGGACACCTCCGGGAATCCGCAGCTTCGATCATTATCGCGTCCGGCCCGATGCCGTGTACGACGAGGTTGCACGACAACCGCCGATCACATCAGCGGGACGGGATTGGATCCCGTCCCGCTGTTCGCCGACAAGGTGGAAAGAGCTGGTCTCGCGCAGCGGGTTCAGCGAACGATCCGGACGGGTTGCGGTCCGGTCGAGGCGACGACTGCCTTCCCCCTGGTGAGCGTGACGGTGACGGTGCCGCCGGAGTCGTTCGGCAGCGCCCGGCGCCGGGCGCGACCAGCTGACCCGACCAGGCGTGCGCGGCGCCGTCGTAGTCGACCAGGACCGGCCCGGCCAGCTGTATGGCGATCGGCCCGCCGATACCGCCCTGGAACATTTGCGTCAGCGATCCGTCACTGACTCATACACTTTCTGCGGTTCACTGGCTACGTCCACTGATCTGGACGGCGTCTGTCCACGAATATGGACGGCACTGGAAAATCGGACAGGGGTAGTGTCCGCGGATTTGGACGGCGCCTGTGTGGGTCCAGACGGGTGATGGCGGTAGGGGCGCGGGCCGGGGTGTGTTGAGGCATGGTGGGAAGCCATGGCCGACAACGGGATACGTTTTTAGCCGGTCACCAGCACGCCCGCGTCACCGTGCGGCACATTGGCGCCTGCACCGGCCGTCGAGGATCAGGGCGCCGAGCGAGCGTATTCGGCGGGCGTCAGGCCGTAGGTCTTCTTGAAGGTCCGGATGAAGTGGCTGCCGTCCGAGAACTGCCAGTAGGCGGCAAGTTCGGAGATACTCAGCAGGTTGGGTGACGTGGTGAGAGCGAGTCTGGCCTCTTCCAGCCGCCGGTGCCAGATGTAGGCGGCCACCGACTCCCCGACCGAGGCGAACGCCCGTTGCAGAGTACGGATGGAAACATTGAGCTCACGCGCCAGCATCGTCGGAGAAAGGTCGGGGTCGGCGAGCCGGCGGTTCGCGAGATCCTTGGCCGCCTGCGTGAGCGCGGCAGTCAACTGGGGTTCCACGTCGTCGAACCTGCCCAGGGCCACCGCCTTGACGAACTCGACCAGGGCGTTTTGCGCGGCGCGTTCACCTGCCTCGCTGAGGTCGGCCATCGTTTCGCGGACCATGTTCGTGTGGGCCACCAGCAACCGGATCTCGGCAGAGTCGGCCGGTCCGGTGATGGTCCGGTTCCGGAGCAGCGGTTCGATGGCGGTCTGCGGCATGCCGAGAATGATCTTCGCCGTCGTGTGTGGCTGAGTGTCGAAATGCTTCGGTTGCCTGAGCTGCCGGAGCAGGAACTGCCCGGCCGACACGGTGTGCTCGCTGCGACCGGACCGGTCGCCCCATCTCCAAACGCCGCGCGACACCACGTACAGCTGGATCGCCCCGTCGACACCGTCGGCCGGGCGTTCCGTCCGGAGGGGCAATACGCTGTGCATGTCGATCATTGTCAGGTCACGCATCCGGGCAGCATGGGTCCTCACCCGGTAGTCGCCGACCGTGTCCGGGCTGAAGGTAGGCATCGGTTGGTCAGCGCCGAACCGCGCCCCCCACTCGCGCCCGAACGCGTCGAATCCACGCGCTGCCTCATCCGAGACGGTGAAGTCCACGGAAATCTCTCGCGACGCGCTCGAATCCGCGTCGCGGCTCCCGGTTTTGGGCTGACCCAAGTCAGAGGCTGTCACGTTCGGCTGTTACCTAACATCACGGGTTTGATGTTGGATCCTAACCACACCGTGGCCCGGATGTCCTGTCTACGTCGCGATGTGGTTCACAGCGCGCTGCTGACGCTGTCAACGGACGTCGGGACTTCAAACGAGCCTGGGAGACAAGCGATATCGAGGCCCTGATCGGTTTGCTCGATCCGACCGCGACCGCCGACAGCGGTGGCTTGGTCCTCCGCCACCCGATTATCGGCGGCGAGCGGATCACATGCGCCTGGATCGAAATCGCTGCCCGCGGCCCCGAGATAACGCTGCTCGAGCGCACGGTAAACGGCCAACCCGGCCTGGTGGCTGGGCGGTGTCATTGACGTTGTGGGTTGCCCACATGTCGCGGAATTCGGGGCTGCCGGCGGTCATACGGTGCAGCAGCCGGATCAGGTCCGGATCGCCCGGCCGCTGTCCGGCAACCAGCCGAAGACCAGGTCGATCCATGTGCGTTCGTCCTCGGGCAGCTCCGCGAAATCAATGCCGAACACCGGTCGGGTGGCTCGGTTCCACGCGAGGATGTTGGTGCGGTGTCCCCACCACGTAGGCCGGTGTGCTGGTCAACGAGTCCAGCAGTTGCCGCAACCCGGCCCGCACGACCGGTCGGTCGACAGTGGGGGCGTCGAGTTTCGGTGGCCACGCAAGATTGTGCAGGTGCAGCCGCTGGTCGGGGCTGAGTCGTAGTGACGAGGCGACGGCGTCGATCTACTCCAGCCCCGTCGTTCACCATAGATTCCGGCAGTCAGATCACCGCCGCAACACCCCCGAACGCTGCCGGAGCGGTGAACGTCACCGTGACCGACCCCGGAGGCACCAGCAACGCCACACCCTTCACCTACATCCCGTAACGGGATAGCCGATCGTCGAAGACGAGTGCCGCCTGTTCATGGCTGGTCTGCACGCTGTGCGGTGGGTTCGATGCTGGGGAAGCCCGGCCTCGAATACTTGGACTACCAACCCTGGTGAAACCCCTACGGGCCAGGGGATCACAGCGGTGGCAGGTAGGCGACCTGCGCCATTTCGTTGCCGCGGGTGCGGGAGATGTACATGCCGCGGCCCGGGGGCAGCTTCATCGGGCGCACGTCGCCGAAGAGCCGGCCCTCGTCCCGCGGGCCGGACATCAGCAGCACGTCCACCGACATATTCTTCATGGTGCCGAGCACCTGATCGAACAGGGCGCGCGAGATACCACCGGTGCGGCGGGTGATGATCAGATGCAGGCCGATGTCGCGGGCCTGCGGCAGGAATTCCAGCAGCGGCAGCAGCGGATTCGAGCCGGTGGTCACCATGTCGTAGTCGTCGACGATGATGTAGACCTCGGGCCCGCTCCACCAGCTGCGTTCGCGCAACTGCTGCGGGGTGATGTCGGAGCCCGGGATGCGGTCGGTGAGGAACTTGACCAGATTGTTGATCATCGACCCGCAGGTCTGCGAGGACGTCGAATACCCGGCGAGCTGCTCACCCTCCAGAACGCCGAGCATGGTCCGGCGGTAGTCGACGAGGACGACGACGGCCTCCTCGGCGGTCGAATTCTCGGTGATGCCCAAGACGATGTTGCGCAGCAGCGTGGTCTTGCCGCACTCCACGTCCGCGAACGCCATCAGATGCGCTTCGGCACCGAAATCCAGTACCAGCGGCTCCAATTCGTCCTCACCGAGTCCGACGACGACGCGGGTGGCGTTCTGCTCGATGCCGCGCGCGGCGGCCGTGGCCAGCAGTTCGGCCCGATCGAGCTGCGCCGGCAGCATCCGCACCTCGGGGGCGCGGCGGTCGCCCCACAGCTGTTCCATCGCCTGCCGGGACGCGGCGACACCCTCGGACAGATTCGACGGATCGGTATCGGAGTCCAGCCGCGGCAGCGCCATCAGCAGGTGCAGCTGGTCCGGCGTCAGGCCGCGGCCCGGGCGTCCGACCGGTACCAGAGCGGCTGTGCGGCGGCCCATTTCGGAATCGGCGGGATCGCCGAGCCGCAGCTCGAGCCGGGTTCCGATCTGGTCCTTGACCACCGGCCGGATCTCCGCCCACCGGGCCGCACCCAGCATGAGGTGGATGCCGTACGAAAGACCCTGCGCGGCAATCGCGTTGATCGAGCCCTCCAGGGTGTCGAATTCCTCGCGAACCGAGGCGTAGCCATCGATCACCAGGAAGACATCGCCGAACCGGTCCTCCTCGAGGGGATGACCGGGCGGCAGGGTGCCGTCGGGCCGCAGATCGGCGAACTTGCGGCGGCGGAACTCGGCCATCGACTCGATGCCGAGCTCGCTGAAGCGCTCCTCGCGCTGGCGCATCAGCGCGGTGAGCTCGGCGATGGTGCGGCGCACCCGGTCGACATCCAATCGGCCGGCGACCGAGCCGACATGCGGCAGCCCGACCAGACCGGCCATGGAACCGCCGCCGAAGTCCAGGCAGTAGAACTGCACCTGCTCGGGGGTGTGTGTGGCGGCGGTGGCGATGATGATGGTGCGCAGCGCGGTGGACTTGCCCGACTGCGGACCGCCCACCACCGCGACATTGCCTTGAGCGCCGGCTAATTGGATGGTGAGCACGTCGCGGCGCTGCTCGTAGGGCTTGTCGATGATGCCGATCGGCATCCACAGCCGCTGGTGTCGGTTCACCGGCGAGCGCCAATCCGGATCCGGCAGCAGCATGTCCACCGAGGGCGATTCGTCCAGCGGCGGCAGCCAGACCTCGTGCGCGGGACGGCCGTGCCCGGTGAGGCGGCCCACCACGACCTGCAGCAGTGTGTCCGGAATGCCTTCCTCGGCAACCGGTTCGGCGGGCGGCGGAGGCGGCAGTCCCAGCGGGTCCTCGAATTCCGGATCCGACAGTTCGGGCATCTCCACCAGGCCGGCGGTGAACACGGTGGGCGAGCCGCTCGGCGCGCGGCCGTCCTCGCTCACCGGGCCGCTGCCGCGCGGCGGGGTGTAGGGACCCGAGACGTAGGTGGCGTTGAACCGCAACGGATCATCGGCGTCGGTCTTCAGATAGCCGGAGCCGGGAATGCTGGGCAGATGGTAGGCGTCGGTGATGCCAAGCACCGCACGAGATTCGTTGGCGGAGAAGGTGCGCAGGCCGATGCGGTAGGACAGATGCGAGTCGAGGCCGCGAAGTTTGTTCTCCTCCAACCGCTGTGAGGCCAGCAACAGATGTACATGCAGCGACCGGCCCAGCCGGCCGATCATCACGAACAGATCCGCGAAATCTGGCTTCTGCGAAAGCAATTCGGAGAACTCGTCGACCACCACGAACAGTGCCGGCAGCGGATCCAGCGCCGCACCCGCGGCACGGGCCTTCTCATAATCGGTGACGTTGGCGAAATTGCCCGCCGAGCGCAGCAGTTCCTGGCGGCGGTTCATCTCGCCGGCCAGCGCGTCGCGCATGCGGTCGACCATGGAGAGCTCGGCCTCCAGGTTCGTGATGACCGCGGCCACGTGCGGCAGCGGATCCAACCCGAGAAACGTTGCGCCACCCTTGAAGTCGACCAGAATCAGATTCAGCGCATCCGGCGAGTGCGAGGTCACCAGCGACAACACCAGCGTGCGCAGGAACTCCGACTTACCCGAACCCGTTGCGCCGATGCACAATCCGTGCGGACCCATGCCGTTCTCGGCGGACTCCTTGATGTCCAGCTCGACCGGCGCTCCGTCGGGGGTGATGCCGATCGGCACCCGCAGCCGCTCCCGGGGGGTGCGCGGGCGCCACACCTTGACCGGATCGATCTGTGCCGCATCGGGAATCTTCAACAGCGCCATTAGGCCGGGATCGACGCGGGTGTCATCGCCCAGGCTCACGATCTGCGCGGCGGTGGCGATCCGGAAGCGGGCCAAGGTGCGGGCGAAGGCCTCGGCCTCGGCGATGCTCACCTCGTCCACAGTGGCGAAGCGCTCCACGCCGGCCGCACTGCGCGCGCTCACCGCGCCGTCGGCGACCACCAACTGCAGGCCGCGGCGGGCAGCCAGGCCGTTCTCCGGCGCGGTTAGATCCAGCACCGTCACCGAATCCAGGCCGGACTCGCTGACCAGCCGCTCGGTGCCGTTGACGAAGCCGTCGTCGATGATCACCAGCAGGTGCGTGCGGCCCTGGGTAGGCTGCGGGTTGCGCATGAACCGCCCGCGCTCGAGCAGCTCGGCCGACAGCGCCGTCTCCAGCTCCCCCAGCGAGCCGTACATCATCCGAGCCGAACCCATGCCGTCACGCACCGTCGAATGTTGCAGCTGCGGCAGCCATTTCGCCCACGACCAGGCCGGACCGTCCGGATCCGCGCATACGATCGCCACCGCGACGTGGTCAGGACCGTGAAATGCGCTGAACGCCAGGAGCATCGAGCGGGCCAGCATCCGGGCTTCCTCCGCAGTGCCCTCGATGTTGATGGCCGGGAACGCCCGCAGCGACACCGCGGTCGGCAGCCCGTGCACCACCGAATGGGTGCGCACGAAACGCCGCAGCGCCACCGTCGACACCGGTTCCAGATCCTCCAGCGGGCCGGTCTCCGGCCGGGCCAGCTTGGTGGCGAGCCGATGGCTGCCCACCCCGACCCGCACGTGCCCGAAGTCCGGGTCGTTGGGGCGGCGCTCCCACATCCGGCGGGTGCCAACCAGCGATTCCAGATCGGCCGGCTCGGGGTGACTCCAAGTCAGCGATTCCAGCTGTTTGAGCCCGGTCCGGCGGGTGTCCTTGCGGATCTGATCCAGGTAGCGGAAGTAGTCCTTGCGCTCCTCGTTGAGCTCGGTCGCCGATTTCGGTCCGCCGCGCCCGAAGCCCATCATCATGCCGGCCATCGACATCAGCATCATCATCGGGAACATCAGCATGAACGGGTTGGACAACAGCTGCTTGCCCATCATCACAAACAGCGCCAGCATGCCGACCACTGCGACCACCATCACCAGCGGCATGAGCCGGGCGAGCAGCGGCCCCGGCAACGGCCGTGACACCTCCGGCGGCGGGGTCAGCGTAATCTCGCCACCCGGCGCGCGCGGCGGCGCGATCCGGGGGCGGCGGACGAAGCCTTCGGTAATCATGGGTCTGCCTCGCGAATCTGTGGTCAGCGCTCGCTGTCGAGCAAGGACTGGTCGATTTCGTGGTCGCTGTGCCGGCGCCGGAACGGAATCGCCACCAGCGCACCGATTCCCAGCACCGCCACCGAGGCGGTGGAGCCGATGATCGCCCAGCGCCGCGGCCGCGGGTCCGGGGCCGGCGGCACATAGGGCGCCGGAATGTCGTGTCGCACAGTGGCGGCCGGATTGACCGGTTGCGCCGGCAGCTGCGCGGTGAGCGCGGCCACCAGATCGATCAGCCCGTGCCCGACGCCGTCGTCGCGGCCGGTGCCCGGCCCGTGTGCGGTGCGTTCGATCCGGTCGATCACCTGTGCGGCGTTCAGCTCCGGGAACCTGGCCCGCACCAGCGCGGCCAGCCCGGACACGTACGGCGCCGCGAAGCTGGTGCCCTCGATATCGTGCGGACCTTCGCGGGTCTGCACCGCGTCGATCAGGCCGGTGCCACCGCGCTTACTGTCCAGCGAGGTGATCTGGCGGCCGATCGCGGCCACCCCGATCCAGGGACCGCGCAGGGTGAGCTCGGACGTGGCGCCGGTCGGGTCGATCGAGGCGACCGACAGCACGTACTTGTCGAACCAGGCCGGACTCGAAATGGTCTGCACGTCCGACCAGCCCGAGCCACTGTTCTGCACCTGGCAGGCGCCGTCCTGCTGCAGGTTGCCGGCCGCGGCCACCACGACGACGTTGTGGTCGAAGGCGTATTTCACGGCCGCGCCGAGCGTGCCGTCGGCGGTGTCGGCGCCGGCCGGGGTGCAGGCGACCTCGGAGATGTTGATCACCGTGGCGCCCATGTCGGTGGCCCGCACGATGGCTGCGGCCAGTGTGAGCACATTGCCATATCCGGTACCGGTGATGGCGCCGGGCACCTGATTGCCGCCGGCGCTGTTCTTCACTTGATAAGCGAGGCTGAGCTGGCGGATGGTGAGCACCTGGGCATCGGGGGCCACCCCGACGAAGGCGTCGCCAGGGCTGGGCTGCGCGCCGATGATGCCGGCGACGATGGTGCCGTGACCGTCGCAGTCCTCAGTGCCGTCGGTGGTGGAGACGAAGTCGCCGCCGGCCTGCAGCCCGGGCAGCCGCGGATGCCGGTTGACCCCGGTGTCGATGACGGCGACCCGCTGACCCGCGCCGCGACTGAACTGCCAGGCCTCGGGAAGATTCAGCACCCGCTGCGCGACCGGCGGCTCCCGCGGCGGGACGCCCTTGAGCACCGGTTCGGCGCACTGCACCTTCTGCTCGGTGGGCTCGAGCGGGGCCGGATTCTGGCTCAGCGCCAGGGCGAGGCCGATGGCGCCCGGGTCGACACCGGGCGGTGGGACAGCGCCCGCCGGTCCGGGGACGCCGAGCATCGCGACAACGAGAACCGCTGCGGCACAACCGATTCGCGCGAACCTCATCAGATGTTGCGCGCCATCGAGTACACACCCATGATCCACAGCACCAGCGGGATCACCAGGATGATCAGCAGGTATTCGAAGATCTCGCCGACGCGCCGAGCGATCGGGGTGATCTCCACGTGCGGGCCGATGACCCCGAAGGCGACGGTGGCCGCGGCGAAGACGAGCAGGACCACGGCGGCAACCAGCGTTACCCCGGGATGCTCGTACGAATTCCCCAGCGCCACACCGGCCACGACCGCGGCGAAGGTGACGGCACCGCCGGCGATCAGCGTCCCCGCCTGAGTCAGATCGGCGAAGGACCGGCCGCGCAACGCGAGGATGATCGCGAGGATGACCGCCAGCGCCAGCCCCTGCCAGCGGGTACCGCCCAACGTATCGGCCGCACCGACCCCGCCGAACACCGCGGCGATCGTGCACGCGCCCAGTAGGCCGGTCTGATACTGGTTGGCGGCCTCGGCGCGGCGGCCGAGCCCGACCGCGGACGGCAGGGCCGTCGCGCCGATCGCACCGATGCCTTCGATGGTGGGGCTGGGTTCGTGATCGGCGGGATCGATGGCCGCGCCCGCGGTCGGCACCGGCGGCACCGGAAGCCGGGCCAGCAGCGCGGCCAGCCGCGGCACCATCGACAGCAGGATCAGTGCCCCGACCGACATGCCCGCGGCGATCTTGGGCAACGCCGGATCCCAGATCATGCGCACCGCCGAGATCACCATGCCGATCAGGCACACCGTGATCACCAGCGAAAACAGGGTGGTGCCGACGCCGGTGGCGCGATACCCCACCGCCGCGGCGACCAAGGTCACCGAGAAGGCAAGCAGCAGATGCGGACTGCCCAGCGAACCCGGAGCCAGCAGGGCGGCGCCGCTGAAGAACAGCACCAGCGCGGACAGCGCCAACCACACCGCCGAGAGCGTGTCCGAGTAGCGCCGGGCCGCGATGGCCGCCGCCGTCAGGGCCGCCACCCCGACGCCCAGCGACAGCACCGAGGGCACCCAGCCCGCACCGTTGGCGCGCACCAGCGTCAGCAGCAGTGCGGCCAACCCCACGGCGATCACGCCCGATACCAGCCCGGTCCAGCGGGCCGCACTCGGCGACCAGCCCCGGAACGAAACCGTGGTCAGCCGCGATACCGCGTCGATGACGTCATCGAACAGCGCCGGGGACTCCTTGGCGCCC
Source organism: Nocardia sp. NPDC005998 (assembly GCF_040614395.1). Lineage (NCBI taxonomy): Bacteria > Bacillati > Actinomycetota > Actinomycetes > Mycobacteriales > Nocardiaceae > Nocardia > Nocardia sp. NPDC005998. Next base: position 60,772 of record NZ_JBEXUI010000026.1, on the reverse strand, counting down.
ACTGCACGTAAAACCAGCAGGTTACCGTCGCGTACCTCGGCCTCGGTCAGGGTGCGGCTGGGCGGGATGGCCTCGCGGCCGAGCCGGGCCAGCGTCCAGTGCTGGGCTTCCGCTGGGCTGGTGTCCTCGTCGCTGTCACCGAGATCCGGTGTCCGCGAACCGATCAGCGCAACCAACTCACCGATGAACGACGCGATCGGGACAGACACCGGCAGTCCGACATCGAGTTGAGTATCTCCCCCAATGACGGACACGCGGCACAATTCGGGTCCGACGACCGCTCGGCGGACGGGATCAGGCGCGGTCAAATTGCCACTCTCACTTTAGTTGACGATCTCACTTGGCAACCTCTCGGTGCCGACCATAATGTATCCAGCAGGCAGCAAACTGCGCCATCACCAGGCAGTAACTGCGCCATCATTAAGCAGTAACTGCGCCATCATTAAGCAGTAACTGCGCCATCATCAAGCAGTAACTGCGCCATCACAACGATGGTCAGAGTGAATTGAATTCGCCATTACAACAGAAACATTCGAGGATAGGCAGCTATGACCGGCAACCGCCAAGCACAACGCGCATTCAAGGCCGGTGTTCTTTCCCTGGGACTGTCCATCGACGGCCAGGAATCGACCCGCGATTTGGAGTACGCCAAACTGGCGTTCCAGCGGGCCACGGAGTGGGATCCGACGATGTGCGATGCCTGGCTGGGCTTGGCCGCCGCCGGCGAGGTCACTTCCGCGGTGGTGAACTCGCTGTACGAAACCGCCGGTTCCACGCTGTATCGCGAACAACGCCGCCTCGGGCTGCCGTCGCGGGCGTTGGCGGGGCGGTTTTCCACCGGGCTGTACATCGACTATCCATTGGCCAACTACTCCGAGATCTGTGTGGCGCAGGCGACGATGCTGATCGCCGACAAGCAGTTCGACGAGGCGGTGCGGGTTCTCGATGGGCTCGCCGACTATCAGCGCACCCAGACCGGCGTCGACGTCGGCGCGGATGCGCGACTGGCCGCGTACACGCGCGGGGTACTGCACTACAACACCCAGCGCTGGCCCGACGTGATGACCGTGCTCGCCGGCTCCGATAGCTGGGACGACCCCTTCATGGCCGCAGGCGCGCACGTGATGGTCGGGTCGGCGTGCGCCCAGTTGGGCCTGTTCGGCGAGGCGATCCGGCGGATGGAGCTGGCCGAGCTGGGCCCGATCCCTGCCGCCCGCACCACCGCCATGTTCTGCCGCGGGTTGTGCCTGCGCGAGTCCGGCAGCGAGGAAGAGGCGCAGGGCCTGTTCGAGAAGGTGTACTCGCAGGCCCCGGACTTCGCCGCGAACACCGAGGCCATGCGGGACCGCAGCTACCGCATCCAGGTCACCAGCCGCGAGCAGATCGAGGCCCGAACCAACAGGTGGGACCCCGCCTCCGCACCGTCGCTGGAGGACACACAGGCCGCCGAAACCGAGGACCGGGCCAAGCGGATCCTGGCCGAGGCGCGCGCAGAGCTGGAGCGGCAGATCGGCCTGACGGCGGTGAAGAATCAGGTGGCAAAGCTGCAGTCGTCCGCGCAGTTGGCCAAGATCCGCGCCGAGAAGGGATTGGCGTCCGCACCGCGCGGCAACCACCTCGCCTTCACCGGGCCGCCCGGTACCGGTAAGACGACCATCGCCCGTGTGGTCGCCAAGATCTACTGCGGGCTCGGGCTGCTCAAGACCGACACGGTGGTCGAGGCCAAACGCATGGACCTGGTCGGCGAACACCTCGGATCCACGGCGATCAAGACCGACAAGCTGATCGACTCCGCGATGGACGGGGTGCTGTTCATCGACGAGGCCTACACCCTGATCCAGACCGGGCTCTCCGGCGGGGATGCGTTCGGCCGTGAGGCCGTCGACACGCTGCTGGCGCGGATGGAGAACGACCGCGACCGGCTCGTGGTCATCATCGCCGGCTACGACGGTGAGATCGACCGGCTGCTGGCCGCCAACGACGGTTTGGCGTCGCGCTTCGCCAAGCGGCTGCAGTTCCCCTCCTACACCGCTCCCGAACTCGGCCAGATCGGACGGGTCATCGCCACCGCCCGCGACTCCGAACTCGCCACCGACGCACAGGAACTCCTGGAAGAAGTGTGCGAGCGGCTCTACAACCTGGAAAGCACCGACCAGAGCGGCCAACCCCGCCGCGGGGTCGACCTGGCCGGCAACGGTCGCTTCATCCGCAACATCATCGAGGCCGCCGAGGAGGAACGCGAATTCCGCCTCGCCAACGACGACACCCTCGATCTGTCCGAGGTCGACGAATCGGTGCTGATGCGGATCGAACGCCCCGACATGCAAACCGCACTCGAAGGCGTGCTGGCGTCGCTGGGGCTGAGCCAGCAGCTGAACTGATCCCTAGTCATCCCCCGGTACGACATCTCGTCACCCCGGCATGCTTTTAGCCGGGATCCACTGTGCCCCGGCGAATTCCGGCTGAAAGCATGCCGGAATGACGGGGGCTCGCATCCGGACGGCGGAGCTGTCAGTTGCTGTTCTGGGGCGGCAACGTGTCGTAACTGGCCAGGGCATCCTGGCGGGACAAGGTCGGCCCTGGCACCAGCTGGCTCACGACCGCCCACGGCGCCAGGCGCGGTGAATCACCCAGGCCCAGCAGCTTGGCGGTGTTGGTATCCGGTATGCCGTAACGGATTCCGATGTCGCTGATGAAGAACAGGCCGTCGCGCCGCACGTTGCCCGAGGTCATCCCGGTGGCCTGCACGAACTCACCGGTCGACGGCGGCACGTACACATTGGAGACGTGATCGGCCGAGCCGGCGCTGGCCAGCTCCACCGGCTTGGCCGGATCCGCCAGCGGCAGACGAGCGCCCAGCAGCAGCGACACCCTCGCCTTGTCGGTCGGATCGCTCTTGGCGTCCGGCGACACCAACCCGGCGTCCTTGTGCCAGTTCACGCAGGTCACCGGGGCATCCTCGGCCGCAACGATTTTCGGTACCTCGGCCGGGAATTGCGCGATCTGCAGATCGGTCACCACCGGCACCCCGTCGAGCAGATCCGGTGGGACGGTTTTGATCTGGCTCATGCCGTGCGAATCGGCATTGCGCAGAAGCGCGGCGGTGAACGGCGAAATCCGCTGCACCCCATCGGAGAGCACCGCGTACAGCTCCGGCTTGTCGCTGCCGTTCACACCGGCCACCGACACCACGCCGCCCACCGGCACACCCGACAGCTTGCCTGGGCCGGGCTTACCGGCATCCGGAATCGACGGTGGGGTGAGCGGCGGCACCGCGGTGGCGGCATTTATCAGGCCGGCGCCGGCCGGGCGGGCCGGATGCGCTGACAGGTTGAGGGTGCGGGCCAGCACCGAGTTGTTCGGGTCGATCTCGGCACGCTTGCCATCGTAGATCAGGAAGGTCTGGTCGGCGCGGTACACCAGCACGGCCTCGTTCGCCCCGGCCGAGTGTATCCGGTCGCCCAGTCGCGGCGGCCCGGCCAGTACCGTCGCGGTGGTGGAGGTGACCCCGGTGAAGCTGCCGGTGGCCGAGAGCTGCACCGCGTCGCACAGCGTCCAGTCCGAGCGGGAGCCCTGGCTGGAACCCGGAAGCGATTGCGGCGCACCGGGAATGCCGAGCAGCGGGCCGCGCGGCATGGAGCCGAGCTTGCCCTCCTTGATCGAGGCGGGCGCTTCGTTGCTGCCGGTGATCAGCCGGGCCGAGGCCAGGTTCAGCACCGGGTGCAGGGTGGAGCTGCCGGACTTGTCGGTGACCACCGCGTAGAGGGCGCCGCTGTCCTTACCCATCACGATCTTCGACTGCCCGATCGCGCCCTGCGGGCGGATGAACGCCAGGATCGCCGCACCGGCAACCACCAGCAGCCCCAGGATCGCGCCCACGACCAGCGATCGGCTCTGCGAGCGCAACGGATCATGCAACATGCGCACATCGCGGCGCACAAGGGCGTGGTCGAGGCGCCGCAGTAGAAAGCGATAGCCGTTGACCTGAGCCCGGGTGGTCAGCTGTGCCGGCACCTGCTACCCCTAACTGATAAGTGTGCTCTGGCTCAAAGACTATGTGGTGCACCGCCGGGACGCCACTTACGGCAATTTCATTGCAATCCCGCCGGCTCCGCCAGCCAGCCCCCTCGGAACGGGTAACGTTATTCGCGCCGAATCGGTTGCGGGGCACGATACTCGCGAGGCCGGCCGGCGAGTTTATTGGTCAACGGCTGGTTCTACCCGCGGCGGATAATTATGAACAACACTGTGAAGGAGAAAGACCGGTGACAATGGTCGACGAAACGACGACCGCGCACACTGGTCCGGAGAATCCAGGTGGCGCACCAGCATCCACTGATGAGGGCACGGCGCCCACCGGCGTCACCGCCGCGCCCCGAGCGGCCCTGCGCGACGAGGACTTCTGGCTGTTCCGCGACTATCCGCTGTCCGTGGTGACACCGGTGGTGCTGGTCACCGCCGCGGCCACCTGGGTTGCAACGGTTTTCGCGCTGCCGCTGGCGGCCGTGGCCGGGATCGGCGCGGCCGTGCTGTTGCTGGGGCTGGCACCGATGCGGCGCCGCGCACCTCGCTCGCTCGCCGGAATGTGCGCCGGCGCCGTGGGGTTCCGGTGGTACCGGATGCGGCACAATCCGAGCACCCGGCCGCCGGAGCCGTTCGACGTGCCGGTGCCCGAAGGCGGCAGTTACGGCGTGCGCTGGGACAACGACCGGCTGATCACCATGCTGCGCATCGAGCCGCCGCCGGACATGGTGACCTGGCTGCGGCCCGGCTCGCTGGATGCCGGGCAGCTGCTGCCGCTGGGCGAGGTCGCGAACTGCCTGTCGCAGTTCGACATCACGCTCTCCTCCATCGACGTGATCAGCGCCGGGGCCCGCACCGCCAGCAACGGGCCCGTCGCGCAGATCTACGACAGCATCCTGGGGCCGCTGCCGGCCATCGCCCGCCGCACGGTGTGGCTGGTGCTGCGGCTGGATCCACTGGCCAATGCCGAGGCCGTCGCCAACCGCAGCGGCGGCGGGGAGGGCGCGCTGCGCACCGCGATCATCGCCACCCGCCGCGTCGCCAATCGCCTTGCCGCGCACGGCATCACGGTGTCGGTGCTGACTGCCGCCGAGATCAACACTGCGGTGCAGCAGCTCACCCACGGCATCTCCGTCGATCAGTTCACCGAGACCACGGCCTCGCTGCAATACCAGGGCGTGCATCTGACCAGCTACACGATCGGCAACGATCTCATCGGCACCCGCGGCTTCGCCGATCTGTGGTCCACGCCGAGCCTGTCCACCACGATCGCGGTGCGGTTGCGGCCGGTGCCGCCGCGCGGCGACCAGCGCGCGGTATCGGGGCTGGTCTCGCTGAATGCGCTGGTGCGCTTCGACACCATGACCGCGCCCGAGGGTGCGCCCGTGCCCGGCCTGCGCCGGCTCCCCGGCCAGCAGCGCCGCGCGCTGCTGAACACGCTGCCCATAGGCACCCCGGACCGCTCGGCCGACGAGCAGCGCGGCCCGCTCGACGCGCTCACCGATCTCACCGTGCCCACGGCCGGATGCGGGCAGCTCATCGGCGCCGACACCACCGGCCAGGGCATCGCGGTGCCGCTGCTCGGCGAGGGTACCCGCTATCTCGAGGTGATCGGCAATCTCGATCTGGCACAACAGGTTGTGTTGCGAGCGCTGGCGCTGGGCGCGCGGGCAGTGGTGCACACGACCCGCACCGAGGCCTGGTACACCATGGTCAACCACGTCGGGGCGCCGCATGCGCTCTCGCTGGCGCCGCGCTCAATGGGCACACGGGAGCCCACCAGCGCGCCGGTCGAGCCAGCCAGTGCGCCGTATCCGACGACCACGATGGTGGTCTTCGACGGCATCACACCGACCGCACTGCCGGGCGGAGCCACCATCGTGTACGTGCACGCGGACGAGCAGGGCCACGCGCCGTTCGATGCGGATGTGACGCTGATGCAGCAGCCGTCAACACCGAATCAGATCACCGTGCGCACCGCCGCCGGATCGTCGACGGTGCAGATGGTGACGACGCCGGACGAAATGCAATACATCGGGGAATCATTGGTCACCCGGGAAGCGCAGTGACGCACGGAAAGCGGTGGGCCGGTCGGCGATAATTTCGCCGACCGGCCCACGCTATAACGCTGTGCGAACTCAGAAACCCGAGAAGCCGTCCGCGACGACACCGTCGGCCTGACGCGCACGATGCATCGCGTCGTTGACCGAGTCGTAGAGCTTCTGCAGCACGACCAGGTTGTTGTCGTACTCGTCGGACCAGTTCTTGAAGACGCCGTCGAAGGCGGCCTTGGCCTGATCACCCTGCAGGGCCTGGTGGAAACGCTTGGCCGTGTCGACCAGGTTGCTGGCCTCGTGGTTCAGATCCTTGTGCGCACCCTCTAGTTCATCATGCAATGCGGTCATAGTGGCGGGGTCGTAAAGAATGTCAACCATGTGTGAAACCTCGTTTCGAGTCTGGAATTTCTGATCGGAATCGCCTCGTCAGCGATCGACTCCGTAAAGTGGGCGCGAACCGCAGAATTAGGCCTGCTGGTCCATGCTCGTGATGGTGTGACCGCCCTTGTCGACGGCATCGCTCAGCGCGTTCAGCCTGCCCTTCAGGGTTTCAGCCTCGTTGTGCCATTCGGTCGCGGCCTTCAGGAACGACGCGTTCGCGTCACCCTTCCAGCCCGCCTTGGCGCGATCGGCCGAGTCCTCGATTTCCTGAATCTTGTTCTTGATCTGGTTGATCGCATCGTGCATGTCTGTGACGACATTCTTGTGCTGTGCGTGGTCCAGGGCGACGACGTCGCCACCGCCCATGAAGTTCACCATTTTCCGAACCTTTCCTCATCGTTGAATTCAATCTCGGCGATCAAAGTCCGATCGCCCGTCGAAATAGGAGATGCATACATATTTCGCAGGAATCAGTCCGTCAGCCACCTTCCCCCGGGCAACATCTCGACCACCGTGGAAAGAGCTTCCGCGATTCGACGATCGGTACCCGGTGCGACGGTGGACCAAAGCTGCTGGTCCGGCGCAATTCCCGCGGTGACGAGAACTCGCCCGCGGCCGGTTTCGTAAATGGCGATCGCGCCGGGCGAACGGATTGTCGAACCGTCCTCGTGCGCATAGGCCACTATTTCGGCATAACCACGGCAGGATGCGAATGCCAGGCCCAATACCGTGGCATCGCGGTCGGCGACACCGAGCGCATAAAGGGCATCGGCGTAATCGACGGCCGTGGTGGATTCGTCCAGTCGCTGGGCCAGTTCGTCGGCCGGGGCGCTGAAAGTCGCCACATCCGCAGGCGTGCCCGCGCCCAGTGCCTGCAGCAGCGGGCGGGCCAGCGCGGTGCCCGAGCCGTCGGACCAGATCGCCTCGATGTCGAAGCTGTCGCCGGTGCGCACGGCCGCGGCATGCTGTTCGCCGCGCCGGGCCACGCAGACGCGTACCACCCTGGCGGATGGTAAGCCGGCGGGGCGGGTGAGCTCAGTCGGCTGCTCGGGCGTGGATTCCGGTTCGGCGTCCGCGGATTCCGGTGCGGTGGCATAGATCCGGGCGACGATCTCGCGATCCGGCTGAGACAACGCGAACAACGCCAGAGCCAGTTCGGATTCCACTTCGCCATAGGGGTCGAGGACACCGGCGGCGGTCAGGTCCGCGGTCGCCCGCTCCTGCGCATCGCGCCAGTCGTTATACGAATCATGTTGCGGCGCAACGGCGAGCACTACCGGCAGTGTTTGCACCCTGAGGCGCTTGGCCACCGCGAACAGACCGTCGTTGGTCAGCGTCGTCATGGCGCACCCGTACCGGTAGCACCCGGCTCGACCGGCGGCGCCGGTGCGGCCACCCCGCCCAATACCGCGGGGGCGCTGACGATTCCGGTGTCTACGCCGAGTTCGTCACGGCCCGTGGTGGTTTCCTTGACGAGACCGGACCGATGCTCGGCCGCGGTGCCGCCGACCGGGCCACCCGCAGCCATCGGCGAGGCGATCGGACTGCTGCTCGCGGACGCGGTGGTCACCGGAGTCGACTGTGTCACCAGCGCTTCCGTGGTAGTCCGGGTCTGCACCACCGAGGGCGCCCGATACACCGTCTGTACCGGCGGCATGGTGAACGTGGGCGGGGTGAAGTTCGGCATGGCCGGCAGCGCACCCAAGGACATCGTGGGCGTCGCGACCGTTTGGGCGGCGGCCTGTTCCGCGGCCAGCGCGATACCGGAGGTGAGCGCCGGCGGCGGTGCCTGCGTCCAGGGTTCGGCCAGCGGTTCGGTCGCCGCCTCGTAGGTGCGCATCACCCGCGACGCCGCGGCCTTCGCGACATCGGCGTCGGTTTCGGTGGTTGCCGCCACCGCCTTGATCGGGGCGCCGAGCGCGGTACCGATCTGCTCCAGCGAGCGCTGCACCACCTCCAGGATGGCGATGTCGGCAGTGTTCGGCATCGCCATCCGGGCGATTTCGTAAGTGGCAGCCTGGCTCGCGGCCCGGGTGGCGTTGTTTGCCGCCTGGGCGGCGGCGTCGGCCAGCCAGTCTCGCAACTTGCTGATCCGCTCGTGCACCGCATTACTGCCCTGCGACTGCCAGGCATTCTGCAGCGTCGCGAGGATCTGCTGGTACTCGACGACCGCTGCACCGAAGGCGAGCGACAGCCGCGACCAGCTCGCGCCCGCCTCGGCCATCGGCACGGGACCCGGACCGGTGGTCAGCTCGCGCGCGAGCCGACCGGCCTCGCGCGCCTCCCAGACCACACCGGTGAACCCGGGCTGTGGTGACTCGATCATCGTCGGTAACCCTTTGTCCGAATCGCGCTGCGGCTCAGACCGATCGGGCGACGTGCGCGGCGCTGTCGCTATCGATCTGCTCATAGTGGCCGGCCTGGGCGCGCAGTGCGGCGGCCAGCTTCCGGATCTCCTGCACCCCGGCGGCGGCGCTGGTGGTGTAGGAGTCGGTGACCCCGTTCATGGACTGCGCCGCGCGCAACGACACCTCGTCCGCGCCCGCGGGCGCGACGGTCAGCGGGGGCTCAGCGGCCCGCAGCTCGTCCTCGAGCCGCTGCGCCAAGCCGTCCAGGCCGGCGGCCGCACCACGCGCCGCCGCGGGGTCGAAATACACCCCGTCGAAATTATCCGTACCGGCCATGACGACCTCCCTCATTTGTTATGAACTCAGGTCGGTGGGTCCACCGCCGGAGTGTTACAGCGTGAATTCCTTATCCGCCGGGGGTTCAGCGGTCTGCGTGCCCGCGGCGCCTACCACCGGCAGCGTGACCCCGACGATCGGACCGACCACGGCGTCGCCGTTGCTGCCCGTCACCAGATTCGCCTGGTGCGCCGCCTGCCCGGTATCCCGCACGGCCGAGGCGGCGGCGCCGACAGCACCGCCCGTCGGCAGCATGCCAGGCGAGGCACCGGACGAGACCGGGCTCGACATCGGCTCCAGTGCGGAAAGGTTTGCGGCCGCGGCCGTTTGGGTCGGTATGCGGGGCGCACCCGTGGCACTGGTGCCGGTCCAGGGGCTCAACGACGTGGCCGGGACGCCCAGTACCGGCATACCGCCGCCACCGACACCAGCACCACCGAGACCACCTGGCACGCCGCCCCCTCCGGGGAACGACGCGGGCGACATCGAATCGTTCTGCGTCGCATCGATCGACTTCGGCGCGCTGAGCGAGGTGTTCGCGGTCTGCAACTGCTGCGCGGCCCGGGCGCCGGTCTGCGCCACCTGTGCCAGCGACTGCACCAGTTGCATGAGTTCTTGCAGACCTTGGGCATTGAGGCCCTTGGGCGCACCGGTGATCGGGATCTTGGTACCGACGTGCGCCATATTCACCGAGTGCACGGCCATCTCGGCGCGCGTCTTACCCACCACCGCAAGGCCCTCGCTGATCGCCTCGATGGTCGAGGACAGCAGGAACGCCTGCCCAGGCGGGGTAACCAGGAACGGCGCCACCATCGCGGTGGTGGTGGCGTACTGGCCCACCACACCCGCCATCAGCGCCTTCCCGGTGAACATCGAGAAGGCGGCGTTGCCGAGCACGGCCTGCTGACCGCCGCTCTGCGTGGCCAGCTCGCCGCTGTTCACCTGTGCGGCAGTGCTTTTGGTAGCGGCCGACTGGGCGCCGTCGCTCTGCCAGAGCTGCATCGCCACCTGCAGCGCCGTGGTGCCCAGCTGCATCACGATCTGCAGCCCCTGGGTGATGCCGTTGAGCACCTGCATCGGATCGATCGCGGGAGCCTGCCCGGCGACCGGGCCGGGCACGCCATTCGGGGGCATCGGCGCGGCGGAGTCCTGCGGGGGGCCGGGGGCGCTGGCACCATTGGGGGTGGGCAGGCCGTTGTGGGCCGGGGCGGCCTCGGGATTCGCTGCCGGGACCGGAGTTTGCGCGGGCGCGGCCGGCGCGTCATGGACGGCCGGGGTGCCGATCTGACCGGTGCCGAAGGCGCCCGCCAGATCGGTCAGCGGGCGCATCAGCGCGCCGATGTCCAGCGGCGGGAGCGGCGGCAGGCCCGGAAGCGGCGGTGCCGGCGGAATGATCGGCAGCTGAGGCAGGCCCATCTGATGCAGGATGTGACTCACGGGCTGGTCCAGCATCGGGGCGAGGTTGCTGCCCCGAAGCAGTTCCAGCACCGTGGGGTCGAGCGAAGGCTGTGACATCGTCAGGCCCGACGGCCGATGTCGTCCAGGTTCGCGGCCGAGCCGCCGTCGGTGTGCTCGTAGTGGGCCGCGGCCTCGTGCAACGTCAGCGCCGTGCCGGCGTGCACCGCGGCCAGCTCGTTCACCGAGGTGATGTGGTTGAGCTGCGCGCCCGCGTACGAGAACAGGAAATCCTGCCCCAACAAACCGAACACCGGCACCGCCGCAGCCATGGTGGCGGCCTGGTCGACGTTACCCAGCGCGGCCACGGTAGTGGCCATCGTCGCCGAGGCGTTCCCGAATTCACGAATCGCGTCGGGTGTCGCTGCGATCCTGTCCATCGAAACTCCACTCCTAATAATGGCTGTCGATCCACAGTGCATCGTAAACATACCGGACGAATTCCCGCTACGGCATTAGTGCTCCGTAACTTTCGGAGCAAGCACTGCATGACCGAAAAATGATGGAATTCTTACGCCCGGATGAGCACGACTGCTGCGCTGCGGCAAATCCGCTGACACATAGCCGATCCGGTCATCGCCGCATTTCCTCGTTGAAGGCCTCGATCAACTCGCCGCGCTGCGCGAACGCCTGCCGCGCCGCCGCCATCGCCGTATCCACCAACGTCTTCTCGAAGTCCGGCGGCGCAAGCCTCGAAATCGCCTCGGAAAATTCGAGATCGAGTAACTTGCCGTTCCCGTCGACCTCCACCGTCACCGCACCGTCGGGCGAAGTCTTCCGGACCCGGATCGCGGCCATATCGTCCCCGAGATCACGCATCCGATACAGCCGCCGACGCACCGCGTCATCGAGTTCATCCATCGTCTCGTAAAGACCCCTCCCAACGTTGAGATCACCTGGATCTGCCATCCGAGATGGCACTATGAGCGGGCGGTATGTAACGATGAGATCGCGTGTCTTACTCAGGATTTCAGGAGTTGAATGTGGCCGTGACGCTGACAGTTGATCTTCACCCGGTTTTCCGGAGTGATCGCGACATCGACAATGCGGTACGTAGCGCGATCTTCCGTGCGGTTGCGCAGAAGGTCGGCTTGTTGGAGATAATTCCAGGCAAAGGCTCCGGAACCCTGAAGCGCCGTGTTCTCGCGAAGCTCGCCCAGCCAAGCTTGAAAAAGTTCTACCGGCGCGTCGAGGCTGATCCGGGAAACGAGGGCCGGATTCTCGTTCATTTCTGACCGGAGCGTCCCAACGCCCTGACACGCGGTCGTATTTGATCGAGCACAGCCGAATCAATCAACAGGTGACGGACATGTGGCGGTGCTGATCAGCCACGGGTCAGCCTTCACGAAGCAGCTCCAGGACTCGGCAATCTTTACCTAGTCGGCCACGAGCACGCGTGGGTGTGCGATGGTTTCCGGCCGTAGTAGCCGCTCGAGTTCCTCGGCCGGCAGTAGCCCTTGTTCGAGTACGAGTTCGGCGACGCCGCGGCCGGATACCAACGCCTGCTTCGCGATTCGGGTCGCGGCGTGGTAGCCGATGACGGGGTTGAGCGCGGTCACCAGCCCGATCGAATTGTCGACATACCCACGCATAACCTCCGGGTTGGCGGTGATCCCCGCGATGCACCGACGCGCCAGCACCAGACAACCCGAACGCAGCTGGGTGATGCTCTCGGCAAGCGAAGCCACGATGACCGGCTCGAAAGCATTGAGCTGCAACTGACCCGCCTCCGCAGCCATCGTGACGGTGAGATCGTTACCGATCACCCGGAACGCGATCTGGTTGACCACCTCCGGAATCACCGGGTTGATCTTGCCGGGCATAATCGACGACCCCGCCTGCACCGGCGGCAGATTGATCTCGTTGAACCCAGCCCGCGGCCCCGACGACAGCAACCGAAGATCATTGCAACCCTTGGACAATTTCACCGCGATCCGCTTGAGCACACCGGACAGATGCACAAAGGCCCCGCAGTCCTGCGTAGCCTCCACCAGATCCACAGAAGTCTGCACCGGCAGACCAGTGATCTCCCGCAAATGCCGACAGGCAGCCTCCGCATAACCAGGTGCCGCGTTCAGGCCGGTACCGATGGCGGTAGCACCGAGGTTGATCTCATGCAACAGGGTAGCCGCCTCATCCAGACGCTGCCGGTCCTCACCGAGCATGACCGCGTACGTACCGAACTCCTGCCCCAAGGTCATCGGCACCGCATCCTGCAGCTGGGTACGACCCATCTTCAGCAAACCACCGAACTCCGTTGCCTTGCACTGGTACTCGGCGCGCAGAACCTCCATCGCCTCCGACAACCCCCCGAGCGCGTAAATGGTGGCCAACCGCACCGCACTCGGATAAGCATCATTGGTGGACTGCCCGAGATTGACATGCTCGTTCGGGTGGATACGAGAGTAATCACCCTTGTCGCAACCCAACAGTTCCAGAGCACGATTAGCAATCACCTCATTGGCGTTCATATTCGTCGAGGTACCCGCACCACCCTGCAACACATCAACGACGAACTGGTCATGCAGCCCACCGGAACGAATATCGACACACGCGGCGATGATCACCTCCGCCACATCCGACGCCAGCAGGCCCAACTCGGCATTCGCCCGTGCCGCCGCCTCCTTCACCGCAGCCAACGCCACGATCAACTGCGGGAACGCGCCGATCACGGTACCGGTAATCGGGAAATTCTCCCTGGCCCGGGCAGTATGGATCCCCCAGTAAGCATCAGCCGGGATCTTCATCTCACCCAACAAGTCGTCTTCGGTGCGGTAGCTCATGAGGCGTCCTTCGCAGTGCTAGTGCGGCACAAGAACTAATCTGCCGTCGACTGACGTAATATACCATCAAAATATGGCACAACCAACGGGTTACACGCCGCCCCGCTCGGCAGCCGGGATCGCCGGCTGCCGAGGGGGCCCAGCCGGTCTCGGTGGCGGTCGAAGAAGGTCACGAACGGTTCCTGCCTTTGAATGCGGTGTACGGCAGCAGCAGCGACAGCAACACCAACGACCCCACGTAGAACAGCGCGATCCGGGCGATGACCGAGTTGATCGCGCAGAGCATGACCTTCTCCGGATTCTCGGCCCCACCGGCCGCCTTTCCGACGAGTTCGACTGAGGCATAGGCGAAGACGACCCCCGTGGTGGACAACCTCCGGCGCTTGCCGACCAAGCGATCGTCGCCGCTCCCCACCCGATCCAGGTATCGAACCCTAGGATGACCTCACCCAAGACGCCGACTACGGACCCGGTTAACCGCGGCGACCAGTGCGTCAGTGGAGCCGAGGTGCACTACTTGCGGACCCCTCAATAGCCCAAACCGTTCCGCGGCCGCCGGACCTGCGGCCGCGGAACGGTCCGATCGGACTCGGCGACGTTATCAGGGGATGCCGAGACCGACCGGTATCGGCGGGATTCTCCCTCATCGTGGGCGACACCGCCCGACTCCCGCCGACGATTGTTGGGCTACTGGTCGCGGTGCTCCAGCGGGCGCTCGGCCAGCACCGGGAACTGCCCGGTGTAGCCCTCGCGCTCGGCGGCCAGGGCCGCCACGCGGCGCCGGGCGACGAACCAGCCGGCCACCATCAGCGGCAGCACCACAACCACCACGGCGATCAGCGCGCCACGCTGGGTGGCGTCGCGACCGAACAGCATCAGCCCGAGCACCGCCACAAGGAACAACAGCGCGGCGATGCTGGTGTAGGGCGCGCCCACCAGCCGGAACTTCGGACGCTCGACCAGCCCCTGCTTGGACCACTGCCACAGCTTCAGCTGGCACAGCAGGATCGCGGCCCACGCCGCGATGGTGCCCAGCGCCGACATGTTCAGCACGATCTCGAACGCCTTCGCCGGCACGATGGCGTTGAGCCCGACGCCCAGCAGCGCGACAGTGCCGGTAGCGAGGATGCCCACGTACGGCACGCCGCCCTTGGTCATCCGCGAAGCGAGCTTCGGCGCGCTGCCGTTCACCGACATCGACCGCAGGATGCGGCCGGTCGAGTACAGCCCGGCGTTCAGGCTGGAGAACGCGGCGGTCAGCACGATCAGATTCATCACCGAGCCCGCACCCTCGACACCCAGCTTCGAGAAGAAGGTCACGAACGGGCTGGTGCCGGCCTTGAATTCGGTGTACGGCAGCAGCAGCGACAGCAGCACCAGCGAGCCGACATAGAACAGCGCGATGCGGGCGATGACGGAGTTGATCGCGCGCGGCATGATCTTCTCCGGGTTCTCCGCCTCACCAGCCGCGGTACCGACGAGTTCGACTGCGGCATAGGCGAAGACGACCCCGGTGGTGGTCAGTACCAGAGGCAGCACCCCCTGCGGGAACAAGCCGCCGTTCGACGTGATCACGCTAGGTCCGGTCGACGCGCCCGCAATCTTGAACCGCCCCACCAGGAAGACGATGCCGATCACCAGGAAGCTCACCAGAGCAACGACTTTGATCAGCGCTGCCCAGAACTCCATCTCGCCGAACCACTTCACCGACACCATGTTGATCGCGACGACGATCACCAGGGCGACCAGCGCAATCGCCCACTGTGGAATAGATTTCGTCGCGCCCCAGTAGTGGACGTATGTTCCGATCGCGGTAATGTCGACGATGCCGGTCATGCACCAGTGGAAGAAGTATGCCCAGCCCACACTGAATGCCAGCTTCTCCCCGTAGAACTCGCGGGCGTACGAGACGAAGGAGCCCGAGGACGGCCGGTGCAGCACCAGTTCGCCGAGCGCCCGCAATATGAAGAAGACAAAGATCCCGCAGACCGCATAGGCCAGGAACAGGCCCGCGCCCGCCTCCTTCAGCCGGGAGCCCGCGCCCAGGAACAGGCCGGTGCCGATCGCGCCGCCGATGGCGATCATTTGCAGCTGCCGGGGGCGTAGCGCCTTGTGATAGCCGGCGTCCTCATGAGCATGCGCGTTCCCCGCAGCTCCGGCGGTTCCCGGTGATTGAACGGTGGTCATGATCGTGCCTTCCTGTGATACGGACCATGCCATTGATTGATGGAACGTACCAGTGATTGACGGCACACAGCAAGGGTTGCTGTCCAACCCGCTGTTACGTTGTGGTTTCCTGGAGGACATGGCGGTGGATGCGGAGTTCACGATCAGCGCGTTGGCGCACGAGACCGGGATGACAGTCCGGACCCTGCGCGACTACAACGAGCGCGGCCTGCTCCCGCCGCCGCAGATGAAGGGCCGCATCGGGTTCTACAGTGAGGAACACCTCAACCGGATCCGCATCATCGGCCGACTGCTGGAACGTGGCATCACCCTCAACGGGGTCCGCGGACTGCTGGAGGCATGGGACCGCGGGGACGATCTGGCGGACGTACTCGGCGTCTCGGCGAGCACCGCTGCGCAGCCACAGCAACCTTCCCGCGCCCCGGCCGGGGAGCGGGTCGCCGCCACCGATCTCGCCGAGTACTACCGCGAGATCCCCGGCGGCCTGGCCCGGGTGGTCGCGGCCGGGCTGTACGAACCGCTCGACGCGGACAGCTATCGGATCACCGATCCCGAACTCGTCGACGTCCTCGATCAGCTGATCGACGCCGGAATCCCACCGGCACGCGCGCTCGACGACATCGACCGGCTACGCGCCGATTGCGACCATATCGCAAGGCAATTCGCGGATATGTACGAGCGCACCATCGTGCGTTCGTTCCGGCGTTCCGCCCGCACAGCGCAGGATGCGCGGGAACTGGCCGAGCATCTGACCGCCGCCCGGAAACAACCCAGGCGGGTGGTGTCCGGCTTGGTCGACCGGTTCGTCGCCCGCCATCTGGACTACCTGACCGAGCGGGAACTTGCCGACCTACAGCATGACCAACCCACGTAGGGCTCTGCGCCGAGCCCGCCGAGGCGGTATGAATCACCGGCCAGGGAGCTTCACCACCACGACTGGGGCCGCAACTCGTTGGCCAAGTCGATCAGCGCGTACCGTTGCGACGGATGCGGGGCCTCGCGGGCGATTCGGCGCAGCGTCCGTTCGATCCCTCCGCGTAGTTCCTTCTCGAGGTACCGCACGCCGAGGATGGCGGCGTTCGGGTCCTGCGGACGCCCACCGTGCCGTAGCCAGGCCAGGGCGACACCCAGGACGAGCGCGCGCATCTGCAGTACACGCGGCTCACCGGGAAGCTCTGCCAGCCGCGCGGCGGCATCCAGATCCGATTGGGTGAGTTCGGTGACCGGACGTGAGACGAGCAGCACGCATCCGGTCATCCGGGCCACGTTGTGGTGACGCGATATCTCGGAAACCTGTTGCAGCGTGGCGACGGCCGCGGCGGTGTCGCCGCCGGCGGCCAGCCGGCGCGCGAGGCCGAATGCCGCGCTCGCCACGCTACGGTCGGTATGCCAAACGGCCCGGTAGTACTCTCTCGCCGCGTGGCCCCAGCGAGCGAGATCCGCTGATCCACAGCGAGTTTCGAGCACCAGTTCGGCGGTCGCCGCCAGCGCCAGTTGCGGCGCGATCTCACCGGGAACCGCGGAATGAACGAGATCGAATTGCTCGTATGCCTTCTCGTAATCACCCATCGTGAGTTCGGCGAGCCCCGCATACCACCCGATACGCCAGTCCGTGCGGTGCCCCGGACGCAGTTCGGCGAGCTTGGCGCGGACATTCTCCACCTCACCCAGATCGAGGTGGGCCCGCACCTCCGCCAAAGTCCCTTCGAGTTCGAAGGATTCGTGTGTGGCGATCTTCCCGGCCAGCATGTTCCCACGCGCCTCGCGCAGCGTATCGACGGCCCGGTGCGGATCGCCGTGCAGCAGAGGTGACAGCAGGTCCGCGTTGGGGTCCTCGCTGTCGATCAGCGGTACCGGCAGTGCGGAAACAACATTCGGCGCGTCGAGAGTTGCCCTGTGGTGCACGCCGTCGAGAACGCCATCGGAAGGCCGGATGAGCGTATCGATCCCGAAATCGCCTCGCAGAGTGCCGAATACCGCCGACACCTGCGGATAGTCCCGGCCGGTGTCCTCGGCCAGGACGGCGCGCAGTACGCCGAGGAGTTGACGGTGCATGGCGTAGGCGGACGGAAAGCGTTGTACCGGGTCGTTGTCGGTGGCTACCGCCAGCAGGCGCGCGAACGATGGATAACGGCGCAGCACCAACTCGTGGTCCGGGCGGGGCAGGCCGGGCATTTTGTGGCCGTGCCGGTCGGTGGGCATGCGAAAGGTCAGCGCTGCCAGTGTGCGGCCCACCATGTAGATGTCGGAGGCCACGGTGGGCCCGGTCCGGGCGAATTCCGGCGCCTGATACCCGGGAGTTCCGTACAGGTTGCCACCGGACCGCAGGGCTGCGACCGCACCGAGGTCGATGAGTTTGACCTCGTCCGCAGCGACCATGACGTTGGCGGGCTTGAGATCGTTGTACGCCAGGCCGAGCGAATGAAGATAGTCCAGCGCCGACAGGATTTCCAGTGTGTAGGCGATGGCTTCGGCCACCGGGAGGTAGCCCAGGGCACGCCGATCCAACTCGGTTTTCAGCGAACGCCCGCCGACATACTCCATCACGATATAGCCGACCGGAGTCCCGTCCACGGAACGGTGCTTCACGAAGTTGAAGATCTTCACGATCGCCGGATGCGCCATCTCCGAAAGGAATTGACGTTCGGCCAGGGCGACCACGTTGGCCTCTATGTCGAGCGGATTCTGCAACCCCTTCAACACCACCCAGCGGCCGCTGACATTGCGATCGCGGGCCAGGAAGATCCACCCCATTCCGCCGTAGGCCAGGCAGCCGCATACCTCGTATTGACCCGCGACCAGGTCACCGGGCTCGAGTTGCGGCCGGAAATGGAATGGTGATCCGCAGTGCACGCAGCTGCCGCGCGGGACGCCGTACTCGCCGGAGCCGGAACGCCCGACCGGCTGCCGGCATTTCCAGCAGTACCGTTTGTCCTCGGGCACCTCGGGATCCGACAGGATCGCAGAAGGCGGATCGACCAGCGCAACCCGCGGCATCGTGACCAGCCCTGCACCGAGCCGCCGCACACTCGGGCGAGACCGCGTCTCCGGATCCGCGCCGTCCTCGGGCAACGGTTCGGAGTTGTCCGGCGTCCACCGAGGCGTGCGGGTGACATCCGCCCGCCGAGTCGCCGATGGATCCGCCGCATCGGCGGCATCGGGCGCCCGCAGCGGCACCGGGTGCGCTGATGGGCTGGAATCGTCGATCATTCGCCTTCTCGGGATTCCCGATAGTTCCCGCATACTGCTGCCAAGGCATCAATCCCGGGCAGTACTTGTTCCGATCGAACACCCGCGAAGCTCAAACGCATCGTATTGCGGTGCAGTAACGCATCATCAGCATAGAAGGCGCTGCCCGGCCTGAAGGCGACATCTCGCAGCAACGCACGATCCAAGGCCGCGTCGGCATCGAAACCCGGCGGGCCGTCCACCCATACGAACAATCCTCCGTCGGGTTCGGTCCACCGGAACCCGCCGGGAAAATACTTGCCGAGCGCCGTGCACAACAGCTGGAGCTTGGCCGAATACGCCTCCGTGATCGTCTGCAAGTGCTCGGCCATGAACGGGCTCGCCAGGAATTCGGCCGCAATGGCTTGGCAGAGGGTCGACGTCTGCATGCCGATGCCGTGCTCGAGTGCCGATACCGTGCTCAGTACGTCCGGGGGCAACACCGCGATTCCTATTCGGATCGCGGGTGCCAGTGTCTTGGACAAGGACGTGATGTACACGGTGTTGTTCGGCGCGAAGGCCCAGAACGCCGGTATCGGTCTGCCGCGGTAGCGAAGATCGGCATAGACGTCGTCTTCAACCGCCAGGGCATTTCGGCGAACAATTACCTCGGCCACCTCCGCCCTTCGTGTCGTGGGCATCGTTCGGCCCGTGGGATTCTGGAACGTGGGAAGCAGATAGACGAGGGCCGCCGAGGTGCGTGCGAGAGCCTCGTCGAGCGCCTCCGGAAGGAGACCTGCCTCGTCGGATTCGACGCTTGTCACGGTTGCCCCATAGCTCTGAAACATCTCGAGGGCGGGACCGTGGGTGGGGGTTTCCACAAGAACCACGTCGCCGGCGCCGAGTACTGCCCTACACACGTTGTGCAGTGCTCCGGATCTACCCGTTGCAATGTGAATATTGTCCGCGGGACATCGAATCCAACGCTCCGACAACAGGTGGGCAGCCTGTTCCAGTAACGGCCCGAATCCCTGGGGCATGCCGTATTGCAGTGCCCGATTTCCGTATTTGGTCATCACGGTGTCGACCAGACCCGGTACGAGTTCGCCCGGCAATAATGTCGTCTCCGGCGCTCCCGCGGCAAAGGATATGACCTCTGGGCGACGGCCCAGCAATGAAAACAACTCATCGATGGCACCGCTTCTTATCGTCCCGGTCGGGCCGAACCGTTTAGTGACAGCCAACTTACCCGCCCAACATCTTTCGTGACCCAACATACTTTCATGACCCAACGCGGTTCACAGCGGAGGAAGATGGGCGATCTGGACCATCTCCTCACCACGGGTGCGCGTGATCAACGTGCCCCGGCGGGGTGGGAGTTTGCTCGGGCGCACATCACCGACAGATCGCGGTAGGGACCGCCCTCACGGGCGGCCCCCCACACAGATCCCAGCGTGCGGAACTATCGCACTGGGCTCCCGCCTCGGATTTTGGCGTCGAAGCGCACTTCGGGAAACTCGCGCTTCACGCGAGCGGGCGGCAACCACTTGGCGGTAAGTCGGTCCATTCCACGAATCGCGTCGGGTGTCGCTGCGATCCTGTCCATCGAAACTCCACTCCTAATAATGGCTGTCGATCCACAGTGCATCGTAAACATACCGGACGAATTCCCGCTACGGCATTAGCACTCCGTAACTTTCGGAGCAAGCACTGCATGACCGAAAAATGATGGAATTCTTACGCCCGGATGAGCACGACTGCTGCGCTGCGGCAAATCCGCTGACACATAGCCGATCCGGTCATCGCCGCATCTCCTCGTTGAAGGCCTCGATCAACTCGCCGCGCTGCGCGAACGCCTGCCGCGCCGCCGCCATCGCCGTATCCACCAACGTCTTCTCGAAATCCGACGGCGCAAGCCTCGAAATCGCCTCGGAAAATTCGAGATCGAGCAACTTGCCGTTCCCGTCGACCTCCACCGTCACCACACCGTCGGGCGAAGTCTCCCGGACCCGAATCGCGGCCATATCGTCCCCGAGATCACGCATCCGATACAGCCGCCGACGCACCGCGTCCTCGAGTTCATCCATCGTCTCGTACATGGCGTCCTCCCCTACACCTGCCGCAGCCAGCTCTGCGGCTCGGACTCGTCTTGTTCCTCCAGCGCCTCCTGACGTGCCACCTCCTCCGGCGTCGGCAGGCCCATCAGGTTGATCATCTCTTCGGCTACCCCGGCCTGCTCGAACTCCGCCCGCCGGGCCAGCGCGGCCCGGTTGGACGCCTGGCGGCACAGCCGCATGATGTCGGCCGCCAGCGCGTAGGGGTCGCGGCGCAGTTCGGCCGCCTCCAGCGAAACGCCCAGGGGCAGGCCCTGATCGGTGGTGCGCACCGTGATCGCGCCGGTGCGCGAGCTCGCGGTCCACTGGGCTGGTTCGGGTTGCTCGTCGGTCATGCTGTGCTCCCTCGCGGTGCTGCCGCTTCCGGCAGCCACTCAGATCATGGATTCCGGACCGCCTGAACAGCAAGCAGATCGCCACGATCGCCGTGAGTAGCGAATTGGCGTCGTACTGCGGCTGTTCTACCGCCCGCTTCCTCATGCCACCCCTCAGCGGGCCACGCGGCCGGAGGTTGCGCAAATCGGTTGGTTCGCAAGGGGTGGTGGGAGCAGGGGCTTATGACCGTTTCATGTGGTGGTGACCAGGTTTCTTCGTCATCCGCGACCATTGCGACAAAATACATTGCTGTCGCATCTCGTTCCGATGATCTTGTCTGTGGTGACCACAGCCGGTTGACTGGGCAGTGAGCCCGCGGATTCGATCCTGGCTGCAGGAGGTAGGTCGGGTACGGCTCACGTCGTGCCCAGCAATCATGAACTCCGTGATCGGCTGGGACCGTTCGGTGCGCTCGAATTCATCGACGGCACAGTGCATTCGCCCGCGCCATAGGATCATGAGAAGTTGTGGACGAATACGCCGTGCTGCGGGTACCGAGGTTCCGTGTGCTCGCCGACGGCATCGTGACCGACCCGGTGGCTGTCGCACGCACACCGGAGTGCGTCGATGTCGTCGCGATCGATGACCGAAGCCGGCTCTGTCATCTCGTCGTAGCCGCCGGTGCGGCAAGGATCGTCGAGCGGCTGGAACTGCCCGCCCCGCCCGTTGGCCGCCCGACCATCGGGTCCTGGGGCGCCGATCGGTTGGATTTGTTCGTCCGTGATGTCGAGTCGCGGTTGTGGCATTGCGAATTCGACGGCCGCTGGGGGCCGCCGCGGCTGGCTCGGTCTGCGGGTGCGGTATCGGATGCGACCCTCGTCAGTTGGAGCCGCGGCCGATTCGATGTGTTCAGCACAGGCGCGGACGGCGTGCTCGAACACTATTGGTATCAGCAGCCGATCGGCCTGATGGGACCGGAGAGTCTGGCCCGTCCTGTGGTCGGACAGCCTGCCGTAGTGGTTACTAGTTTGTATGGGCTGGAAGTTGTCGCGCGCGGCAGCTTCGACGGGGTGTTGCAGCGGCAGTATCACGTCCCCGAGGAGCGCACACACGAGTGGACCTCGACACCGATGCTGCCCGGCCGCACCACCTTCGATGTCGGTCCAGATGTCGCGCCCTCGACTGGGGAATCGCTGCGCTGTACCGGTGATCCGACCCTGGTGTGGTGCCGGGGCGTCGGTGCGGTCGAGAACCGCCTGGTCGCCTTTGCACGGCAAGAGGATCGGCTTGTCCAGTTCGAACCCGGGCCCGACTGGCCGACCGGTCGTGGTAACCGCGTACTGACCGTGCCGACGGTGGCCTCGGATCCCGTGGCGGTCTCGGCCCGGCCCCGCCGCGTCGATGTGTTCTTCGGGGTGTCCGCAGGGACGGTCGGCTGGCTCACCACTGACACGGGCGGTTCCTCGGCACGCCACCGCGTGCTCGACGATGGCATCGGCTCGGTCGGCCGCCCCGCGGTGTGTTCGAGCCGGCCGGATCGGCTGGAACTGTTCGTCCGCACTGCGGCGGGCGAATTGCGCACCGGATGGTGCGAGGTGAACGGGGAGCAGTGGAATGCCTACGCCTGAGTGGCGGCGCGCATTGGTCGCGATTCAGTCCGCCGATGGTGCGACCTACGGCGCCGGATTCCTCATTACCGAGCGGCACGTACTGACCTGCGCCCACGTCATCGGCGATGCCACCGGAGCAGATGCTGCGGCCGATGCGGTGCCGACCGAACCGGTGCTGGTGGAGTTCACGCAGGTACACGGCGGTGAACCGATCGAGGCAGCGGTGGTGGCCTGGTCGCCGGTCGATGACGTACACACTGGTGATATCGCGGTATTGCTGCTTGCGAGCGCCCCGCCCGCGGTCCCGATCCGCCTGCTGGACTCGGATTCGATAGCGCTGTGGGGGCATTCCTTTCGCGTCTACGGTTTCCCTGAGGGCCATGACGAAGGGCTGTGGGCGACCGGTGTGATCCGGGATCGGGTGGGTGGTGGCTGGTATCAGCTCGAGGATGTCAAGGTGCCCGGTTCGGCGATCGAAGGCGGCTTCAGCGGTGGCGCGGTGTGTGACGATCTGGCCGATGGTGTGGTCGGCATGGTGGTTGCTCGCGACCGTGCCGCGACCCGCAAGATCGGCTTCATGCTGCCCGCGGCGCTCATCGCTCCCGTAGTGGCGCAGTTCGGCGTCGAGCTCGGGTCGGCCCGACCGGCGATGGGTCTGCTGTCCAATGTGCCGACCTTACCGACTCAGTTCGTCGCGCGGGCCGTGGCGTCGGAGGTCCTCGCCGCGCTATTGGCGCCGGCCGAGGACGGCGCGCGGGTCGCTGCGGTAGGCATGGGCGGTGTCGGGAAATCTGTTCTCGCAGCAGCCGTTTGCCGTGACGAGCGAGTCCGGGCGGCTTTTCCGGATGGCATAGTCTGGGTGGAGTTGGGCCCGAATCCGGTGACGCCGACCAGACAAGCGCAGGTGGCGGCCGCCTTCGGGCAGCAGGGTGTGGTCTTCGCCGACGCTCAACAGGGTAAGGCTCTTCTCACGCAGTTGCTGGCGGGGCGACGTTGTCTGCTGGTCGTCGACAATGTCTGGGCGGCACCGGATCTCGGTGATCTCGATATTGTCGAGGCGCCTGGACGGCTATTGTTCACCACCCGGGATACCGCCATCGTGCGATCGGTGGGCGCGACCTGCTTCGAGGTGACCGGGCTGAGCATCCGGGAATCGCTGGTGTTATTGGCCCGGTGGGCGCGGCTCGCGGTGGAGGAACTACCGCGGGAGGCGTTGGAGATCGCGGCCGAATGTGGCTATCTGGCGCTGGCACTGGCGATGGCGGGTGCCATGATCGCTGGCCGCCCGGAGCGCTGGCCCAGAGTGCTGCGCCGATTGCGCCAGGCCGATCTCGCCAAGATCGCCCAACCGTTCGGCAACTATCCATACCCAGATCTTTTGCGCGCAATCAGCGTCAGCGTCGACGCCCTTGATCCTGCCGATCGCGCCCGCTATCTCGAACTCGCGGTCTTCAACGGCAGGAATCCGACCGTCGGTGCGGCACAGGCGCTTTGGCAGCACGCTGGACTCGATGAACTGGACGTGGCGGAGCTGCTCGACCGCCTCGCCGACCGATCGCTGATCCAGCTCGGTAGCGGCGGCCGTTTCGGGATGCATGATCTGCAAATGGACTATGTGCGCCACCAGGTTTCAGAGCTAACGCACCTGCATCGGCGATTGGTCGAGGAATATCGGGAGCAGGCGCCGGGCGGTTGGCAGCATGGTCCGGATGATGGCTACTTCTATCGAAACCTGCCGCATCACCTTGCCGCGGCAGGAGCGGGCGAAGAGCTGCGCGCGCTGCTGTCACACCTGGCGTGGTTGCAGACGATGCTGTGGGCCACCGACGCGACGGAGCTGATCGCCGCCTATCGATTGCTGCCGCAGTCGGATCCGGTCGCGGTCGTCGGCGACGCGTTGCGGCTGAGCAGCCATGCGCTGACTCGCGGTAGGGGGCAGCTGCCCGCCCAGCTGGTCGGGCGTCTCGGCGAGTCGGATTGGCCCCAAGTTCAGGAACTCGTTGCCGCAGCATGCGGCTGGCGCGGCGAACCCTGGCTTCGACCGCGAGCCGCAAGTTTGACGGCCCCGGGCGGGCCCCTGCTGTTCATGCTGGTCGGGCATACCAGTCCGATCCGTGATGTCGTGCTCACACCCGATGATCGGTATGCGCTGTCCGGCGGCTGGGATGGCGCGGTGCGCGTCTGGGATCTGGCGGACGACGGCCGTGAAAGGTATGTGCTGCACGGGCATTCGGGTGGCGTGTGGAAGCTTGGGGTATCCGTCGACGGCCGCTATGCGATGTCCGGATCAGCCGACGGCACCATTCGCGTGTGGGACCTCGCCGACGGGAGTACCCGGCATGTGCTGCGCGGTCACCAGGCCGCGGTGTGGTCGATTGCGCTCGTTCCAGGCAGCACATTGCTGGTGTCGGCATCGGTCGATACGACGGTGCGCGTATGGGATTGGGCGGTCGGCCGGGAGGTCGGGGTGCTGCACGGACATACAGGTATCGCGTTCACCGTGCTCGCTGCGCGTGACGGACGGACGATCGCGTCGAAGTCCGAGGACGGCACGCTGCGCATCTGGGATCTCGGAAGCGGCA
This sequence comes from Nocardia sp. NPDC005998, assembly GCF_040614395.1. Taxonomy (NCBI): domain Bacteria; kingdom Bacillati; phylum Actinomycetota; class Actinomycetes; order Mycobacteriales; family Nocardiaceae; genus Nocardia; species Nocardia sp. NPDC005998. Next base: position 35,413 of record NZ_JBEXUI010000026.1, on the reverse strand, counting down.
CGCAGACATGGTGTTTCGACAGCCGTCAGCGCGGTGTGCAGTCGCGCGCGATGGCGTTGACCGATCGACACGCGCTGTTCGCGGGCGACGACGGCACCGTGTACTGCTGGGATCACCGTGACGGATCGGTCGTGTGGATCGACCGGGATCCCGGCCGTGGGCAGGTGTGGTCCGTCGCGGCGACACCCAACGGCGGGCATGCGGTGGTCGGCTGTGCGTCGGGGGAGGTGCTATTGCTGGATCTCGAAACTGGGTCCCCCGCAGTCGAAGTCGGCCTGCACAGCGGGTGGGTCGAGATGGTGGCGGTGGCACCGGATGGATATCACGTGCTGTCGGGCGCCGACGACGGCATCCTGCGGTTGCGCGATCGCCGGATCGGGGATGAATCGGCGCGGACGCTGCGCGGCCATACGGGGTGGATCGCAGCCGCCGCGTTCAGCTCCGACGGAACACGCGTGGTGTCTGCCGCGAACGAATCCACCTTGCGGGTGTGGGATATGACCGTTTCGCCGACTCAGCGTGGCGCTCCGATGCACGCCGCGTGGATCGGAGCGATTACCGCGGTAGCTGACCACACGGTTGCGGCCGCTGCGGATGACGGATCGGTTTCGGTCTGGGACATGGCGACAGGACGGCGATCGACAACTGTGTCGATGACGGCCACCGCGGTCGCCGTCGTCGAGGTGGCGAATCTCGGGTGGATGGTGTTGGACCAGCTGGGTGCCGCGATGGTACTGCCCGGTGAGGCCTTGGGCGATATGTCGAATCAGGCGGACATCGGCTCGGAGGTGCGGTTGTATGCGATGGGCGAACCCGTCCCCGGGCAGGTGGTGCGCCGCGCCGTCGCCTGTGATGCGGTGCGGGGAGCCGTCGCCGTGGACGGATGCCTGGTGGTGGCGTCGACCACCGCGATGCGGTTCTTCGGCCCCGCCGATTCGATCTGGGACCTCGACCTGGGAGCGATTGATGCCCAGCTGGCGGAGCCACCACGAATGCTGGTGGTCGAAGCTGGTAGGCGTCATGTCGTGGTCGGCGGCATCCGGGGGCAAGTCAGCGTGTGGGACGTCACTACCCGCCACCAGATCCAGACCTATCGAGGACGGGGCGGCCCGATTATCAGCCTGGCGACGGCCGTCGACCAGGTCCTGTCCGGCTGCGTCTCTGGGGTGCTGTCGGCTTGGCGACTCGGATCCCCGGAACTGGTTTGGGAGCAGCAGGCGCACGATTCGCTGCTGACCGGCATTCTGATCGTCGGGGACCGGGTCGTTACCGGTGGCGGCGACGGTGCGATCCGGTTGTGGCGACTTACCGACGGAGCGCGAATCGGCGTGCTCGCCGAACTCGGTGCACCCGTGCGCGCCATCGCAGCGCTGCACGGGGGTCGGCGCATAGCCGTTGGGGCCGGTGACCTGCTGGCTGTCTACGACCTCGAATCCGGAATCGAGGTGGCCTGTTTCACCGGCGACGGCCGCATCACCGCGATCGCGCCCTTGCCCGACGGTGGTGTGGCATGTGGTGAGGCGGCGGGCGCCGTACACATACTCACGTTGTGCGAAGAGTGAGCCTCATGTCCCCGGCTTCCACGACAGCTTCACCGTCAGATGGCCCTCGACCGATGTCTTTGCGATCACCGCGCCGGCCTCGGCGTTGAGCTTGATACCGAACTCCAGATCGACCGCGTCCGGTTTCAGGCTGCCGTCTCGGAACACCGCCAATGCGGCCGCCGCGGCCCGCTGGACGTCAGCAAGCGCATCCTCGAAGCGGCGATTCACCTCCACCACACCACCGCGACCGACCCGCTGCACACCGGCATCGGACGGATCACCCTCGACGACGATCACGCCACCGTCGCCGGTACGGAAACGCAAGAGTTCGCTCATGGTCCAACGGTACCGGTGTTCCCTTGCGGCGCACTATCTTTGATTCATGATCGGAGTGATGCTCGGACTCGGCGCCTATCGCGACACCGCGCGGCTGAGCGCCGCCCGGGCACAGCGCATGACAGGGCTGGAATTCGTTGTCATCGAACAACCACCACGGAACTTCCCGCCCGAGGCCTTCCCTGGATACGCCAAACTGTCGCTATTCGATCTCGTGGCCGCCGATCACATCTGCTATCTGGACGCCGACGCGGTCGTGCTGCGCGAGTGGCAGCCCGCCGCACTAGCGGACCGTGTCGAGTTCATCTGTGTCCGCGACCAGTTCATCGAGCTCTACCCCGACTACGACGCTGATATCCCGCGGCCCACGTACTTCAACTCCGGCATGTTCATCGCGAATCGCCGCGCCCATCGCCCCGTATTCGATCTCGCGACAAAGCTGTGGCGCGACAACGTGCGGCCGCTTCCGATCGAGGATCAGTCCGCCCTGAACTACGCGGTCCGCACCCTGGGCACCCCGACATACTTCCTGCCCGACGAATACAACTATCTGCGTGCTCACCTCGACGGTCGCGACGCGGACCAGGGTGTGGTGGTCGCCCATTACACCCCGTCCGGGATCGCCCACGCCCACCGCAAGCTCCTCGACCTACTGCGCCACCAATGAGCGTTTCGCGAAAGCCGTTGGTCCGCTGTGAACGCCGACATCCGTTCCTGGATCGACATCTGGAACGACAACCCATGCCCCTACGTCTGGACCAAGACCGCCGACCAGATCCTCGAATCCATCGCCCGATACTGCCAGCGAATTAACGACTCACGACATTAGACCGTCTCGGACGGGTCGGCTGGCCACCGTTCCGGGTTTGCGATCCCGTGGTCGCAGCTATGGACGCCCATGTCGCAGTCGGTCCGGGGGCGTACTGGTTGTGCTGACGTATGGCTCAACAGTCGAGGGCCTGCTGCGATGATGTGCGCATGCGCGTGCTCATGCCGGTTCCCGACCACGACTTCGACGTCACCGAGGTCGCCGTGCCTTGGCGGATCCTGACCGACGCCGGACACGAGGTCGTATTCGCCACCGAGCGCGCGGGTACGCCGCCCGCGGCGGATCCGCGGCTGTTGACCGGAGTGATCTTCGGTCAACTCGGTGCTGAAGCCGAGCCTCGGACCTTCTACCAGCAGCTTACTGGCACACCGGAGTTCACGGCCACGGTCTCCTGGTCGGAGGTGGATGTGGATGACTTCGACGGATTGCTCCTGCCCGGCGGACATGCCCCCGGCATGCGGCAGTACCTGGGCTCGGAGACGCTGCAGCGGCAGGTCGCAAGGTTTTGGACCCTGGGCCGGCCGGTGGGCGCCATCTGCCACGGTGTCCTGGTCCTCGCCCGGTCCGAAGATCCTGCTACCGGCCGTAGCGTGCTCGCCCAGCGCCGCACCACCTGCCTGCCCAAATACATGGAGCGCATCGCGTATTTCAGCACCGCATGGCGACTCGGGCGCTACTACCGCACGTATCCGGCCTACGTCGAGGACGAGGTCCGCGCGGCTCTCGACGACCCGGACACCCAATTCCGGCGCGGCCCAGTCGAACTCACCAGACGTGGCACCGCCACCGACGACACCACCGCCTTCATCGTCGAAGATCGCAACTATCTCTCCGCACGCTGGCCAGGAGACGCCTATCTGTTCGGACGCCGGTATCTCGCACTGCTGGAAGGCACCGAGCGCTGAGATCATCAATGTAGTGACCGGCGCAAGGTCGCCGACCGCCTCGAAGCCATCATCAACTCCGTCGGCACCTACACCGACGACCGCGCCTGCCGCCCCGTGTCGGCCGCGTGCGGGCCCGGACGTGGTGAGCGTCGGCGGGTCTTCGGGTTGGTCGGCGACACCATGCGCGAGTGCGTCGGGGCTGAACTCGGAATCGCGCGTGCTACACCGTGGGCAGGGCTGCAGCCGTCGAGGAGCCGGCCCAGTCGGCGGTGAGTGCCCCGGCCAGCGCCCAGGTGCGGTGCTGATCGTCCGGACCGGCCAGTTCCGTGGTGGTCAGCACGACCTCGGTGGCGCCCGCGTCGTAGTAGCGCTGGATTCCGGCGGCGATGGTCTCCTCGTCGCCGATGAGCGCCAGTTCCGCCGCCCGCGAGGCACCTTCGAGTTCGATGACCCGGCGATAGGACGGCACCTGCTCGTAGAACGCCAGGTGTTGCGCCGCCGTCGCACGGGTGCCCTCGACATCGGAGGTGACGACTGCCGGGACGAAGGCGACGATGCGCGGTGCGGTTTCCGAGGTCTGCGTGATCACCGGCACGATGTGCTCGCTCAAGGTCTTCGGGCCCGCCAGATACGGCAGGGTGCCGTCTGCGAGTTCCCCGGTGACGCGTAGTGCTTGCGGCCCCATCGCGGCCACCAGCACCGGTACGCGTGGTTCTGCACCGGGAACCGTGGTCGGCAGCGAGGGTGTGACCGTGAGCAGTTCGCCGTGGAAGCTGGCGGTGCCCGTGTCGAGCAATTCCCGCAGCGCGGTGAGGAACTCGCGCAAGCGGGTAATGGGCCGGTCGAAGGCTGTGCCGAACGCGTCGGCGGCGAGCGTCGAACCGACGGCCAGACCCAGGTGATAACGCCCGTGCGTCGCGGCTTGGGCGGTCTGCGCCTGGGAGGACACCAGCAGCGGATGGCGCCCGACCACAGGGATGGCCGAGGTGCCGACCTGTACGCCCGGCACCTCCCGGCCCACGATGGCGGCGAGGGCGGGGGAGTCGTAGTCCATCCGCTGTCCGAACCACACCGACTCGATACCCAGCTCGGCGACCGAGCGGGCCTGCGCCACGATCTGGTCAACGTAGTTGCCCGAATTCGAGGCAGCGAGCGCAATTCCGAGAGTCATGCCAGGGGCAACCTGCGTACGCGAGCGCCTGTTCCCGAACGGCGAGATGAAATCAGCTTGATCACAAGGGTTTTCGTCGTCCGGGAGTCTGTGGGCCGATTCGATGCCGCAAGATTTAACGGTTCGAGAAGGTGTGTTACCCCGCGACCGCCGCGGCTTCGTAACGTTTGGCTGCCGCTGCAACTTCCGGGGCTGCAGCACACAGTTCGTACTGCGAGCGACACCCGCTCGAAACACTTTCTCCGCATCAAGACAGCGACAACTAGCCGAACCAACAATGCGGTGTAGCGACGGGGGAGCGAAGACTGGACATACCTACCGTAGCCACGCTCGAGTGATGGCTGTCACATTTCCGATGTAGCGGAACATCATTCCGCGATCGGAGAGGATGAGGCATGGGGATGTTGACTTGGCGTCGCGGCCGGGCGGACAGTGGACGACCGGAGGATGCAAGACACTCGCCCGGACAGTTGGCCGCCTACGGAGCCCAGCACATTCTGACGATGTACGGGGGTGTGATCGCCCCACCACTCATCGTCGGCGGCGCGGCCGGGCTATCCGCCACCGATATTGGGCTACTGGTGACGGCCGCCCTATTCGTATCGGGCCTCGCCACGCTGCTGCAAACCCTCGGAATCGGACCGTTCGGCAGCCGATTGCCCATCGTGCAGGGGGTTTCCTTCGCGGGCGTATCGACCATGGTCGCGATTGCCACCACCGGCGGGTTACGTCCGGTATTTGGCTCCATCATCGTCGCGGGGGTAATCGGCCTGGTGCTGTCATCGTTCTTTGCGCAACTGGTGCGATTGTTCCCCGCGGTGGTGACGGGCACGATCATCACCGTGATCGGCCTTTCACTGATGCCGGTCGCCTTCAACTGGGCCATGGGCAACAACTCCACCGCACCCGACTACGGTTCCCTGGCCAACATCGGATTCGCCGGGCTGACGCTGCTGATCATCCTGGTGATCAGTCGCCTGTTCCAGGGCGCGCTGTCGCGATTGTCGATTCTTATCGGACTGGTGCTCGGTACCATCATCGCGGCGTGCGCAGGCAAGGCCGATTTCTCCAACGTGGGCGACGCCCGCTTGGTTGCGCCGCCGCAGCTGCTGCACTTCGGGTCGCCGACCTTCGAAATCGGGGCCATCGTCGCGATGACAATCGTGATTCTGGTGACCCTGATCGAAACCACGGCCGACATCCTCACGATCGGTGAAATCGTCGGGACCGACGTCGATGCCAGGCGGGTGGCGGACGGGTTGCGAGCCGACATGCTGTCGACGACGGTTGCCCCGGTCTTTGGATCCTTCACCTGCAGCGCGTTCGCACAAAACGTCGGCCTGGTCGCACTGACCGGAATCAAAAGCAGGTTCGTAGTAGCAACCGGCGGCCTGATTCTCCTACTGCTCGGTCTGCTCCCGGTGGTCGGCGCGATCGTCGCCGGAATTCCGTACCCGGTACTCGGCGGCGCCGGACTCGTGCTCTTCGGATCGGTTGCGGCGAGCGGGATTCGCACCCTGTCCCGGGTGGACTACCAGGACAACCTCAATATGATCATCGTCGCGGTCGGCATCGGCTTCGGCCTCATACCCGTTGCGGCACCAAAATTCTGGGACGCCCTCCCCGAAAAAATCACAGTGGTCCTGAACTCCGGAATGAGCGCCGCCGCAGTCGCTGCCGTCCTCCTCAACCTCGCCTTCAACGAATGGAAATTCGGCAAACGACCGGGTTCCTCTGTCTTCGCCGCCGCCGCCGACGAGCGTGACCGGCTCGACAACGACGCCAAGCCGTAAGCAGCCCGATCCTCATACGGTGACGCGATGGGCACTGTCAACCCAACGTTCAGTGTGCCCTGATCGAACAGGCGGTTAGGCCGAAAAATAAGCCCAGGCAAGGAAGTTCGAAATCTCTCCGGCCTGGGTGCCGGTCACCATCAAAGATCACTTGGCGCGCCTAGTAGTTTGGTTCGGTGCTGACGACTGCAGGGGAGGTCAGACTAAGCGAGCATCCACCGCCTCCTCGAACGCGCAGTAATTAGCCGAATTCCGGACATGCGTCGATCCCCTGGCGGGGCCGAGCGGTTACTCCTAATCGGTGGGGGCCGCATGCCAGTGGTGTGAGAGTGCCGTGCAAGAGCCCGGTGCAAAGGTGGACCGCATGACCTGGCATAGCGGCTATCGGGCCGATGGGAGAACTTTTCTGGTTACCGGTGCGAGTGCGGGCATCGGATATTTCGTCGCTGAGCACCTCGCGGTCAGCGGTGCCACCGTGGTGGTCGGCTGCCGTGACACCGCCAAGGGCGACCTCGCGATAGGCGCGATTCGGGCACGGGTTCCCAGCGCTCGTCTGCGGTGCGTGCGCATGGATCTGGCGGACCTGTCCGCACTACCCGCGACAGTCGACGCCCTCGGTGTCGACAGCCTGGACGCGGTCGTGCTCAATGCCGGAGTCCTGCTATCCGGCCTCGATCGCCGTATGAGTGCCCAGGGACATGAATTGATGTTCGCGACAAACCATCTCGGACACTTCGCTCTGGTTGCTCATCTGGCGCCGATGCTGACCGCAGCCGCGAACAGTCGGGTGATTACGGTGGGCAGTTTCGCCGCGCGGTCGGAGCGGCTGGATCTTGACGATCTGCAATCCGAGCACAACTATCAGCCCAAACGCAGTTACGGGCGATCGAAACTGGCCCAGATGCTGTTCGGCTTCGAACTGGATCGCCGTCTGCGCCGACACGGGGCCAGCACCGCCAGCATTGTCGTCCATCCCGGCGGTGCCCTGGACTCGCTGACCCCGTCACGGCCACCGCTGTTCGTCCGCACCACTGCTCAGCGCCTGCGTGGGCTGCCGGCAGGTGTTGTGTTGCATGGCAAACACGCGGCGGCCGACAGTATTGTCCGGGCCGTTCTGGACACTGAGATCACCGGCGGGCAGCTTTGGGGGCCAAGGGTTTTCGGTCTTCGTGGACAACCTCATAGGGAGGTACCTCAGGCGCATATGACCGACCACGACACCGCCGCCAGACTGTGGGCCGTCAGTTCAGCACTTACCGGCGTCGATCCGCTCGTGTGCCCATCTGCACCGGTCCGGTCATGACAGGCCCTGTTTCGACGCCGCGACGTCCCGAATCGTCATGGCCGACGCCTCGCAATCCCACACAGCTCGCGTTCGATCCCGGCGATCGTGCACGTTCGAACGTACGTCGACCCATAGCTCTAGGTCGATGTATGACGAATTCGTCAACCGGGTTGTATCGAATATGTGGGCGCTGGGGGACGACGGCCCGGGCATCGGTGCCGAACTTGGGGCGATGACCTCCACAGCGTAGTTCGACGTGGTCATGCGCAGATAACCCGAAATTAGCCAAATGGTGCCGGTTCCACGGAGTAGCCTACGGTCCATGAGCGCATGCGAGGTTTGCGGTAACGATTACGCTATGCCGATCGTCGTCGAGGCTCAGGGAATGCGGCACGTCTTCGACTGCTTCGAATGTGCGATCCACCGCATGGCACCCATCTGCGAGCACTGCAACTGCAAGATCATTGGCCACGGTGTGGAGTCAGACGGCCGATTCTTCTGCTGCGTGCACTGTGCCGTGTCCGAGGGTGCCAAAGGCTTGGTCGACCACGTGTGAGGGCGGTGTCCTCCCGGAACCGGTCAGTCGCATGGAGTTCGAGCTGCTCGGTGTCGGGGCGATGAACTCGCCGCGGTACCGTCCCGCTGGGCTGTTGTTGTGCTCGTCTGGGCGGCGGATCATGTTCGATGGTGGTCCGGGTGCCGTGCCCGACGGCCGTATCGATGCCTGGCTGATCACCGACAACCGTGCCGAGGTTGACATCGATTGGCCACGGTTCCGGCTGAAGTTTTCGTATCCGCGCCAGCAACCACTCGAGCTCGGCCAGCTCTACAGAACCTCGATCCGATCAGGCTCGGGCAGCGCCCGTGGGCGCTCATCCGTATACCAGGCGTACTCGATTCCGCTGAGCCTGCCGTTCTCGACCCACAGGATGACCTCACCGACAGGTGCCCCGTTCCGGTCCGTGACCGCTCCGCTGGCAAAGATTCCGTCCGCCGATCCGGATGCTGGCACCGCACTGGGCAGCACCGACAGGTCAACGCTGGGTGAACCGACACCCCAGGTCGTCACGACCTGCACGAACGGGATCTGCGACAGGAACTCGCCCGCACCGGCGGCACCGGACGACAGCAGCTTGGTGACGACGCCGGACTCGAGCTCGGTGAGCACCCGCGGCTGAATCGGTGTAGTACTCATCGCATTCTCCTCGGTTCTCGCGCTACGTCACGGAATGTACGCGGTGCCGATTTGAAGACGCCATCGATCACGGCGCTGCGAATATGGACGGTCTGGCCGATGATCGTGCGCACCAGAGGATTCGACCCGTTGTACACACCGTCCGGTACACCCTGAACGCTCTCGATGATCTTCTTCATCGTCGCCTCCTCGCCACCCAGCCACTGCACCAGCCCGTCCAGTTTGTGCTTCGGCACGAAGACGTGCCTCATCGCCTCTTTGTCGAGCGCGTAATCGTTCCCTGGTTCGGGATATTGCTTCAGTCACGCGATGGACGGTGTAGGAATGGGCAACTTTGACGTACAACATCGATGGCTTGCGAGCCACGACACCCCTCCATTCGGCAGCAGCACCGACCACACGCACCCGATCGACCCGACACCCGGCTATCCCACCAACATCCCGAATGATGCAATAGCACAGTGGTTTTAGCCTTGCATGCCACAGCTGTACCTCTCGCAGCAGATTGCGGAACGTGTGATGTCGCGGACTCGCGGAGGTAATCGGGGAGGAGCAGATTCGTGCGTGTCCATCATCTGGATGGCGGGGGGGACGCGGCCTCAGAATGGTGTTGTCGAGCGGTTCTTCGGCACCTTGAAGTACGAGCATCTGTTCCGCGGCGCGATCGCTGATGGTGACAAGCGAAACCGCTCGATAGGCGGCATAGGATGTCGGCCAGGCCGCGTGATCGGTCTCCATTTGCGCTCAGTGTGACTGTCGCGGAATGGTTTCAACCTTGGGTGAGCGCGGTCGCGAGCCTGGTGTTCATGCCAGCCGAAGGATCAGTTTGCCGCGGGGTCGGCCGGACAGGCTCAGTTCCGCGGCCGCGCGCCAGTCCTCCAACGGGAAGCTGCGGGCGACCGGCACCGTGAACTTGCCCTCCGCCGCCAACTGAGCGTAGTCGCCCAGTATGTGGCCGGGGTCGTGGATCGCGTTCTCGCTGAACTGGGTTCGCACGCCCAGTTCGTGGGCCGCGGCGAAGTCGCTGACGGTCAGTACGTCTGCTGGTTTACCGACCGCGCGGACGACCTCGGGCAGGCAGTTGCTCACCGGTGCCGTGTCCAGGGCGAGCTCGACCCGGCCACCGGCCAACTCCAAGACCCGCTCGGCCATGCCCTCGCCGTAGGCGATGACCTGGGCGCCCAACGCGCGCAACGCATCGGCATAGGTTGTGCCTGCGGAGGCGATGACCCGGGCTCCCCGCTGCAACGCCATCTGCACCGCGGCATATCCGACGGTGGTTCCCGCGCCATTCACGAATACGGTGATGCCGTCGGCCGATTCGGGGACGCCGAGACCGGCCAGGCCGTGATGAGCCGTCTCGACCGCCATCGGCAGCGCGGCGGCGGCAATCGGGGCGAGGCCCGGCGGGCGTGTGAACCAGCGGTCCAGAACTGCGTGGTCGGACGCGCCGGCTGTCGATCCCTGGAACGGTGCCGGGCCGAGAACCGGGTCGCCGACCTCGACGCCGGTCACGTCTGAGCCGATCGCATCGACGGTGCCGGACACCTCGAGTCCGATACCGCGGGGGAGGGTGTCGGCGAACAGGCCGTCGCACAGCGCCCAGTCGGCGGGGTTCAATCCGCAGGCCTGGACGGCGATTCGGATCTGACCTGGGCCTGGGGCGGGAGTCTCGGTCTCGTCGAGCCGCACGACGTCGAGTGGGGAGCCGTATTCGTGGAAGCGAAGGGTGCGCATGAAGTCTCCTGATTAGTGACAGCAGATGCTGTCATCACTCACCGTAGCTGACGACAGCATCTGCTGTCACTATGCTGAGGACATGGCACGATGGGAAGGCAATACGCGCGGTCGCCTGGAGCGAGCGGCACTAGACCTGTTCACCGAACAGGGTTACGACCGTACGACGGTCGCGCAGATCGCCAAGCGCGCGGGCCTCACCGAACGTTCCTTCTACCGCTGGTTCCCCGACAAGCGCGAGGTGCTGTTCGGCGGCGAGGACCTCGAGAAGTGCTTCGTCGCCGCCATCGAGGCGGCTCCCGAAGGCGCGGACCCACTGACCATGCTGATGGCCGCATTCGGCAAGGCGCCCGAAGTGATCCGCCCCCGCGAGTTCCTGCGGGAGCGATCGGCGGTCATCGCCTCCAATCCGCCTCTGCTGGAACGCGAACTGATCAAACTCGCCGACCTCTCACAGGCCCTGATCTCCGCCCTGGAGCGCCGCGGTGTCGAGCCCCAGACCGCACAGCTGGCCACCGACGCGGGCATGGCCATCCTCCGCCAGACCGGCCGGCGGTGGATGTCCGACGAAAATGCCGATCACACCCAACTTCTGGCCGACAGCGCCGCGGATTTACTCGCCGTTCTCACCGCAAACACACCGAACGACTCGACGAACAGGGCGGGTCGCCACAGTTGATCCGTGGCTCGCGACCGAACGGCTGCTGCGCTCGCGCTCGATCAGGATCGTGTACAGCCTGATTCAGGCGTTCTCCGCGACCCGCGAATGACCGGAGCTCGGCATGTGCCTGGATGAGATCGAAAGCGACACCTCCGATCTCGATTCCTCGATCCAGGAAGTAGGACTGTTTCCATCCTCGCGGGTCAACTCACGAGGCATCATGCAGCGCAACGGTTTCCGACGCACTCTGCTTGCATCACGTCAATGTCGGACGCCGTTCCTTCGCGCGAAGGAGGTGGTTTTGGCAAACGTACCTCTAAACGCATGCCCCCGAAATATTCGGGCCTGACCCATTATTAATGGCGGTATCGTGAGTGACCACCTCCTAGTCGCGTACGCCGAAGCAGTCTGTCCGACCGGCACTCATGCTATCAACTGGCTCGAACTGCGTACCCCCGAGAGTGGTGAGCACAACTGGCTGCTGTCTTGCGTGCTTCCTGACTCTGCGACGTGAGACACGGGCTAAGCCCGCTATGCGGCGGTCTCAGAAGTGTATCCGCGCGGAAGATACGTCTGAGCTGCGTTTCTGTGCTTCTGCGGCAACGTTGCTCATCGATACCCTTTCCGAAGTTCTCCTGGCTTGACCAGGGGCGCCAGATCAATGTCAGCGTGCAGGTTTTGAATGCGGTGGCGCGGACTTTGTCGTTGGATGCGGCGGAGAAGGCGCATCTGGATCGGCTTGCGGATGTGCCGACGGTGCCTACGGCGCACGCGGGAACCGCTCTGCCGGAAGAGCTTCAGGTGATTTTGGATCATTTGGAGCCGTTGCCGGGTGTGGTGCTCAGTCCGCGTTATGACGTGCTGGCTCATAATAAGTCCTATGAGCCACTGTGCCCGGGTTTCGTGCGGGGTGAACGGAATGTGGCGCGTCGGGTGTTTCTGACTCCGGAGTGCTGCAATACCTATCACCATAATTGGGATGACTTGCGGCGTATGGTCGGATACCTGCGTGGTTCGTATGCGAAGAATCTGGGTGATCCGAGTTGGGAGGATTTCATCTCCGAGTTGTGTTCGGAGAGTGAGACTTTCGCTTCTTTGTGGGCTCGTAATGATGTGGCGGTCCCGGCGAGTCGGACGAAGCAGATCCGCAATCTGGCGGTGGGGGAGTTGGAGATGTTCTTGACGAGTATGAGTTTGCCGTCGTTGCCGCATGCGTGGATTCAGGTGTATGCGCCGACTGATGAGGTGGCGTGGGGGAAGTTGCGGGAGTTGTTGGCGATGACCGAGGAGCAGCGTCAGCTTCGGTGGATCGAGCACCGCGAGATGTATCACGCTGCTGCGGGGTGAGCTGTCGAGGTGTACGAGCAGAGGTAGGCCGCTGATCTGGTGCGTCGGCGGCTGCCGCCGACGCGGCCACGAATAGCAGATCCGCGACCACGGAGTGGCGCGCGAACGCGTCAGCGTCCCCGCAAGTTCGCCGCTGACCGCGACGATGCCGCGGCGATTCACGAGCTCATCGGACAGTTGCTGCACCGCGCTGTACCCGAGCAGCGGGGCGTGGCGCGGCTGCCGTGTCGTTCCGATCGGCTCAGCGCGACCGCTGCTACTGTCGGCCCGGTGCGACTCGTGTCGAGTATCGGTGCGGTGCTATTGACCTGTGTGTTTGTGCCGTTGCCGGGACTGTCCGGGGTAGCGACCGCGCAGGGCGGGCAGGCGGTCGGAGACGACTGGTCGGCGGTCTCCGAGACATTCGAACCCGAGAACTTCCGCGCCGCCCCGTACCTGGGCAACGGGCGCATCGGCGCGATGATCCCGCCCAGCGGCGGCGGATATCAGGACTACGGCGCCTCGGTGCGCACCTCGTTCCCCTTAGTGGAACCGCGCTACACCGGAACGTATCTCGCGGGCTTCTATGCCATGAAGTCCATGTCGTGGAACAACACAGAGGCGATCGCTGCGCTCCCCGCATGGTCGGGCCTGACCGTCGACGTCGCGGGCCGAACCTACCGGGCCGACGTCGACCCGGACACGCTCACGCACTACCGGCAGCGCCTGAACTATCGCGATGCCACCGTCACCACCGAAGCCACCTGGACACCCGACGCGGAACACCGGCTGGATCTGACCTACCGGACCTTCGTGTCACGGGCGCAGCAGAATCTCGCGGTCCAGCAGCTCACTGTCATTCCGCACTACTCGGGGCCGCTCACGGTCACCGACCTGATCGACGGGGCCGCCGCGCGTCGGGTCACCCCGATGACGGCGGCCTCCGATCCGAACCGGGGGCAGACCACGGTCGGCGTGCGCGCCGACGGCACCGACCGCACCGCCTTCCTGGTATCCACGGTCACCACGCCCGATGAGCTGGGTGCTGCCGCGCTACCTGCGAACGGGTCGACGGCTGGCACACGATTCGACGGCACCGTCGTGGCGGGCCGCAGTTACACGGTCACCAAGTACGTGGGAATCGCCTCCGGCGCGGACGGCGTGGACCCGCGCGCGATTGCCACCGATGTTTCCGAATCCAGCGCGGCGCGTGGTTTCGCCGCCGCCCACGCCGAACACGCAGCAGAGTGGGATCGCTTGTGGCAGCCTGCCATCGAGATCCCCGGCCGCGACGACTATCGGGGCTGGATCCGGCCCGCACTGTATTCGGTGCTGTCCAGCGTCCGGGCCGGACAGCGGTGGTCCGTGCAGCCCGCGGGGTTGTCCTCCGACGACTATGGCGGCCTGACCTACTGGGACGCCGAGACCTGGATCTTCCCCACCCTGCTCGCGCTCTATCCCGAATTGGCCCGCACCGTGGTGGATTTCCGCGTCGCGGCGCTACCGCAAGCCGAGGCGAACGCGCGCGCCTTCGGGCTGACCGGCGCATTATTCCCCTGGAACGATGGACCGACACAGCGGTGCGCGTCGCCGTGGGTGTGTGGACTGGTCCAGGAACATTTGGGGAACGAGATCGCGCTCGCGCAATGGCAGTACTATTCGGCCACCGGCGACGAGCAATGGCTGCGTGACAGCGGCGCGCCGGTGATCACGGCTATCGCGAACTACCAGGCTGCCCGCATCGGCCCGAAGCTGCCCGACGGTCGCTACCACTACGCGCCCGCGGCGGGCGCCGACGAATACGTCTCGGCTTCCGTGGACAACGCACTCACCAACGTCGGAGTGATGGCGACGATGCGCACTGCGATGTCGGCCGCCCAGCTGGCCGGACTGCCGCTGAACCCACGGTGGGCCGATATCGCCGCCCATATGGCGATGCCGCCGGACATCGTGCCCGGGGTGCCCGCCGAGTATCTCGGGTACCAAGGGGCGAAGATCAAGCAGGCCGACACGGTGCTGATCAGCTACCCGTACTCCTATGCGGCACCGGGCTATTCGCCCGAGGCGACACTGGCGTACTACTTCGACCGCACCGATCCCGACGGCCCCAATATGAGCAACAGCGTCGGCGCGATCCTCAGCGCGCAGTACGATCCCTGCCGCACTCAGCAGTTCCTCGATCAATCGGTGCAGCCGTATGTCCGACCGCCATATGGGTTCCAGTCCGAGGCACGTGGCGAACGGTCGGGTGCGAATACGGTCGGTCAACCGGCGTGGATCTTCGTCACGGGTGCGGGCGGATTCCTACAAGGTTTGCTGTACGGACCGAGCGGGCTGCGTTGGGCCGAGACGGGTCCCTGGCTGGACCCGATGCTGCCCAGCGGGTTTCCCGAGGGGATGACGGTGCGCGACCTTGCGGTGCGCGATAGCAGGTTGACCGTGCGCATCCGACCGGAAGGTACAACAGTCGACGTCACTTCGGGTGGTCCGGTCACCGTCGAGACGCCCGGCGGCCCGGCGACCATCCGTCCGGAAACACCGCTGACGCTGCCGACCAGGAGCGCCTGTCCCTGACCCGGAAGACATCGCACGACGAACGGTCTCGTCGTGTTCTGCGTGGGCCGGAGCATCGTCCATTGCGGCTATCCGGACGACGTGCGGCTGAACAGGTCGCGGTGACCGGCGACGTACTGCTCGACCGATTGGGGAGGCTGGCCGGTCAGCTTCTCGACGTCATTGGTGAGCCGGTTGTAACGGTCGCTGCGGTGCAGCTTTGCCACCGTCCGCAGATGTCGCACGGTGTGTGGGCTGATACCCGGCACGGCGCCGATCTGCTGGGCGAAGTCGTCGTCGGCCAGATCCGTCCCCGACACGGGGTGTCCCAGCGCACGGGTGTACTGCTCGGCCAGGCCTTGGATGTCCAGGACCGCGGGCCCTGTCAGCTCGTAGACGTGACCAACATGCTCTGTCGGGTTGCGGAGAATAGTGGCGACCACGCGGGCTACATCGGTGGCGGCGATCGGTGAGGTCCGGCCGGAGCCGAACGGCAACGCCAGAACGCGGCGTTCGGCAACCGATCGGCTGGCAAGGACGGTGAACAGCGGATTGTCCAGGAAGACCGTAGGTCTGATGTGAACGACCGGCACGCCCGACCAGTTCATGATGTGCTCGGCCAGCCAATGCAGCCGTTGCTGCCGCGATTCTTCGGTGCTCGTCGACGTCATCTGCGAGACCGTCATCTGCGACATATTTACCAGCGCTTCGAGATCACCGCGCTCGTCGGCGATAGCGCACACCACCGCCGCGGCCGCCAGGTAGTCCGCCGATACGGCCATGTTGAAGAACACTCGGCTCACACCGTGCAGAGCCTCGGCGACATCGGCCGGATCGGTGAGGTCGCCGACGATGATCTCGGCGCCGTGCGCCCGTAGCGCATCGGCGCGGCCGTCGTCATGATGCACCATTGCCCGCACGGGTTCGCCGTTGTCGAGCAGCAGTTCGGCCACCAACCGGCTGACACTGCTGTAGCTGCCGCCCACACCCGTAATCAAATATGGTGCTGGGTCACTCAAGACGTGATTCTCCTGCCGCGCGGTGGTTTCGGGTAGGGCGCCTCATGCGGTGCCCGCAAATGGTAGAAAGATCGAGTCCGCAAATTTCGAGCATACACTCGGACGGCATTAGGGACCCCGCTCCTAAATAGGCCAGAACAGCGATGACCATGGCGTTATGTCGTGCACGCGTGCGTGGCGGTTGCCGCGCCTTGCGCATCTGCCCCGGGAGCGCAACGGTGTGAATATGAGTCTCACCCCCCGCCGACTCGTCGGATGAACGGACAGACCGACCAAATTCTTGGGAGGAAATATGGCGAACATGTGGACGGAGCAAGACATACCAGCTCAGACGGGTCGAGTTGCGGTCGTCACCGGCGCCAACAGTGGACTCGGGTTCGAAGTCGCCCGGGCACTAGCGGCGCATGGCGCGTCGGTGGTGCTGGCGGTGCGGGATGTGGACAAGGGTAAACATGCGGCGGACCGTATTGCAGTTGTCGTCCCGGGCGCCGACACTACCGTCCAACAGCTCGATCTCACCTCGCTGGAATCCGTGCGTAATGCCGCGGAACAGCTCAGGTCCGCCTATTCCACGATCGATCTGTTGGTCAATAACGCTGGGGTGATGTACCCGCCGAGGCAAATCACCAGCGACGGATTCGAGTTGCAATTCGGCACGAATCATTTGGGACATTTCGCGCTCACCGGGTTGTTGCTCGACCGGATGCTGCCAGTACCGGGCTCGCGGGTGGTCACGGTCAGCAGCATCGGCCATCGTATCCGGGCGCGAATCAACTTCGACGATCTCCAGGGGGAACGGTCCTACAACCGGGTGGCGGCGTACGGCCAGTCCAAGCTGGCGAATCTGATGTTCACCTACGAACTGCAACGTCGCCTGTCCAGCACCGGCAAGACGATCGCGGTCGCGGCCCACCCCGGTGCCGCCAACACCGATTTGATGCGCAATATGCCAACTGCGCTGCGTCCGCTCGTGCCTGTTATTACACCCATCATCGCGCAGAGCCCAGCACAGGGTGCCTTGCCGATACTCCGCGCGGCCACCGACCCCGACGTGCTCGGCGGCCAGTACTACGGGCCGGGTGGATTCATGGAGACCCGCGGCTACCCGAAAATCGTCGAATCGAGTCGACAATCGCATGACAGGGCGATTCAGCAACGCTTGTGGACGGTCTCGGAGGAATTGACCGGAGTCACGTTCCCTATCTGACCGGAGCGGTCGGCCGCTGCCCCTGCCGGAGCAGTGAGGCTGCTGTATTTCCTCGGCGCGATATTGCTTTCGCACGCAAGGCTGCTGTCCGGGTGCTCATGATAATCGCGTCGGTACTCGGGGTGGCGGCCAATTCCCTTTGCTCTGTATAAGATCCGAACGTCGGTAGGGCCGCTGTGATGATGCCCTGCATCGCAACTGTGGTGCTCGAATGAGGTTGAGGTGGCCGAGCAGGGCGGTGCCGATGTGGATGGGGTAGGCCGTTGTTGACCAGGTCGGTGGCGAACACCCTGCGACAGTCGGCGTGTCCAGATCTGTGCGTGTGGTGATCGAACTGCCTCAATGCTTGATCTGTTCGCGGAGGATGTCGCCGTGGCCGGAGTGACGCGCGAAGTCCTCGATCGTGAGCAGGTAGATAAACCGCAGGCTGACGTCGCCGACGCGGGGGTGTGTCCTGGTTTCGTCGAGGTCGAAGTCGGCGGCGATGACGCGGGAACGCTCACTGGCGCGCTCGAATTCGGCGATCACGTTGGCCAGGGTCTCGTTGTCATCGACGATGAAACTGGCGTCGCCCGGCGTTGTGCCCCCATCGCATTCGTTTTCGGGTAGACCCGCTAATACGTGCTGGAACCAGATCCGTTCGGCGACCGCGGCGTGCTCGAGCAATCCGATCGGGGTGGTCAGCGACGCAACAAGACGGCGGCGGGCGTCTGCTTCGGACAGACCGCGGACCGTGTTGATCAATTCGTTCCGGTTGCGGTCGAGCATGCTCTCGAGCAAACGGCGCTCTGCGCCGGTGGTGATAGATGGTATCGACCATGTCATTGTCGGCTCGATTCTGTTGGTTCGGGTTGGATCTGGCTGTCGTACTTGTGGTTTCGGTGTCTCGGTGTCTCGGTGTCTCCTTCGGCAGGGCCGATGACCGCGTTGCGGTGTGGCAGATGTGATCGACGTTCCGGCATCGTCAGCCGCCTGACGTAGGGCGGGTGATCTCCTCGTGCTGGGCGGCCAGGCGCGCGATGGCTTGTGCGCGGAAGTCGGTGAATTCGTCGATCGTGCCGCTGGCCTTGGCCGGTCGCTCGCTGAGTGCGCGGTTGTCGACCTCGAGTCGCAAGATCTGCGCGGCGCAGGCGTCCGGGATGTCGCCGGCCTGTTGCATTGCGCGCAGGCGTTGTTCGAATTCTACCCTGAGGTGAGCCGGTCGCCGTAGAAGGCGGTGTGGTCGACACCGGCTTCGGCGGTAAGGGTCTTGACATCGCAGCGCCCGGGCGGGATCTCGCCGCGCAGGAGTCGGTCGATGGCGGCGCGGATCGGATTCTCGTTCTGGAGACGTTGGGCGGCAGTAATTCTCATGTGTCGAACTCGTTGTCCGTCTCGGGTGCTGCCGCGCTACGAACGGTGGCTGCCGCCCAGCGGAAATGTCATTGTCCTCTTCCCACTAACCACTGGTCGGTATGTACGGCAACTTGGCCGACCGCGAACGGAGCACGGCTCAGGTCTTCGTGAAGAAGTGTCCGGCTGATCAGGGCAGCGGTGCTCGGCCTACCAAGGCATTGATCTCGCGGAGAGCGTCCGCAGCCTGCCGGATGGCGTTTTCGGGCACACCTGTCATGACGCGGGCATGTACGCGACCGGCGGCATGCACCGTCGTCTCCGCGAGTTGCCGACCGTCTGGCGTCAACTGAACCCAGCGGCTGCGACCGTCTCCCGGATTCTCCACCCGCTCGATATGCCCGGCGGCGCTGAGTCGTTGCAGCACATTGCTGATGCCGCCGGTGGTGAGAAACAGCGCCCGGCTCAACTCGCTCGGCTTCAGCCGGTGCGGCGGTCCCGCACGGAAAAGTGCTGCGAGCACATCGAATTCGGCGTAGGTGAGCCCGAACTCGGCCATCTCCGATCGCAGCGCCTGCTCGATCCGGCCGTTGAGCCGGGCGATGCGCTTGCTGAGCTCCAGGGTGGCGATCAATGAGTCGGACATGCCACCGGCCACCCAGCCCGGCACCAGTTCGTCGACGTCATCATGCACGCCGCCAGTTTATCCCTTGAGATATTGCTTTCAAGAAAGCTTCCTTATAAGCTAAATTCATGGTCTCGACCCTCCTGCTTCGCGGCGGCATCGTGCTGGACACCGAGCCCGAGCCGCGGGTTACCGAACACGCTGACGTTCTGATCGCCGACGGCCGCATCGCTGCCGTGGGAACCGGCCTCGAAGCTGCCGAAGTGGTGGATGTAACCGGCCGAATTGTGTTGCCCGGCTTCGTTGATACGCATCGCCACACCTGGCAGGCCGCACTCGGCGGCACGACCGCCGACGTCGATCTCCCCGAATATCTGAACCGAATACTCGGGGGCTATGCCCCGCGCTACGACCCGTCCGACGTGTTCATCGGCAATCTCACCGGAGCCTTGGACGCGCTCGGCTCCGGGACGACGACGCTGCTCGACTGGTCGCAACTCAACACCACCGCCGAGCACACCGAGGCCGCGATCCAAGGTCTGCACGAATCCGGGATCCGCGCGGTATTCGGCTATCCCGGTAGGGTTTCCGCGACCGAGAACTCCCGATTGTCTTTCGCCTATGCCGCACTGGGGCCGGAGATCGCCGGAACCTACGAAGCGGTCCGCGAATGGCACGAGGCGCGCGAACTCGGCCTACCGATCACAGTGCATATGGGTGGCAACGGTCAGGACAGTGCGGCCCGGGGCCTGGCGGTACTGGAGCAACACGGCCTACTCGGCCCCGAAACCACCTATATCCACCCCAACTATTTCACCGACGACGCATTGCGCCGAATTGCCGCGACCGGCGGCACCGCCTCGATCGCCCCGATCAGCGAGACGGGTCTGAGCATCGGTTACCCCGCCACCGGTCGCCTGCTGCGCGCGGGCATTCCGACCTCCCTCAGTACTGACACCGTGACCAGTGGTCCCGGCGATATGTTCAGCGTCATGCGATCCGCCTACCTATTCGAAAGGGCATGCGGTGGAACGGATTTCACCACGCGAGACGTCCTTCGCTTGGCCACCGTCGACGGTGCTCGCGTCCTTGGGCTTGCCGAGGTGACCGGTTCCCTGCGCCCCGGCAAACAAGCCGATCTCCTGGTCCTGTCCACCGACCGCCTCGGCCTGGCCGCCCACCCCGACCCCATCGCCTCGGTAGTCCTGTCCGCGGGCCCGGCCGATGTCGAGATGGTCTTGGTAGGCGGCGCCATCCTCAAACGCAATGGCCAACTGCTTCACCATGATTCAACGGCGCTCCGCGCGAAACTCCGCGAATCAGCAAGGCGGACAGTGCTTTGAGCCGATCCGTCGCGGGCGTGGTCGTCCAGCCGCTATCGAACTCGGTGCTGCCTCGGCCGTCTCGGTCGAGGCACTATTAGCGGCTGCTGCGGATTCGGTTTATCTGGATTCAGCGAGGACGAATCGGGTCCATGCCGCGGCCCGGTTGGAGTTGTGGTTGAAGACCTGCCCGGTGGTGAGGTCGATGGCGTAGACGCTGCCCTCCGGGACCCCGCCGTTGAAGGTACCGAACCATGCGGTCGGCCCGGATTGCGGTGTGTCGCAAGCCTGCACGCCGGTGAACGCATGTTCCGGGAAGGTGACCTCGGCGAGGTTGGCGGAGGTGAGGCCGGCCAGGGTGCGGCCGCCGGCGGCGGCTATCGCGGCCGCCTGGACCTGTGGCACGCAGTCGGTGATGACAAAGAAGTGACCGTTTTTGCTGGGGATTGTAGGCAT
Organism: Nocardia sp. NPDC005998; assembly: GCF_040614395.1. Taxonomy (NCBI): domain Bacteria; kingdom Bacillati; phylum Actinomycetota; class Actinomycetes; order Mycobacteriales; family Nocardiaceae; genus Nocardia; species Nocardia sp. NPDC005998. The sequence continues at coordinate 14,135 of NZ_JBEXUI010000026.1, read as the reverse complement.
CCGAGTACTCCGATCAGTGGCTATTGGGCGGGCGGCTGGAAGCCGGGGATGTTGAGTTCCTGCCCAATAGCTGCGACGGCGTCGACGAGGGTGTGGCCGCCGAGTTGCGGCCAGCCCTGGCCTTGGACACCGAGCATCTGGATCCACTCGTCGCGGATGCGGCCGTCGGTGTCGCGCGGCAATGGCACCTGGGTTGGTCCCGACGGTGGCGCGAATCCGGCGAGGCCGAGGGTTTGGCCGACGGTGGCAACGCCGTCGACGAGGGTGTGGCCGGCCAGTTGCGGCCAGCCGTTGCCGCCGATGCCCATGAATTGAATCCACATGTCGGTCACCGGATCCGGCGCGACCTCCCCGACACCGCATTGGTTGGCGAAGTCCTCCGGCGAGAATCCGTCGGCGGAGTTCATATCGCAGTTGCCGAAGGGCGGGGCGCCCTCGGGGAGACCGCCGCCGTAGCCCTGGCCGTCGGTGTACTGGTGGGCGATCTGGCCGGGCAGGTTGGGGTTGCTGCCGTAGCCGGCGCCGATCATGTTGAGCCCGTCCGGGCGCACCGGCCACATGCTGTTGAAGTCGGGCCGGTTGGCGTAGCCGATGACCCGGCGGGTCGAGCCCAGCCAGTCGGCCAGCCGCCAGTAGGCGCGGTTGATGCCGTCGGACTGGTCTCCGCCGGGATTGCCGCCCGATTCCACGTCGATCATGGAGATCATCTTCCGGTGCGGGCCGCCCGCCTCGCCGATCATGCTCTTGTGGGTGTCAGCGGTGTCGAGCCAGTTCGGTCGCCAGTAGAAATAGACGATGAAGCAGGAGATTCGTCCGGAGTCGGCGGCGTCGGCGGCCCACGCATAGTTCGTGAAGAAGTTGTGGTCCCGGTACGTGCCGTCGTTGGATCTGAACGAAAAGATCTGATACGGGTAGGAGTCGTCGACCGGTACTTGGAACTCGGACACATCGGCGAAAAGGGAATCAACCATGACTACCCTCCGAGAAGGTCGACCGGACCCTCGGGGAGGACCGGAATTGACGTGGTAGCTACCGATTTTCCGGGGCCCCGGCCGCGACGTCAGCAGTAGTGCACTACTGTGACCGCGTCGTAATCGGCGATGCCGCAACGAAGCCCGCTCGCCGCCTGCCGGGCTAACGGCCGTTGCCGCCCGCCACGACGGCGTGGATCCTCAGTTGGGTCGTGGTCGCCTGCGCGAGACCGCATGCTGTCCCGGCGCGTTCGAGGTAGAACGATATGGTGTTGTCGGGCGGGTAGATTCGCAGCCCGGGCACCGGCACCGGTTGACATTGCTCGGGCGGAATATTGTGCACGTTGATCGCGTACACCAGCGCCGATGCCTGCCCACCGGGCGCCAACTGGACCGGGCCGGACGAGGCGCCGTCCCGCACGGCGGGCGCGCCGACGGGTGCGCTGTCCCGGCCGGTAGCGTAGGAGACGCCCGGGAATCCTTCGAGAACGCACGGACCGGACCCGTTGTTGGTGAACACGATCGGGAAGGCGACAGTTCCAGCGGCTGCCGTTTCCGGTCCGAGACCGGCCGCAAGATCGGACGTCGCACATTGCGGTGTAACGGCCTCCGATGCGCGTGCGGTCGGCGGCTGCGAAACCACTTGCAGCGCCGAGCCCGCGCTGCTGCTGCTCATCCCCGGCGGGGCCGGCTGTTCGGTGCCGCAACCGGTGACGGTCGCCGCCGTAGCTGCGGTGAGCAGCCACCATGCCATCCGCCTTCTCCACACAGCACCTCACCGTACTCCGCGGGTGAACGAAAGCGCAGCGGAAATGCCATTGCCGCAACCGAATACGCCGCGAAACCGTATGAGGTGTTGTGCGGTATTCGGCCCCCGTCGTCACCGCGCGACCAAGGTCGGCAAGGGCGCCTACGCGGCTGGCGCGCAGCGACCGTCCCGTCGATGCTCCCGGCACCGTTGATCCCGCCGCGCTCGCAACCGAGCGTGAACGCCATCCGCGCTGCGATCTGTGGTCGAGGATGCGCGTAGCCGCGGTGCGGCCGTCGGCGGTGCCGACGATGAACAGCCTGTCTCCGGTGGTGAATACAAGGTCGGGGCCAGGCGACGGTATTGCCTGCACAGCTCGGATCACCGTGACGATCGTTGCCTTCGTGCGCGCCCGCATGCGAGCCCGGCCGAGTCGCTGTCCGTCATACGTCGATCCGCGGTAGATCGGTACGTGCGCCACTGCGTGAAGGTCGTGACTATCGTCCTGAGGCCGAGCAACCAGTTGTGGCGAGCCGAGCAGTGCGGCCGATGGATGCTATCGGTCGCACTGCTTGCCGGAACCGCGGTAGTGATTGTTCGATCAGGTCCAGCAGACCGTCGACAGCCGCCAGTGACGAACCTCTGTCGTGGTAGACCACGTCGGGGTAGCGGTTTGGAGCACGCGACGAAGGCGTTATCCGATGGCGCCCGCGCTGCTGCCGGTGGGACCGGTGTCCTACGGGCTGGGCGCAGTGGACCGAAGCCGGGCCATCCGCAAGGATGGCCCGGCTTCGGAATCGAGATCAGTTCATTCGCACCGGCTCTCGGTAGTGACTCGGCTGCGACTTCGGCCTGGTATCGGCGTGGCCCGGCCACCAGGCGCGGTGGCCGATCAGCGCGGTCAGCGCCGGGGTGAAGAACATCGCCATGACGAAGGCCGCGATCGCGATGCCGACCGAGATGGCGAAGCCCATCTGCGACAGTGTGGAGTTGCCCGCCAACATCATCGAGGCGAAGGTGCCTGCCAGGATGAGGCCCGCCGCGGCGATGGTCGGCCCGGTGTGGTGCAGGGCCAGGGCGGCGGCCCGCTTCGGCTCGTGGCCTTCACGTGCCTCCTCCCGCAACCGGGCGACCATCAGGATGTTGTAGTCGGTGCCGAGCGCGACCACGAACAGGTACATGATCACCGGCAGGGTGAAGACGAGTCCGGATTCGTGCTGCAGGTGCTGGAAAACCAGCACCGACGCACCCAGGGTGGCCGCGAAGCCCAGGAATACCGACGCCATCAGATACCACGGCGCCACCAGACTGCGCAGCAGCAGCGCCAGCACGATCATGATCAGGATCGCCGCCAGCGGGAAAACGACCGCGTAGTCGTGGTTCATCGCGTCCTGGAAGTCGACGAACACCGAGGTCAGGCCGCCAACCACTGCTGTGGTTCCGGGCGGTGCCGCCGCGTGGGCCGCGGTCCGCAGCGGACCCCGGACCGTGTCGATCGCCTGGTCCGATTCGGGTGCGGACGTCAGTGTGACTTTGAAGTCGGCGACCGAATTATCCTGCGACAGTGTCGGTTCCGAGACCTGGCCGACGCCGTCCACGTGAGTCAGCGTCGCGCGGTAGGACTCCAACTGGTCCTGGCTCAGCGAATTCGGGGACCGCAGCAGCACATCCGAAGGCTGGGTGACACCGGCGGGCATGCCCTTGAGCAATTCCTTGCTGTAGAGCACCGATTCGGACGCATTGGAGGTCGAGCCCGAGGTGAGGTCGAAGGTCGGGTTGAATCCGACGGCGAACACGCCGAACACGGTCAGCAGGCCGCCGGCCGCCACCGCGAACACCCCGGGTCGCCGGCCGAGCCCGCGGCCCAGTCCGGCGAACACAGCCCCCTTCGGTGCGGTGCGCCATGCCTTCGATGGCCAGAACACCTTGGTGCCGAACAGTGAAACGATCGCCGGGACCAGGGTGAGCCCGGCCAGCAGCGCCACCGCCACCGCGATCGCCAGCGCCGGTCCGAGCGAGCGGAACAGGCCCAGGGTCGACAGCGTCAGCGCCATGAATGCGATGATCACCGCGCCGGCTGCGGAGGTGATCGCCTCACCGACCCGAGTGACGGCGCTGACCATCGCGGTCTTCGGATCCTCTCCGGCCCGCAGCCGCTCTCGGTAGCGGAACATCAGGAACAGGATGTAGTCGGTGCCGACCCCGTACAGCACGACCACCAGGATGGAACTGACCGAACTGTCGATCTTCAGGTCGAATGCCTCGCTCACCATGGCGATCAGACCGTTGACGGCCAGGGAGATCGCCCCGATGACAACGATCGGCAGCAGCGCGATCACCGGGCTGCGGAAGATCAACAGCAGCAGCACCAGAATCAAACCGACGGTTGCGAATCCGATGATGGCCAGGCCCTTGGTCGAGGACTCCTGTGCGTCGAGGTTCTGCGCGGCCGAGCCGGTGACGCCGATCTTCAGGCCGGTGTCGTGCACCTTGTCCTGCAATGCTTTACGCAGTGCCTTGACCGCGTCGCTCTGCCGGGTATCGCTGGGGTTGGTGACCTTGGTCATCTGCACCGCGGCGATCTGGATGAGCCGGTTGTCCGACGGCGGGACCGCCTGAATTCCGGTGACATCGCTCAGCTGTGCCTGGTTGAGCTGTTCGGTGATGGATTCGACGGCTGCCTCGTCGGCCGCGCTGAGCGGTGCGTCATCAGTTCGTTCGAACACCACGATCGCGGCGGGCGCAGCGGAGTCGGGAAATGCCTTCTCCTGTAACTCTGCTGCCTGGATCGATTCGTAATGCGAAGGCAGGAAGGAGGATTGGTCGGTGGTCGCGGTCAGTTTCGGAGCGGTCGCGACCACCGCGATGATGATCAGCACCCAGGTGCCGATCGTCCACCATGGACGGCGGACGACCAGCGAGCCCAGTCGTGCGAACATGATAGGGTCCTTTCGAGAATTGTTGCTGTCGGAAGCTGGCTTTCAGGGAATCGCTGGGCTGGCACAGGGTTTCGACGATCGGCGTGCAGAGCTGATCATCGGTGAACCAGTACAGACTGTTCGGCATGGAGTCGGTGGGACGTACCTGCTGCCGAGGAAGGGCAGTAGGATACGCGGCTCGAGCAGGTTGCTCGCGGTGTTAACGCTTTTGCTCACTGGGCCGAGCGGACGCCCGCCGAGAAAGAAGACATCACGGTGTCAGGGTCGGATCCGACCTGAATACCCCCGAATTGCCGTGGACGCGTTAGGAAATCTTGCGGCGGTAAGTCCTGATGGCGAAGAAGTACGCGACGATGAGGATGCCGACACACCAGGCCAGGGCGGTCCAGATGCCGGAACCGACCGGCTGCTGTGCGAACAGGTCGCGGATGGTGTTGACGATCGAGGTCACCGGCTGGTGTTCGGCGAAGGCGCGCACCGGGCCGGGCATGGAATCGGTTGGCACGAATGCCGAGCTGATGAACGGCAGGAATATGAGCGGGTAGGAGAATGCGCCCGCACCGTCCGGGGTCTTCGCGGTGAGACCGGGGATGACGGCCAGCCACGTCAGCGCCATGGTGAACAGGAGCAGGATGCCGGCGACCGCGAGCCACGCCGCCAGTCCCGCACCGGAGCGGAAGCCCATGAGCAGGGCGACGAGCACGACGACCACGAGTGAGATCAGGTTGGCGACCAGCGAGGTCAGCACGTGTGCCCACAGGATGGACGACCGTGCGATCGGCATGGACTGGAATCGCTCGACGATGCCGTTCTTCATATCCATGAAGAGCCGGTATGCGGTGTAGGAGATGCCCGAGGCGATTGTGATGAGCAGAATGCCGGGCAGCAGGTAGGTCACATACGAATCCGACCCTGTGTCGATCGCGCCGCCGAACACGTAGACGAACAGCAGCATCATGGCGATCGGCGTGATCGCGGTCGTGATGATCGTGTCCACGCTGCGTGTGATGTGGCGCAGGGATCGTCCCAGCAGGTATCCGGTGTCTCCGAGGAAATGCGTGGTCATCGGTGTTCCTTACTCGTTGGAGCCGACACGGCGGAATCGCCCTTGCCGTTGTCACCGACGATGGCGAAGAAGACGTCCTCGAGGGTCGGCTGCTTCTCGACGTATTCGACCTTGGCGGGCGGGAGGAGTTGCTTGAGTTCGGCGAGGGTGCCATTGACGATGATTCGACCCTCGTGCAGGATCGCGATCCGGTCGGCGAGCTGTTCGGCCTCGTCCAGATACTGCGTCGTGAGCAGCACCGTGGTGCCGTGCTCTGCGAGTTCCTTGACGGCCTGCCACACCTCGACGCGCGCCTGGGGGTCGAGCCCGGTCGTAGGCTCGTCGAGGAAGATGACCGGCGGATTCCCGATCAGGCTCATCGCGATATCGAGGCGACGGCGCATGCCACCCGAATACGTCGACACCTTCCGTGTGGCCGCGTCGGTCAGCGAGAAACGCTCGAGCAGGTCGTCCGCGGTCGCGCCCGGGTTCGCGACGCGCCGCAAGTGCGCGATCAGCACGAGATTCTCACGCCCGCTGAGGATCTCGTCTACAGCTGCGAACTGCCCGGTGAGGCTGATGGACTCCCGCACCTGTGTCGGCTCGGTGGCGACGTCGAAGCCGTTGACGCCGGCCGTCCCCGCATCCGCCTTCAGCAGCGTGGACAGGATTTTCACGACCGTGGTCTTGCCCGCCCCGTTCGAGCCGAGCAATGCGAAAATGCTTCCCCGCGCCACGTCGAAGTCCACGCCGCGCAGCACATGGAGCTCCTTGTACGACTTCTCCAGACCCTGCACATGGATCGCCGGAGCCAGCTGTGTTGTCATCGAACGGCCTACCTTCCGGTTCCGGTGTCTTCTCCGGCGGCGCGCGCTATGGCGCGGAGTAGCCGTTCCCGTTCGCGGTTCTTCCACGAATCCTCTTGATAGTTCTGCGCGAACGCATCGATGAACTCGACGGGGTCCGCTCCGACGACCTCCTGGATCGGGGTTCGGTCCGCCGCGCTCTGCTCGAACAGGTCGAGGAGGTCCTCGAATATCTTCACGCCGCCCCCTGGACCCAAGACCAGCAGGTACCGCTCGAAAGCGTCGACGGCTGTGCGATAGGACTCGGGAAGCTGTTTCGCGCCTGCCTTGTACTGCCGCCACCGCCGCTTCTCGCCGAGGTCGCCGATTACCTTTTCGATGAACATGGTTATTTGCCTCCTTCTTGGAGCTGTTCGAGCCGTTCGGAGAGGAAGCTCCAGGTCCTCCAGAACTCGTCGAGATATTCCTGTCCCTGCGCGTTGAGGGAATACACCTTGCGCGGCGGACCCTTCTCCGACGGGATCTTCTCCACGTCGACGAGGCCCCTTTTCTCGATCCTGACCAGCAGGGCGTAGACGGTGCCCTCGGCGATATCGGAGAAACCCTGCTCGCGCAGCCATGCCGTGATCTCGTAGCCGTACGCGGACCGCACAGCCAGGATCGCGAGGACGATGCCCTCGAGCGTGCCCTTGAGCATTTCCGTTATCTGCTTGCCCATGGACCACCTCCTTGTAGTACTCAGTGTCGCTGACTACTAGTAGATAGTAACACTGAATAGTGAAGACACAAGACTGCCAGGACGGCGGAAGATTCGGCCGGTGAGGTCAGGGTTCGGTAGCAATGGCGCACGGAACAGCTATGTTTCGGTCCGGAAGCCCGACTCCGTTCCGAGGCGAGGACGGCACCACCTGATGCTCGGCTACGCCGCGACCAAGGCCACATTGATCAGGTATGGCGCTCCCGGCGCGCGCGAGTTCGCCGGTCACAGCGAACACTTTGCGTGCTCGGTCGGTGTAGCCACGAACATCGCCCTGGTAGCCGGTCGGCTACCAGGGCGAGGGCAACTGTCATCTACTTCGGTTCGCAGGGCGGTAGGCCCAGGTGCGTCGCCCATCGGTTCCTGAACGCTTTGCCTTCTTCCCGAATATCCGCCGACTGAGCAAACCCGAAGAGTTCGCACCTCAATCTTCGAGGGCGGGATACCGCCATCATCATGGCGACCTCAGACCAACCTCAGAACCATCGGGTGAGTTCCTCGGAGATCCGCCAGAGGCGCTCGGCGTTGTCCGGGTCGAGTGCGTAGGGCGCGACTCCACCGGTGTGGCCGACACGTTCACTGACCTGGGCGGCTGGAGCGCAGTCCTCGTAGTAGCGACCCGTAACGCCCTCCACCTGAGGGCTGGCGGCGAGCAGCACCGAGGTGGCGGCACCCTGCTCGATGGTCTTGACCAGCGGCAGCGCCAGTTCGGTCTGTTCGCTGAAGGCCTCGAGATCGCCGGGGCTCATATGTCGCGCGAGTGCGGTGCTGGCGATGTTGCCCGGCATGAGCGCATTGACAGTGATGCCGTCGTCGGCCCAGCGCTGTGCGGCGCCGACGGCGAACAAAATATTGGCTGACTTGGACTGACCGTAGGACGTCCACCGGTCGTAGGGACGGAACCGGTAATGCAGGTCGTCGAAGACTACTGGGGAGAACAGGTGTCCGATCGAGGCGACGGACACCACTCGGGCACCATCGGCGTCGGCCAGCCACCGGCGCAGGCCGCTACCCAATGCGAAATGACCGAGATGGTTGGTAGCGAATTGCATTTCATACCCGGCCGGGGTGCGGGTCAGCTGTGGCAGTGCCATGACGCCTGCGTTGTTGACCAGGATGTGCAGTGGCCCGGCCCAGGCCTGCCCGAAATCGGCTACCGACACCGGGTCGGACAGATCCAGCCGGGCCGCGTACACCGCACCCGCCCCGGTCGGCAGCTTCTCGGCGATTTCGTCTGCGACTTTCCTACCGGCGTCGAGCTTTCGCACGGCCAGGGTGACCTCGGCGCCGGCCGAGGCCAGTGCACGGGCCGTTTCAGTGCCAATTCCCGAGCTCGCGCCGGTGACGATGGCACGCCGGCCATGAAGATCGACGTCGGCGACGATCTCGGCCGCTGTGGTCGTGGCGCCGTATGTGGTAGTGGACATCGTGAACTCCTTCCGTGTGGACCAGGTCAGTGGTTGCTTCGGCTTCGGTCCAGAACGCTGTCGCCATACGGTCTAATCGTCACCCACACCAGGGCCGCAGTCGATGAACAAGTCTCCGGATGGGCTCGCCCGCGTCGACGGCGGATCATCGGTCGTCGGGATTGAGGGCGAGGAAGGTGGCACCGGCGGCGGCGCCGGCGATGAGTTGGGCGGCGAGGTACACCCACAGCGTCGGCCACGCGAACATTCCCATCACGGCCGCGCCGATCGTGACCGCCGGATTGAACGCTCCGCCGGAGATCGCGCCGACCGCGAATGCCCCTGCCATCACGGTGAATCCGATCGCCAACCCGTAGAACGAGTTGTCCGGATGGCTCTTGCTGGTCGCGACGTTGAGCACGACGTAGCACAGCGCGAAGGTGAACAGCAGCTCGACCACGAACGCGGCCCCGATGGTGTGGTGGTCGAGGGTCAGCAGCGTCGGCGCTGCGGGCTGCGCGGGATCGATGACAGCACGCACCAGCGCCGCGGCCAGTAGACCGGCAACCAGCTGTGCGATCCAGTATCGGACGGCATCGCGCGGGATGATCCGATGCCGCAGCAGCACCGCCAGCGTCACCGCCGGGTTGTAGTGCCCACCGGACACGTGCCCGCCGGCGTAGATCATCACCATCAGCACCGCGCCGATTGCCAGTGGTGCGAGCGGGCTGCCGCTGCGGACGCTGGTTCCGACCGTGAAGACCAGGAAGAATGTCCCGATCAGCTCGACGACGTATTTCGCAGCGGTCCGGCGGGCAGCTGTCGCCCCATGTGGTTCAGCGGCGGTCTCTTCGAATGTGACCATGTCGCGACTCCTCGGATTGCCTTCTGGGACTTCCAGAATCGTTGTCACGCGAGCTCGTGTCGTCGGTGTTGACATCCATCGGTGCTCCCCGCCAGTACCACTCTGTGGATGGTGGCTAGCTGTAATCGGCCCGCGCTCGACACACCCACGTCCGATGCACCCGAACAGACGGTCACCGCCCGGTGCGGTGATCACCGTCCTCGAGTCGCGCTGATCCGATCCGTATCTCCGCCCCGGAGCAGATCACGGATGGCGTGGGACGACAGTTCCGATTTGGGCAGGAATCCCACAGCCGGGCTCTCCGCGATCATGTCGGCGAAGTCTTGCTGGGCGTGGGTGGAGATCAGAATCACCGGCACGCTCGGACCGAGCCGCCTGGCGAGTTCGAAGCCGCTCTCCGCACCGAGATCGATGTCGGCCAGCACGACACCGGGCGCAAGTTCTTCGATGCGCCGCAGCGCCTCGGCGCCGCTGGACGCCACGCCGACGACCGAGATCCCCTGCTGTTCCAGCAGGTTGCGAGCGGCCTCGAGGAAGTGTCGGCTGTCGTCGACAATCAGGCAGCGCAACAGCCCAACGCGCGACATCATGACCGCAGTCTGCCCGAGTTCGTGACAGCTGTGCATTACCGCTACCCGGAAATCCCCGCACCACAGTGGTGTCTTGCCGTGCCCGAGCAGGGCATACGCAGCTAGCGGGAAGGCCGGATTCCTGTTGGCGGGAATTGCCGATGGGCGCTGGCCACGGCGACAAGCGTCCGCCGGAGCACAACAGTAGGCACCAACAACCCTACGGAGATTCGGAGAGCGATATGAAGACAACCATTTTGGGAAGAAGCGGACTACACGTTTCCCGAATTGCCTTCGGCACTTGGCAACTCGGCGGCGAATGGGGCCGGTTCGACGAGGATGCCGCGATCAAGGCCATTCGGCGCGCCCGCGATCTCGGTGTCAACTTCTTCGATACCGCGCAGGCGTACGGCTTCGGCGCATCCGAACGGATCCTGGCCAGGGCGCTGGGCCCCGAACTCACAAGCGCCCGTGACGAACTCGTGATCGCCACGAAGGGTGGCCTGCGCCGAACCGATACCGGCCTGGTCCGCGACGCGAGCCCAGGCTCGTTGCGCAAGGGAGTGGACGCCAGCCTGGCGGCGCTCGGCGTCGACCACATCGACCTCTACCAGGTGCACTGGCCGGATCCGACGGTACCGGCCGCCGAGACGGCGGGCGCACTGGGCGACCTCGTCGCCGCGGGCAAGATCCGCCACATCGGGGTCTCGAACTACAGCCCGGCGCAGATTGCGGAATTCTCCGCCGTACTGCCGGTGGAGACGGTGCAACCGCCGTACCACCTGTTCCGGCGTGGCGTCGAGGACGACCTGCTGCCGTACTGCCGGGTTCAGAACATCGGCGTGCTGATCTACGGGCCGTTGGCACATGGCTTGCTGACCGGAACGCTGCATGAAGATACGACTTTCGCCGATGACGACTGGCGCAGCACGAGCCCCGACTTCACCGGCGAGGTCTACCAGCAAAATCTGACAGCCCTGCGGGGACTGAAGAAGTTTGCCGCCGACCGCAATATCACGGTCGGCCAATTGGCGATCGCGTGGACCTTGGCGAACCCTGCCGTGCACGTCGCGATCGTCGGCGCCCGGCGTGCCGACCATATCCAGGACAGCCTCGGCGCCGCGGACGTCGTGCTCGGCGATGCCGATTTGGACGAGATCGACAAGATCATGGTATGGGCCAGGCCGATCGCCGGGCCGTCTCCGGAGAGTGTGTGATCGCCGAGCGTCCGCGGAACGGCGGCTGTCGCCAGGGAGCATGCCGTTGACATCGCCTCGGTGGTCGACAGCGCGTACGCCGTACGGCGAAGTCAGGTATGGCTCGGCCATAGCCGGATAGGTGCCGATGACTGGTCATCCGCATGGTGTGTGCTGCACGGCTACGATTGAGACCGAATTTCGAGGACCTCGTCCGAACTCATCGGCGATCGGTGTGAGCGCTGGGTCATGAAGTGGAAACGGTCTGGGGCGCGCGGATGGCCAGCATCCACGCCAGGTGCGATGTCCGCATGCCGCCGTAGCGATACGGGCTTCGTCTCACTGCGTGCACGGTTGCTTGCGATGTCGATGCGCCCAGCGGCCCCGCCGCTGCTGCTGGGGGTCGCGGTGGCCGCATTGTGCATTGCGGCGGAGTCGGTTCTCGTCATCTGGCTGAAGCATGTCGCCCCGGGCGACGCTTTCGGTGTCGTCTATCTGCTGGGTGTGCTGGTGGTCTCGACTGTATGGGGACTCGGACTGGCGGTGGCGACATCGGTCGCCAGTGCCATCGCCTTCGACTACTTCCGCAACTGGCCCGCAGATTTCGTCCCGACCGCGGCCCAGAACGGCGTCGCCATCGCGGTCTTCCTCTGCGTGGCACTGCTGGCCAATACCCTTGCGGCACTGGCCCGATCGCATGCGGCCGAGGCAAATCGCCGCCGTCGGGCCGCCGACCTCGTTTCCGAACAACAAGCCGCGTTGCGGCGGGTTGCCACCCTGGTCGCGCGCGGTGCGACAGCGTCGGAGGTGTTCGCCGCGGTGGCGGAGGAGTCGGCCAGGTGTCTGGGCGTGGTCAACGCGGCCCTGCTCCGCTACGAACCCGATGGTTCGGGCAGGTTCGTCGCGGCACGCGACGAACCTGGATTGCCCAAGATGCCGGTCGGTGAGCGGCTCACGCTCGAGGGCGAGAACATCGCGGCGATGGTGCTGCACACCGGAGCCACGGCACGGATGGACAGCCACGACCATGCGACCGGCTCGGCCGCCGCCCGCATCCGTGCGCTGGGGCTGCGCTCGGGGGTTGGAGCACCGATCGTCGTCGACGGCCACCTGTGGGGCGCGATCGTCGCGGGATCGTCGCGCCGCGAGCCGCTGCCGTCCGACACCGAGCAACGCCTCGCCGAATTCGCGGACCTGGTCGCGACCGCGATCGCGAACGCCGAGGCCCGGGCCGAACTCACCGCATCGCGCGCCCGCATCGTCGCGGCTGCCGACGAGACACGGCGCCGCATCGAACGCGATCTGCACGATGGGGCACAACAGCGCCTCGTTTCGCTGGGACTCGCGCTCCGCACGGTAGAGGCGTCGGTGCCACCCGAGCTGACCACGCTCGAAGCGCAACTCTCCGACATAGTGCAGGGCCTGGTCGGCGTCTCGGACGAACTCCGCGAGATCTCACGCGGGATCCATCCGGCGATCCTGTCGAAAGGCGGACTCGGCCCGGCGCTCAAGGCACTCGCCCGCCGCTGCACCGTACCGGTCGATCTCGATCTCGATCTCGACCCGCGCCTACCCGAATCCACCGAAATAGCCGCGTATTACATTGCGGCAGAGGCACTGACGAACACGGCCAAACATGCGCAGGCCACCGAGGTGACCGTGCGCGCCAACACCGATGGCAACACGCTCCAACTCTCGATCCGCGACGACGGAATCGGCGGCGCCGACCCAGCCAAGGGATCCGGATTGATCGGTTTGCGAGACCGCATCGAAGCCCTCGGCGGCCGGATGGATATTGCCAGCTATGCCGGAGCGGGGACGTCGCTGCACGCCGTGATCCCGTACACCGCCGCATGACTCGTTCTCAGCGGGCTTTCAGCGACGGTTGGCCACACTGACGGCCGGTGCCACTCGGTGGCCGGAATTCGAGGAGACGGCTATGTCGACGATCAATGGTTTGCCCGCCCACATACTCCTGGTGCACGCCATCGTCGTGTTCGTGCCGCTGACCGCGCTGCTGCTGGTGCTGTCGGCCGTGTGGCCGGTGATCCGCCGGCGGATGATCTGGTTTGTCGTGGTGCTCGCCGTGGTCACCCTGGTGCTGACGCCGGTGACCACCGACGCGGGTGAATGGCTGGAGAAGCGGGTGGGGCGGTCGCCGGCGCTGCACACCCATACCCACCTGGGCGACACTCTGCTCTACTTCGTGCTGCCCATGCTGGTGGCCACCGGGCTGCTGGTGGCCGTCCATCTCCGGGAGCGGCGTAACAAGCCGGTGGCTCGCGCGGTGGTGGTCGCGGTTGCGGTCCTGGCTGTCGCCAGCGGCGTCGCGGCCACCGTGCAGGTGTATCGGATCGGGGATTCCGGCGCCCGGGCAACCTGGGGCGACCGTAACCAAACGGTGCAGACGCAGCCGACCTCGCGGTAGATCCTGGCAATGTCTGGTTTCGCTCCGGCTGCAAGCGCTGCCGGCACAGGCGCCGGTGCCACCCAACTGGATGGCCGCGGAACCAATCGGCCAGCGTCGTGTCCGCAAGGTTCGGCGCGCGTCCGAGTAAATCCTCGGCAAGTACTCGGCGACGACTCGCCCGCTATGACCCGAGACCGCGTCAGTACCGCAATAGGAATCGGCGTCTGCCTCAGGGCGCCACGCAACTCCCATCTCTGATCTAGGCGCGGTCGCACGGGACGGCTCTCAGCTAGAAAGATGAACCGCAAACGGCCCCCGCCAAAGGCTGGCCGCAGGCGCCATACCAGCCGTGACCCCAGCCGCCGTGACCCCAGCCGCCGTGAAAGCCGCCGCCGTGAAAGCCGCCGCCGTGACCGGCCGCCC
>NZ_JBEXUI010000025.1:0-134133 GCF_040614395.1 Nocardia sp. NPDC005998 | reverse complement strand
GAAGAACTCGAACTCACGTGGCCCCAAGCCCTTACCGCGTCGATCCCGACCGCCCGCCGCTGAGCCAATCAATCCACAACTCTTGACAATTGCTCGCTTGTGTTCTGTGGAGAGGTGAGCGCTGCTGTGTTCTGCGGAGGGGGAGCGCCGCTGTGTTGTGTGAAGGGGCAGCGCTGCTGTGCTCTGCGGAGGGGGAGCCCCGCCGTGCGCCGTACGCTGTAGTAGACGACCCTGGCTCCGGCGCCCGAAACGCCGCGTCGGTCACCCTGATTACGGGGCCCGCGGTCCGAGCCCGCGCACCGACCAGCGCGCATAAGATGCGAAATAATAGGTCCTCGAGACCACGATGACCAGGGCGAATTGGTCTGCCCGCGAATAAACCGGTAAGCTTGGTCGGCGGTGCACCTACGCGCCGACTGTCTGCATGCCGCCGGTCCGGTCAACTGACCGGTTACATGCAAGCAGATACAAGGCAATCAAACCAGGTTTGAGTGTAAACCGGGATCGCGGAGGACATGGCGAAGAAAGACGGGGCCATCGAGGTCGAGGGTCGAGTTGTCGAGCCGCTGCCCAATGCGATGTTCCGGATCGAGCTCGAGAACGGGCACAAGGTTCTCGCGCACATCAGCGGGAAGATGCGGCAGCACTACATTCGCATCCTCCCCGAGGACCGTGTGGTCGTCGAGCTCTCGCCCTACGACTTGTCGCGCGGCCGCATCGTTTACCGCTACAAGTGATCGCGTGCGGTCCTCGGCTTCGAGGACGGCGTGACCATCGAGCCGCCAGGCTCACCACAAGGCTTCCCCAGTCTTCCGACTGGGGAAAAACTGTGTTCACATCCGTGTGAACCGAACAAGATTGGACGGACGTGAAGGTTCAGCCGAGCGTCAAGAAGATCTGCGAGAAGTGCAAGGTGATCCGCCGTCACGGTCGGGTCATGGTGATCTGCGAGAACCTGCGCCACAAGCAGCGCCAGGGCTGATTTTCGCCGCACCAGCCGGGCACCGATCACTGATCGGCTTGGCCAACTGAAAGAAGAACTCCCAGCTCCAGCCGCACACTGCGGAATTCGGGCCGCGCGGTTCCTCGGAATCGCAGAGCCCGAGGTGTGCGAGCCAACCACCGGTACGGAGGCCGGTGCCCCACCAGACGAGGGGACGGACAGGGAGCAGACCTCCGCAACGATTAAGGAACCTGCCACATGGCACGTCTCATGGGCGTTGATCTCCCGCGTGAAAAGCGCATGGAGATCGCGCTGACCTACATCTACGGCATCGGCCGTACCCGCGCCAAGGAGATCCTCGACGCGACGGGCGTCAGCCCCGACCTGCGCTCGAAGGACCTCAGCGACGAGCAGGTCACGCAGCTGCGTGACTACATCGAGGGTTCGGCCCTCAAGGTCGAGGGTGACCTGCGCCGCGAGGTGCAGGCCGACATTCGGCGCAAGATCGAAATCGGCTGCTACCAGGGTCTGCGCCACCGTCGTGGCCTGCCCGTGCGTGGCCAGCGCACCAAGACCAACGCGCGCACCCGCAAGGGCCCGAAGCGCACCGTCGCCGGCAAGAAGAAGTAGGGGATAAAGGATGCCTCCGAAGAGTCGGGCCTCCGGCCCCAAGAAGACCCAGAAGTCGCGTCGCCGGGAAAAGAAGAACGTCCCGCACGGCCACGCGCACATCAAGAGCACGTTCAACAACACCATCGTGTCGATCACCGACCCGGCCGGCAACGTCATCTCGTGGGCGTCCTCGGGCCACGTCGGCTTCAAGGGTTCGCGCAAGTCGACCCCGTTCGCCGCGCAGCTCGCCGCCGAGAACGCGGCCCGCAAGGCGCAGGAGAACGGCGTCAAGAAGGTCGACGTGTTCGTCAAGGGCCCCGGTTCGGGCCGCGAGACCGCGATCCGTTCGCTGCAGGCCGCTGGCCTGGAAGTCGGCACGATCTCCGATGTCACCCCGCAGCCGCACAACGGCTGCCGTCCGCCCAAGCGGCGTCGCGTCTAGCGGGAAAGGAATAACGAAAAATGGCTCGTTACACAGGCCCCATCACCCGCAAGTCGCGCCGTCTGCGGGTCGACCTCGTCGGAGGCGACCAGGCGTTCGAGCGTCGTCCGTACCCGCCCGGCCAGCACGGCCGCGCGCGGATCAAGGAGAGCGAGTACCTGCTCCAGCTGCAGGAGAAGCAGAAGGCGCGCTTCTCCTACGGCGTCATGGAGAAGCAGTTCCGCCGGTACTACGAAGAGGCCAACCGCCTCAAGGGCAAGACCGGTGACAACCTGCTCCGTCTGCTGGAGACCCGGCTCGACAACGTGGTGTACCGCGCCGGTCTGGCGCGTACCCGTCGGCAGGCCCGCCAGCTGGTCAGCCACGGTCACTTCCTGGTGAACAACCGGGCCGTGAACGTCCCCAGCTTCCAGGTGACGCAGTACGACATCATCGATGTCAAGGAGAAGTCGCTCGGCACGCTGCCGTTCCAGGTCGCGCGGGAGACCGTCGGCGACCGCCCGGTTCCGGGCTGGCTGCAGGTGCTCCCCGGCCGTCTGCGGATCCTGGTGCACCAGCTCCCCGAGCGCGCCCAGATCGATGTGCCGCTGCAGGAACAGCTGATCGTCGAGTACTACTCGAAGTAAGCAGGTTTCGTGCTGGTGGGTGACCGCCTGAACCAGGTGGTCACCCACAACCCCCAAAACGTGGGCATCAAATAGTGGGTGCCCGTACAGGAGGATGATCCTAATGCTGATTTCACAGCGTCCGACGCTGACCGAAGAGGTCGTCGCCGAGAACCGTTCGAAGTTCACCATCGAACCGCTGGAGCCGGGCTTCGGCTACACCCTCGGCAATTCGCTGCGGCGTACCCTGCTGTCCTCGATTCCGGGGGCCGCGGTCACGAGCATCCGCATCGACGGCGTCCTGCACGAGTTCACCACCGTTCCCGGTGTGAAGGAGGATGTCACCGACATCATCCTGAACCTCAAGGGTCTGGTCGTGTCCTCGGAGGAGGACGAGCCGGTCACGATGTACGTGCGCAAGCAGGGCCCGGGCACCGTCACCGCCGGTGACATCGTGCCGCCCGCCGGAGTCGTCGTGCACAACCCGGATATGCACATCGCCACCCTGAACGACAAGGGCAAGCTGGAGATCGAGCTCGTCGTCGAGCGCGGTCGCGGTTACGTCCCGGCCGTGCAGAACAAGGCGTCCGGCGCGGAAATCGGCCGGATCCCGGTGGATTCGATCTACTCGCCGGTGCTCAAGGTGACCTACAAGGTCGAGGCCACTCGTGTCGAGCAGCGCACCGACTTCGACCGTCTGATCCTGGACGTGGAGACCAAGAACTCCATCAGCGCCAGGGACGCGCTCGCCTCGGCGGGTAAGACCCTGGTCGAGCTCTTCGGCCTGGCCCGTGAGCTCAACGTCGAAGCCGAAGGCATCGAGATCGGCCCGTCCCCGGCCGAGGCGGATCACATCGCCTCGTTCGGTCTGCCGATCGAGGATCTGGACCTCACCGTCCGGTCCTACAACTGCCTCAAGCGCGAGGGTGTGCACACGGTGGGCGAGCTGGTCGCCCGCACCGAGTCGGACCTGCTGGACATCCGCAACTTCGGCCAGAAGTCCATCGACGAGGTCAAGGTCAAGCTGCACGCGCTCGGCCTCTCGCTCAAGGACAGCCCGGCGTCGTTCGATCCCTCGTCCGTGGTGGGTTATGACGCGAGCACCGGAACGTGGAGCGACAGCGGCACGTTCAGTGACACCGATGGCGGCGAGCAGGACTACGCCGAGACCGAACAGCTCTAGGCCGTCGGGGTAGGCACCCCGGCCCGGCCTCACACAAGGAGAACAAACAATGCCCAAGCCCAAGAAGGGTGCCCGCTTCGGCGGGTCGGCGTCGCACCAGAAGGCGATCTTCGCCAATCTGGCCACGGCGCTCTTCGAGCACGGTCGTATCACGACCACCGAGGCCAAGGCCAAGGCGCTGCGCCCCTACGCCGAGAAGCTGGTCACCAAGGCGAAGGGCGGCACCCTGGCCGACCGTCGCGAGGTGCTCAAGGTGATCCGGAACAAGGATGTCGTCCACGAGCTCTTCGCCTCGATCGGGCCGTCGTTCGAGGGCCGCGAGGGTGGCTACACCCGCATCACCAAGACGCTGCCCCGCAAGGGTGACAACGCGCCGATGGCGGTCATCGAGCTGGTCCGGGAGAAGACCGTGACCAACGAGGCCGACCGCGCCCGCCGCGTTGCCGCGTCCAAGAAGGCCGAGGCGCCCGTCGCCGAGACCGTTGTCGAGGAGCAGGCCGAAGAGGCCGTCGCCGAGACCGCCGAGGCTGTCGAGGCCGAGGCCCCGGCTGCCGACGAGGCCGCTGAGGATAAGAAGGACGCCTGACGTTCGCTCGCAAGTCCGGAATGAGCCCGCCGCCCCCCGTGGGTCGGCGGGCTCATTCGCATCCGACCGAGATCACCGCGCTGGCATCGGGTTTCGCGTGGTGAGCGGCCGGAGCCACCGGCGTTCGTATCGATTAGGAGATCGCCAGTGACCGAAAAGGAATCGGTGGATTCGAGCGCGTTGGGTGCGCCCGCGGCGGATTTGCCGGAAGTGTGGGCCGCGGCGGCCGACTCGGTTCGGGTGCGACTCGATATCAGTTACGACGGCACCGATTTCATCGGCTGGGCGCGCCAGCCCGGGCTGCGCACCGTGCAGGGCGTGCTCGAGGAAGCGCTGAGCAAGGTGTTGCGCGAGCCCATCCAATTGACCGTCGCGGGCCGCACCGATGCCGGGGTGCACGCCGAGGGGCAGGTCGCGCATTTCGATACCGGCGCCGAACCGGATGCGGCCAAGCTGCTCCACCGCATGGCGCGGTTTCTTCCGAAAGATGTGCGGATCACCGATATTCGCCTCGCCCCGCCCGAATTCGACGCACGCTTCTCAGCGATCCGCCGGCACTATGTGTACCGACTGACCACGGCACCCTATGGTGCTGAACCACTGCAGGCCCGCAGCGTCGTCGCCTGTCGCCACGACGTGGATCTCGAAGCCATGCGCGCGGCCTCGCAAAAGCTATTGGGCCTGCACAATTTCGCCGCCTTCTGCCGCCGTCGCGATGGTGCGACCACCGTTCGCGAACTCCAGCGCTTCGACTGGGAGCGCGACGGCGACCTGCTCGCCGCCTATGTCAGCGCGGATGCCTTCTGCTGGTCCATGGTTCGCAGCCTCGTCGGCGCGGTTCTCGCAGTGGGGGAGGGCCGTCGCACTCCCGACTGGGTCGCCGGACTGTTGAATGAGACCGAACGCTCCAGCTCAGTGACCGTGGCCCCCGCACATGGCCTCAGCCTTATCAACGTCGACTATCCGGACGATTCCGACCTGGCCGCCCGCAACGCCCAAACCCGCGAAATGCGTTCGGTGCCAACCGTGGACGACGGCTGCTGCGGCAGCTGAACCCGATCCGGTCCCCATCCAGATCGCTCTCGCATGCGCGGGTCAGCTGCGGCGGCGATCCAGTGCAGCCGTGATCAGGGCGCGGGCCTGATTACCCACGACCGCCTGCCTTGCGATCACGTCGAGCGCTCGGCCAAATGCACAGCCGTGCAAAGCGACTCGGCTGCGGCCTCGTCAAGACCGTGACATTCGACGGCACGGTCGATGACCATGTCGGCCGCTCGGCGAACGTCGTACCGACGCTCGATGTCGAGGCCGTGATCGCGCCGATTGCCCTTCGCCGGTGCGATTCCCCACGTACTCCTGCGGGTATCCGAATAGAACACGGTGAACCTCGAGGCCACCTAACCGCGACCGGATGACGTATTCCACGCCGAACGGGCGCAATCCCGCACGTAGCGACGACGCTCGAAGGGAGGTGACGACATGGTGGATGTGTTAGGTCCTGGGCCGGACGGTGCGGCATGCGAAAACTGGAACCAAGCCCTGAACTGCGACGATGACGGCCAGGACGACTGAGTGGCAGCAGGTGCCGCAACACTCTGGTTTGCGAAATGTGCTCGGTGTCAATGACTACCGAGGTGGTCACGGCCGGGATGGGTGAAGGCGGCGCTCCCGCACCGCGATTCGGCGGGCGCACTGCGGTGCGGAAGCATGACCGCCGGTCAGCTGGACGAACCCGCCTCGATCGTCCGCGGTTGGCTGCCACCGGAGATTTCGATGCGGCGCGGCTTGGCCTTCTCGGCGATCGGAAGCGTCACCGAGAGCACGCCGTTGTTGTAGGTCGCGCTGATGTGGTCGGCATCGACATTGTCGCCGAGGCTGAGTTGGCGCATATACGTACCGGCGAAGCGCTCGGACGCAATCCATTGCACGCCTTCATCACTGGGCAGGCTGCGCTGCGCGCGGAGGGTGAGGGTGCCGTTGTCGACGCTCACATCCACCGTGCCGGGGTCGACGCCGGGCAGGTCGGCATTGAGTACGTAATGGTCGCCTGCCTTGAACAGATCCATCGGCATGAATCGCGGCGCACGAGATGTCCCGACGGATTCGCCGAGCAGTTGGCGGGCGACGGTGTCGATGTCATGGAATGGATCGAACCGGAGCACAGCAATCACCTCCATTTCACGAGCGGCGGCGCCTGCCACGGCGGCAAGCGCCGGAAGCTGTGCACTACCCAAGTTAGCACTCTCGAATTGAGAGTGCTAATAGGTTAATGGCGATTATCCGCCCGGTGTTGCGTGCGGATCTCGCGTCGGAATAGGAACGGCTGCAGGTTGGTTGGCTCCGGGCATGACTATCGAAGGTCTTGGACGGTTCGGTGTTTGGCGCGGATATGTGGGGTTCACCCCGCAGGATGCGCGCGAGCTGGAGGAGCTCGGCTACGGCACGCTGTGGCTCGGTTCGTCCCCGCCGGCGGAGCTGCCGGTGATCGAGTCGCTGCTCGACGCGACCGAGTCGATCACCGTGGCGACCAGCATCGTGAACATCTGGTCGGCGCCCGCGAAGCAGGTCGCGGAGTCGTTCCACCGCATCGATGCGCGGTTCCCCGGGCGGTTCCTGCTCGGTCTGGGCGCGGGTCATCCCGAGCACACCGGCGAATACCGCAAGCCCTATGACGCGCTGGTCGAATACTTCGACGAGTTGGATGCGGCCGGGGTGCCCAAGGAGCGTCGCGCACTCGCTGCGCTGGGTCCGCGGGTGCTGAAGCTGGCGGCGGACCGGTCCGCTGGCGCGCTGCCCTACCTGGTCACCACCGAGCACACCGCACGCGCTCGCGCCGTGCTCGGCCCGGATGCGCTGCTGGCGACCGAACACAAGGTGGTCCTGGACGAGGATCCGGTGCGGGCCCGCGCCACCGCCCGCCCACGCGTCGAGTTCTATCTGGACCTGCAGAACTACGTCGCCAACCTGCGCAGACTCGGCTTCACCGATGAGGATGTGACCAAGCCGGGCAGTGACCGCCTCTACGACGCCCTGGTCGCGCACGGCAGCCCCGAGTCGGTCGTCGACCAGCTCACCGCGCATCTGACCGCGGGCGCCGATCATGTCGCGATCCAAATCCTCGACAATGAGCCCGCCGCCCTGCGCACGCTGGCTCCATTGCTGGCGAAGCATTCCTGAGACCCCGGAGGCGATCGGCCTAAGTTACTGGCCGATCGCCCTAAGGGAACGTTAGAAACCGGCCCCACCGGTTCCGCCCGCGCTGTGACTGCGCACACACTGGTCTCCGACCGACGCAAGGCCGCGTCGAAGAAGGAGATCTTGTGACTACGACACAGCCCGTGGGCGAACGCCGGGTGGTCGCCAACGTATTGCGTGGTTCCATCGGCAATCTTGTCGAGTGGTACGACTGGTATGTCTACGCCGCGTTCAGCGTGTACTTCGCGAAATCCTTCTTCCCGAAGGGTGATTCCACCGCGCAATTGCTGTCCACCGCAGCCGTTTTCGCGGTCGGCTTCCTCATGCGGCCACTCGGTGGCTGGGCACTCGGACGCTATGCGGACAAGTTCGGACGGCGCTCGGCGCTGACCCTCTCGGTGACCGTGATGGCTGCGGGTTCGCTGCTGATCGCGGTGACGCCCGGGTACCAGACGATCGGTATCGCGGCACCGGTGCTGCTGTTGCTCGCCCGCTTGTTACAGGGCCTTTCGGTCGGCGGCGAATATGCAACCAGCGCAACGTATCTGTCCGAGGTGGCCTCCACAGGTAAGCGTGGGTTCTACTCGAGTTTCCAGTACGTCACGCTGGTCGCCGGTCAGCTGGTCGCGCTCGGCGTGCAGATCATCCTGCAGCAGTTCCTGAACAACGCCCAGATGAACAACTGGGGCTGGCGCATTCCGTTTGTCATCGGTGCGGCGGCCGCGCTCATTGTGATGTGGCTGCGGCGCAGCATGGACGAATCCGAGCACTTCGAGGCCGAGGTCGAGGCCGAGCGGGTGCCGCAGCAGGGGCGCGCAGCTCAGCAGCCCGCGCGCGGTTCGCTGCGGATGCTGTTGCAGTACCCCAGGGAATGCCTGCTGGTGATCGGTCTGACGCTCGGCGGCACCGTGGCGTTCTACACCTACACCACGTACATGCAGAAGTTCATGATCAATACCTCCGGTATTTCCAAGTCGACCGTCTCGTGGATCAACTTCATCGCGCTGCTGGTCTTCGTGATACTGCAGCCGCTGGCCGGGGCGCTGTCCGACCGCGTCGGGCGGCGCAAGCTGCTGATCTTCTTCGGTGTGGCCGGCACCCTGCTGACCGTGCCGATCATGACCGTGCTCGCGCACACCAAGAATCCGATCGCGGCGTGGGCGCTGATGATGGCCGCGCTGGTCATCATCACCGGCTACACCTCGATCAACGCGATCGTGAAGGCCGAACTGTTCCCGACCAAGATCCGCGCACTCGGCGTCGGCCTGCCGTACGCGCTGACCGTGGCGATCTTCGGCGGCACCGCGGAGACCATCGCACTGTCGCTGAAGCAGGCCCATCACGAATCGCTGTACTTCTGGTACGTCGCCGGGTGCATCGGAATCTCGCTGCTCACCTACTGGTTCATGCGGGAGACCTCGAGCGGGTCGGCCATCGATGCCGATGCCGCCGCCGATATCTCGCTGACCAAGACGGATGCGCCAGTCGCCGAGCCGCACCGTGACCTCGCAGCCGTGCGGCGCTGATCGCCCATCCGCACACGCCGGTCATCCGCTATGGGAGGATCGGCGTGTGCGGCTTGCGGTGGTCGAAGATGATGACGGCGTAGGCGACGCGCTGGTGGAAGCCCTCAACGCCCGCGGTTATCAGGCCGAACGCAAGCGCCGCGGCGCGGATCTGCTCATCGCCCACCGCGGTTACGACGCGGTCATCCTGGACCTCGGACTGCCCGACGGCGATGGTCTGCATGTGCTGCGCCAACTGCGCGAGGTGAGTTCGGTGCCGGTGCTGATCCTGACCGCGCGCAGCGACGAACGCTCGATTGTGCGCGGGCTGCGCGGCGGTGCCGACGACTATCTGGTGAAGCCGCCGCGGATCGCGGAATTGATGGCTCGGCTGGAGAATGTCGTGCGGCGCGCGGCGGCCGGATCGCAACCGGAGCGGGCCGAGGTGGTCACCGGGGATGTGCGGGTCGATCTCGCGGCCCGGGTGGTCGAGGTCGCCGGTCGGCCGATCGCCTTGACCCAGAAGGAATTCGAGTTGGTCGAGGCATTGGTGGAGCGGCCCGGGGCCGCGGTCAGCCGCCAGCAACTGATGGATCGGATCTGGGGCGACGCATTCGTCGCGGTTTCGCGTTCGCTGGACGTTCACATGACCGGACTGCGTGCGAAATTGGACCGACCTGGGCTGATCACCACCATTCGCGGCTACGGTTACCGCTGGGGCCAGTGATCACATCGACCCGCGAGTCCAGGTAAGAGAAGCGGAGCCAGTATGCGCAGACGACTACTCGTCGCGCTGACGGTATTCGCGGCGATCGCGGTATTCGCCTTCGCGGTACCGCTGTCGCTGACCTTCGCGACCAGCCGGACCCAGGAATTCGTGGCCGATCGCTCCGGCGATGCCGACCGGTTCGCCGCCCTCGCCGATGCCGCTGTGGCCGAGGGGGACAGCCGGGCGCTGGCCGATGAGGTCGGCCGCTATCACGATCTGTATGCGGAGAACGTGCTGGTAGTCGATGCCCGCGGCGCCCGAGCGGTGAATGCGGGGGTGGATGTGGCGTCGGCTCCGGTCCAGGCCGCGGTCGCCGCCGCCCGCCGCAACCAGCGGCCGCAGCCGGTGAATCGACTGACACCGTGGAGTGGGCCGACGGTGCTGATCGCCCGGCCGGTCGGCACCGGGGTGCAGGTCAACGGTGCGGTGGTGATCGAGGCCTCCACCGCGCGCGCCCGCCGTGATATCGCCCGCGCGTGGACGGTGATCGCGGTCGGGGCGGTGCTGATGATGGTGGTGTTCACGATGCTGGCGCTGAGCCTGGGGCGCTGGGTGCTGCGCCCGCTGGCGGCGTTGTCGCAGGCGGTCGCCGAGTTGACCGCGACCCTGCCCAAGCCGCGCGCCCAGGCCGCCGCGCACGTGTCCATCGCCCGGCATCACGGCGGGCCGCCGGAGATGCGCGCGGTCGCGGAATCCTTCGATGCCATGGCGCTCGCCGTCGCCGATTCGGCGGACGCGCAACGCCAGCTGGTCGCCGATACCGCACATGCGATGCGAAATCCGCTTGCCGCCTTGACGATTCGTCTCGACTCCTTGGAATATGCGATCCCGGAGAGCGCGGTGGCGACCTTCCACAGTGCGGGTGCCGAGGTCGACCGGCTGACCGCGCTGCTCGATGGTCTGCTGAGTCTGGCGGTCGCCGAGACGCCCGCCGCCTTCGAGGCTGCGCGCACCCCCACCGCTACCGACAACCACTGCGACGCGGTACAGGTTGTCGCGGACCGGGTCGACGCCTGGTACTCCGCATACGAGAATTCCGGACAGGAATTGTCCGCGGCGCCCATGGTGCCGGAGGCCGATACCGCGGTCTCCGGCGATGTGCTCGCCCAGATTCTCGATGTGCCGCTGAGCAATTCGTGCAGATACGCCGGATCCGGCGCGCAGACCGTCATGGTGGTCGATTCCGAACCGGGTTGGGTCATGGTGACCGTGCGGGACAATGGCGCCGGTGTCGAACCCGCGGAGATCGATAAACTGACCACCCGCTTCTTCCGTGGCTCCGGCGCCGCCTCCGGCGGTTCCGGCCTCGGCCTCCCGATCGCCGCGGCGCTGGCCCAGGCGCGCGGCGGCACGCTGAGCGTGCGACCGGTCCAACCGCACGGACTCGCCATCCAGATCCGCCTGCCGCAGGCGGTGCGGACGTGATCACACGGCGGACGTTCTTGGCGCTCACCGCCGCTGGTATCGCGGCCGGTGCCGTCGGATGTGGCGGGGATGTGGCAACGGTGCGGCTGGCCTCCGGTGAGGTCGGCGGCTTCTATCACGCATTCGCGCGGCTGCTCGCGGCCGTCGCCGCGGAGGCGGGGACGGTGCGGATCGAGCCGGTGCCGACAACCGGGTCGCAGGAGAATTTGGCAATGCTGACCAGCGGACGGGTGGATGCCGCATTGGCACTCGCCGATTCGGTACAGGGTGAGCGTCAGCCGGTCGTGGCGCTGGGCCGGGTGTACGAGAACTATCTGCAGCTGGCCGTGCGGTCCGAAGGCGCGATCCAGCGGGTCACCGATCTGCGGGGCACCCGGATCAACCTCGGCGCCGCGGGATCCGGCGCCGCGGTCACCGGGGAACGGCTGCTGTGGGCCGCAGGCGTGAATCCCGGTGTGGACGTGGATATTTCGCATCGACCGTTGCGGGATGCGGTGGCGGGCGTGGAATCCGGTGAGCTGGATGCGTTGCTGTGGGCCGGTGGTGTACCCACCGATGTGCTCGACGTACCGCAACGGCTGCGGCTCATCGAACTCGGTGAGCTGGCGGCGCCGATGCGGGAACGGTTCGGGCATCTGTACGACTTGGTCGAAATTCCCGCCGACGCCTATGACGGCGGCGCGGCGATCCGGACGGTCGGCGTCGCGAATCTGCTGCTCGCCGCCCCGACCATGTCGGACGCCGCGGCGGGAGCGATCGTCGAACTGCTGGTTTCCCGGGCGGATGCGCTGGTACCGGCCGAGGCGGCGGGCACCCAGTTCCTGGATACCCGATCACTCATCGGAACCGATTCCGTCCCGCTGCACCCGGGTGCGGCCGCGGTCTACCGACGACGGCACGGCTGATCCCCGGTCAGGAACGGACCAGGCGGGCGATGGCGTCGGTGGCCTCTTTGATCTTGGCATCGGCCTCCGGGCCGCCGGTGACCGCCGCATCCACCACGCAGTGGCTGATGTGGTCCTCCAGCAGACCCATCGCAACGGCCTGCAGTGCCTTTGTCATCGCGGAGACCTGGGTAAGGATATCGATGCAGTACTTCTCCTCCTCGACCATGCGCTGCAGGCCGCGGGCCTGGCCCTCGATCCGGCGCAGGCGCTTGAGGTAGTCGTCCTTGGCGGTGATGTAGCCGTGCGAGGCATGGTCGTGCGCGGCGTGGTCATGGGTGGTCACGCCCTCGGCCGCGGTGTCCTGGCCCGGCGCGGGCGTGGTGTCATGGTGCGACGGGGTGGGTGTCACCGACTGTCTCCTCGCTGCTCGCCGGATCTCCGGCCGGACCTGGATTAATACCCCCCTAGGGTACAGTGCCGTGGGGGAATTGTCAGGTCGGTGTGCGCTCGGTCGCGTCGGATGTTCGGCGCCGCTGTGGGCAAGGGGTGGCCTGTACTCGGCCGCCGCGATCACGCCGAACGCGCCGAGCGTACGTGGCGCAGGCAATTATGGACGAAGGTCCAGTTAGCCGGATCCGGACCCGTCTGGTCTAGCGGCGGGGGCTGGCGAGAGAATCGGTGCATGAGTTTGGATCTTCGGCCCGCGCTCGCCGTGATCGGCGGTAGTGGCTTCTATGATTTCTTCGATAACGAGGCGACCACCGTCGAGGTCGATACGCCCTACGGCAAGCCGAGTGCGCCCATCGCGGTCGGTGAGGTGGAGGGTCGCCCGGTAGCCTTCCTGCCCCGGCACGGCAAGCAGCACGAATTCGCGCCGCATACGCTGCCGTACCAGGCCAATATGTGGGCGCTGCGCTCGATCGGGGTGCGGCGGATCTTCGCGCCGTGCGCGGTCGGCAGCCTGCGCGCGGACTGGGGGCCGGGCACCGTAGCGGTGCCGGATCAGCTGGTCGACCGGACCTCCGGCCGTCCGCAGACCTACTTCGACGGCGGTGGTGTGCACGTCTCCTTCGCCGATCCGTATTGCGACGAACTGCGTTCCGCGGCAACGAAATCCGCGACCGACGCGCTGTCGGTAAAAGCCTCGGGGACCATGGTCGTGGTGCAGGGCCCGCGCTTCTCCACCCGGGCCGAGAGCCGCTGGTTCGCCGCACAGGGCTGGGAACTGGTCAATATGACCGGGCATCCGGAGGCGGTGCTCGCTCGTGAGCTCGAAATGTGCTACGCCGCAGTTGCGTTGGTGACCGACCTGGATGCCGGTCTGGAGGAGGGCGACGGTGTGCACGCGGTCGACGTCTTCGCCGAATTCAAGAAGAACCTCGGCCCGTTCAAGGAGTTGATCCGGCGTTCGGTTTCGGCGGTCACTGGAACCGACACCTGCGACCGCTGCCGGGTGCACGCAGGAGTATCGCTGCCGTTCGAACTACCGTGAGAAATGATGCTGGCTGTACCGAGTGACCGACAGGTACGGAAATGCCCTTAGTCAGATTGGGTTCGGAGCCGAACGCGGGGTGTGGATGCGATGAGAGTACTGGTCACCGGGGCAGCCGGGTTCATCGGGGCGCGATTGCGGCGGGCGTTGGCCGCGGCCGGGCACGAGGTGGTCGGGATCGATGTGCTGTACGAAGCGGTGCACGGGCCGGATGCGCAAGTGCCCGAAGGGGTTTCGCGGGTAGATGTGCGCGATGCCGACGCGCTCGAACCGTTGCTGCGCGGTATCGATACCGTATGCCATCTCGCGGCGGTCACCTCCGCGCCCGAATCGGCGGTGTTCGCCGCGCACAATGATGTGGGCACCGCGGTACTGCTCGACGTGATGGGACGGGCGAAGGTTCGTCATCTGGTGCTCGCCTCGTCCATCGTGGTGTACGGCGAGGGGCGCTATCGCGGAATGAACAGCGGGCCGTTCTATCCGGGGCTGCGGCGGCGGGCCGATCTGGATCGCGGCATGTTCGACCACCTGTCCCCGCGCACCGGAGAACTGCTCACCTGGGAGCCGCTCAACGAGGATGCGCCGCTGCGCCCGCGCGGATTCTACGGGGCGAGCAAGATGGCGCAGGAAAACTATGCGCTCGCTTGGGGTTTGGCGACCGGTGCGGCCGTTACGGCGCTGCGGTACCACAATGGCTACGGCGCAGGTGTCCGCTCCGGATTCATCGGAAAGTTCCTCGCCGCACTCGATCAGGGAAGACCGCCCCTGGTGGACGAGGACGGCGGACAGGTCCGCGACATCGTGCACGTAGACGACATCGTGACCGCCACCGTAGCCGCCGTCGACCGACGCCTCCCCGGCTTCGTACCCTTGAACATCGCCTCCGGCCACCCGATCACCATGTGGGAGGTCGCTTCGATCATGGCCAAATCCCGTGGCGGCCCCGACCCGGTGGTAACCGGCAGCTACCTGCTGGCCGATGCTCGCCACATCGTTGCAGACCCCGAACGAGCCAGGCGCGCACTGGGTTTCACCGCCCAAATATCACCCGGCCAAGGCCTGGCCGCACTTGCCGCCCCGCAGTGGAGGCCACCGCACCCCGTCCGGAATCCGCGCCACTACATGTGCGGGTCGCGCCGGACACGCCGGGGCCACAGCGCCCCGAGTCGCATCCCGCCGCACCGATCACGAAGGCCACGGACCTGCGCCAGGACCCACCCGTCACGAATGCGAATGTTGCGGTCTCGCGCCCGAGCGAGCCCGCCCCGAACGTGAAAACCGTTGCGCCCAATCCGGAGTCAGCGACACCCGAGGTCGCCTCACCGAACATGAACGCTGTCGCCCCAACTCCCCAACCGGCTGCCCCGAGACCTGAGACCGGCACGTCGCAGCCGAGTGAGTCGGCACTCCCTGGTCGAACGCCCGCACCGAAGCCAGAGGCTGGTTCGGCTACTGTGCCGGGGAGGTAAAGGCGTCGGCGTGGGTGCGCGCCCATTGTTCGAAGGTGCGCGGTTCTCGGCCGGTTACCGCTCGCACCGTGGGGTGTATCTGGGATTCGTCCAAGGTGCCGTCGACGAAGAAGCTCCAGAATGCATCGACGTACTTCTGCGGCATGGTCGCTTCGAGTTCGGCGCGCGTCTGCTCGTTGGTCAAACCCGCGCAGACCAGCGGTCGGTCGAGTACCTGGGCGAGCACGGCGACCTGCTCGGCGGGCACCAGGGCTCGGGCACCGGTCAGCTCGAGGATCCGGCCCGCGAGTTCGCCGCCGGTCAGGGCGACCGCCGCGACGGCCGCGATATCGGCGGGATCGATGGCGGCGACGGGTACGTCGGGGAACTGGGCGCGGATCACATCACCCTGTGCGAGCTGCGGCAACCAGCGCAGCGCATTCGACATGAACGAGCGTGGGCGCAGGAACGTCCAGGCCAGACCGGATTCGCGCACGTCCCGCTCGGCCTGTGTCATATATGCGGAGACTGCGTTGTTCATATCCGCCTGCGCCGCCGAACCGCCGGAGAGCAGGACAATATGCTGTACCCCTGCCTTTTTCGCGCGCGCGAGCAGGTCCGGAGTGTCCGCATAGCCCGGCAGCAGGAACATCCCGGTGACCGCGTCCAGGGCCTCGGTCAGGCTCTCCGGCCGATTCAGATCGCCCGTCACCGCCTCGACACCGGCGGGCAGCTGCGCGCGAGCGGGATCGCGGACCAGTGCGCGCACGGAATTACCCGAATTGCTCAGCACCGCAACTAGTTCCGTTCCGATATTGCCCGTCGCGCCGGTTACCAGGATCATGTTCGCTCCTCCGTGTCGCACTGAGTTCGGTCGACGAATCTACTCGTCCCATCATGCGAAATCACCGTGTCGGCGTCTCACCATCCCAGGTAAATATGCCGTCGGCCGATGTCGACCGAATCGAGATCGCTGCGCCCGCTTCGACCGTACCGGCGGCCCGTGGCGTTAGGCTCGCGCAGTGGAAACTCCGCTACGGCTAGAGGTCATTGTGGCCAGCACGCGCCCGGAGCGATTCGCTCCCGTGGTCGCCGACTGGTTCCTGCGCACGGTCCGGGCGAGCCCCGAATTCGATACCGGCGTTATCGATCTCATGACCATCCCGCTACCGACGGATCTGGTCGCGACCGCCGAGGTGACGGCCTACCGCCAGCGCTTGGCCGCGGCCGACGCCTTCGTCGCGATCACCTCCGAATACAACCACGGCTATCCGGCCTCCCTGAAAACCGCCTTCGACAACGCGAAACACGAATGGCGCGCCAAGCCCATCGGATTCGTCTCCTACGGCGGCCTCTCCGGCGGCCTGCGCGCCGTCGAACAACTGCGCCAGGTGGTCGCTGAAATCCACATGGTCTCCATCCGCGAAACCGTCAGCTTCCACCAGGCCAAGAAGCAATTCGACCGAGCAGGCAACACCCAGGACGGCGCCGCCATAGACGCCGCCCAACGCCTCATCCGCCAACTAGCCTGGTGGGCAAGAACTCTCCGCGAAGCCCGCGCCACCAACCCCTACCCCGGCTGATACCTCTCGGCAGTTCGGCCTTGCACTTCATGCGGGATATGGGGCCGCGGAAAGGGAATGCGCCCCTTTTCCGGCCCCGCACCGCAAACTCGGCGGCCGGGCCGCTCGACTTCGCGCGGACGGACACCGGCAGGTGCACACCCGTACCTGCTCGGACCTCTGTGTCGAGCCGCCTTCGGTAACTGTCCCGTCCGGCAATCGCGCTACTGCGGGCTGCCCGCCATTGCTCGGCGGCCGCGGGGGTGGCCGATGTAGGTGGCCTCGCGCGGAATGGAGACCAGCGTCAGGTCGACCTGGGCAGTGCCGGTGCGCAGCACGACATGGTTACCGATGGCGCCGGGCTGGTGGATCGACAGGTCCGGGCGGGTGGCGGGCCAGCCCATCGGGTCGCCGGTTACGTAGATCGTGGTGACACCGGCGTGCGGCGCGGGAGCCAGCACACCATCGACGACGGTCGCGGTGAATCCGGAATCGGACTGATGTGTTTCGACCGCGATCTGCAGCCGTTCGGGATTCCCGATGGTGGTCACCAGGTTCTCCCAGGCGTGCGCCCGATCGGTGCGGATCAGGATGCGCTCGCCGACGGCCAGCGCGCGGAACACCAACTGCTGAGCCAGGTACAGCTCACCGGCCAGGTAGACCGTCGAGATGCCGGTACCGACGATGCGGACCGCGACGCCCTGCCCCTCATCATCGGAGCCGATGAGCTGACCGCAGCCCGAGGACGGCAGGTGCAGCGCACCGATCACATCGATCGGATACTCGGTCACCGGAACGGCATCGTCGAGATCCGGAATGGCCAGCGGCAGATGCGCGAGCAGTCCGTCGCGCTGCCGCCCGTTCATCGAGATCAGGCCCCTGAGCTTGGTGCGCTCCGGCAGTTCCCGCGCGGTCAACCGCCAGGCCGCCCCGATGCTCACCGATTCGGCCGAACTACCGGGACGCAACCGCACCGCGACCGTCGTGCCGCGTGACGGCGCGACCCACAGCTGCGAGAGCAGATCCGAGCCGAGCCGCTTCGGGTCGACGGCGCCGCCGATATTCACGCTGTTGCCGACCTCGGCGTAGCGCCAGCGGTGGGTGAGCGTACGCGGGTCGAAGCCCTGCGTGACCTGCAGGACCGCCTTGCGGATCTCCGGTGCGGTCAGAATGCGGGCGCTGCAGTCGGCGTCCTCGAGGGTGCGCATAATGCGTTGTGTCGCAATGGTTACCGCACGCGAGGCGCCCTCGGCGCCACCGCCGCGCCGGGCCGCGGCCTCCGGGCAGGCGATCGCGTCGAAGCTGATCGCGAGCCAGACATTGCGGTGCGCGGTGGCGGGCAGCGGGCCGAGCAGCGATTCGTAGATCGTGCCCGCCGGTGTACCGGAGCGGCTGCGGTGACCGTGGCTGATGATGTCGATGCCGCTGAGCAGAATGTCGTGCTGGTTCAGGCATTTGGCCAGTTCGGGCAGCGGCAGCAGATGCGAGGCGTGCACGGTGGTGCGGGCGATCCGGGTCAGCCCGCCCTTGGGGGCCTGCACCTCGACCACCGTGACGACCCGGGTGCCGTCCCAGTACAACCCGAGCGAGCGTCCGTCGGGGCCGCGGAAGTCGACGGTGTCGCCGATCTGGTAGTCGCCGTGGGTCAGGTAGCGCCACCAGGTCGCGATCCAGTCCAGGATGGTGCGCTTCGCGATCGGGATCAGCGGCAGCCCTCCCACAACCACCGCGACGCCCAACGCGGGCCAGCCGCCCAGTCCGGCGAACAAGGCGAGCAATCCGGCCGCGAGTCCGATCACCTGCGCCAGCAGCAGGTTCCGCAGCGAGATGCGCCCGAGCAGCGGGCGTGGTCCCGCCCCGGCTTGTTCGGCCATCGTCATCCCCCAAGTACCCGGTATCGGCCGTTTCGGATCGGCCGAACTGAACAATAGTCCTCGGGAACTGTACTGTGTTCCGCGAACGCGAGCATTGTTCGGGGAGGGAAACATGCCTTCAAAACCCACTACACGCTGGCAGGTGAGCGGCTACCGCTTCCTGGTCCGCCGGATGGAACACGCACTGGTCCGCCGGGACGTGCGAATGTTGCACGATCCGATGCGATCCCAGTCCCGTGCCTACGCGGCCGGACTGATCATGGCGATTGTGGTGCTGGCCGGTTGCGGTGTACTCGCACTGCTGCGCCCGCAGGACAAGATCGGCAGCAGCAAGATTCTGATCGGCAAGGAATCCGGCGCGGTTTATGTGGTGATCAACGATGTGGTGCATCCGACGCTGAACCTCGCATCGGCCCGGCTGGCCGCGGGTTCGCCGGAAAAGGCCGTCATCGTCAAGGAATCCGAGATCGGCAAGAAGGCGCGCGGACAGCTGATCGGCATCCCCGGCGCGCCCTCCTCGCTGCGCTTCGACAAGGACGGCAAGGGTCGGATCTGGACCGTGTGCGACCAGTTGAAGGTCGACGGCAGTAAGGATTTCACCACTTCGGTGCTCGCCGGTGACCTCTCGCTCGGTGAGAAGGCCTCGGTCATGGGTAGGGACCGGGCGCTGCTGGTGCAGGGCAAGGACGCGACGTACCTGGTGTACGACAACAAGCGCGCCCGCGTGGACCTCAAGGAACGCGCCGTCACCGACGCGCTGAAGATCACCGGCGCGACGGCCCGACCGATCGGTGAGGGCCTGCTCAATACGATTCCCGAAGTGCTGAAGATCATTCCGCCCAATATCAATAACCCGGGCGGTTCGGTCAGCTACTCGGTCGGCGACCATCGGATCGGCGACGTGGTGCACGTGCCAGCTCAGCCCAACACGGAATATGTTGTGCTGCAGGATGGTCTGCAGCAGATCTCGTCGGTGACCGCCGAGATCATCCGTAACCGGTATCGCTCGACATCGAGCAATGACGTCATCGACCAGACGGATAAGACCTACGCGCCGGTGGCGAACACACTGCAGGTCAACACGTATCCGCAGACCGTGCCGTCCATCATCGACTACAAGGACCAGCCGATCAGCTGCCTGTCCTGGAAGCCACTGGCCGCCGCCGCGGACAACAAGGACGGCGGCAATCGCGCCGAGCTTTCGGTGCTGACCGGTGTCGCACTGCCGATTCCGGATAAGGCCAAACTGGTGCCGCTGGCCCAGGCGGACGGTTCCGGCCCCAATGCCGACTCGGTCTACATTGCTCCGGGTACCGGCGCATTCGTCCAGACCACCGGCATCGAACTGGACAGCCGCCGCAAGGACAGTAAGTTCTACATCGCCGACACCGGTGTCCGCTACGGCGTCAAGGATGCCGACGCCGAGAAGGCACTCGGCATGGATACCGATTCGGGCACGAAGGCCGAACCGGCACCGTGGCCGATCATCGGCCTGCTCGCGGCCGGTCCCAGCCTGGCCCGCGCGGACGCCATGGTCGCCCATGACGGTATCGCCGCGGACCCGTCACCGTCGAAATCACCTGTCGCCTCGGCAAATTGAGCGACTAGTCGGAACTGTCCCGCATCGCAGCCGCACGCAATTCGGCGACTTCGGCTCGCAGCGAGCGGATTTCGTCGATCAACACGGTGATCTCCCGGTCGGTGCGGTCGGCGGTTACCTCGACGTTCCGCAGCTGCTCCATTACCCAGCTGGTCGTGGTGCCGATGGCGAAGCTGATCAGGCCGATGCCGAGGGTCATCAGGATCAGCGCGATCAGGCGGCCGTGCACCGTCACCGGATACACGTCGCCGTAGCCGACGGTGGTCACCGACACCATCGACCACCACAGCGCGTCACCGAAGTTGTGAATCTTACTGTCGGGCGCGCCGTATTCGGCATCGAAGAACGCCAGACTGCACAGCACCAGCGTCAATGCCGAACTGGTGCCGACGAATATCGCCAGCCGAGCGCGGGTCACCCGATTCCGGTTGAGCGTGTCGAGCACCAGCAGGGCGGCCCGCAGCAGCCGCACCGGCCGAAACGGCGGCAACAATACGATCAGCAGTTCCAGCGGGTGGGTGCGCACGAACCGCCAGCGATCGGTCGACAGCCACATCCGGATGCCGAAGTCCGCGGCGAATACCGCCCAGATCAGGATGTCGACCCGTTCGAGCCAGGCATCCAACCGCGGTGAGGCACCGGTATCCAGCACATGCCAGGCGTAGACGCCGATGAACAGCACGGCCAACACCACCATCGGGATACCGGTCGCGTGTTCCCAGACTTGTCTACGGCTCGGTTGTCCGTCGTCGTGTTCTGCTGCGCGCGTCAGGACCATGGGAACTACCTGTATCGATCGGGTGCGACACCCTATGTACCGCCGTTTGCCATGACGACGCTACATATCGTCGGACTTGACCCCGAACCGGCGTCGGATCGGGAACGAGGCGAGGTAGCCGAGAACCAGTGCGGCGCCGATGATCCCGGTACCGATCAGCGCGACATTGCGGGCCCGGTTGTCCGCTGGCGGCGCCGGTGCGGGCACCGCGAGCTGGGCGCTTCTGGCCGGGCTCGGCCGTTTGGGCGGCAGCGGCGCACTGCTCACCTCATCGGTCAGCGCCGCGACCGGATCGACCGCGCCATAGCCGATGTACGGACTCCACCCCTCCGCGGGCGCGTGCGCGGTGGCCTGCATCCGCTTGATCACGTCCAGCGCGCTCAGCTCCGGAAAGCGGGCACGCACGAGCGCGACCACACCGGACACCAGTGGCGTCGCGAAGCTGGTGCCGCTCATCGCCTGTTGCTGCCCTTGCTGATTCACCGTGCCGGTTGCGGTGCCGGTACCGCGCGGGTCGAGCGAGACCATATTCTCGCCCGGCGCGGCCACACTCACCCACGGGCCGGGCACGGTGAACTTCGACGGCGCGCCATTGGAATCGATCGAGCCGACGGAGAGCACATAGTCGTCCCAGCGCGCCGGGCTCACATTGACCTTGACATTGCTCCACGGATCGGCAGACGGATTGAGCGGATCGATGATCTGCTGTTCGGTCTTGCAGGATCCGTCCTGGTTACCGGCGGCGACGACCACGACCACGTTCTTCTCCAGCGTTGCGTATCGCACTGCCGCACCGATGGATCCGTCGACGTCATTGGACGAGCCGCACCACACCTCGGAGATATTGATGACGCTGACGTTCGCGTCGGCCGCGCGTCGTATCGCCGAGGCCATGGTGGCCAGATTGCCGTAGCCCTCGGGCAGGTCGTCGGGATTGCGTTCCCTGGACCGGCCCTCCTTCTGATACATCTTGCTGGTCTGCCGGATCGTCATGATGCGCGCTTCCGGCGCGACACCCGAGAACCCCTGACCGTCCACCTTCGACGCGGCGATCAGGCCCGCGACGAAAGTGCCGTGCCCGTCGCAATCCTCGGTGCCATCGCCCGAATTCGCCACGAAGTCGCCACCGGGGATGAGTCCGGGCAATCGGGGATGGCGAGCCACGCCGGTGTCGATGACCGCGATGGTCTGGCCCTCGCCCTTGGAGAACCGCCACGCGCTGTCCAGACCGAGTGAGCGCTGTGCGGTGGGGATCGTCGCGCCCTCACCGCCGGATACGGTGTTCGAACAATCGGAATTCGCTGGCCGCTCGGTCTTTTCGGGCGGCGCCGCCGGGTCGCCGGCGGGCAGCAGACCCGGGTTCACCGTGGGCGGGTGGTCGGCGGACGCGGCGCCGGCGCCGAGCCCCAGCGACGCGCTCATGCCCAACGCCGCGACCGCAGCCGCGACGCGCAAATGCCGGTTCACAGCCCGCGCACGAGTGAGTAGAGCGAGGCCACCCAGAAAACCAGCGGCAGCACGGCGGCCACGAACGCGTACTCGAGCAGTTCCACGCCACGGCGCATCGGCGGTGTCGCGGACTGGTTCGGAATGATGATGCCGAGAATCAGCGCGGCGATCAGCACGACCATCGCCGCCCCGAAGACGGCCAGCGGCTGCTCCATACCGATGGCCACGCCGACCATCATGAGCAGCACGATCGATGCGCCGCCCGCGATCAGCACCACGGCCTGCTCCGCGCCCGCGTAGGTGCGACTGCGGAACATCAGCACCACCGCGGTCACCAGCGCAAGTGCGATACCGGGCCAATACGGATCGTCCGCACCGGGATCGGTGGCTGCCAGCGCACCCGCCACCGAGAGCAGCGTGGTAGCCGCGACCAGTCCGGCCAAGTACATCCTGGCCCGCTCCGATTTCGTCCGCAGCACATCCATGGTCGGCAGCGCGCGGTGATCGTCCGGATCGTCTTCGGTCGGATCGATCGGGGTGCCCGGGGACGGCACCGGCGGCAGCGGCAGGCTTGCCAGCAGCATCGAAACCCGCGGTGCGAGTGAAAGACCCGCGAGGCCGAGCGCGGCGACGGCCGCGCCGATGGCCTTCTCCGGCTGGTCGGTCAGCACGCCGACCAACCCGGACGGTACGGCGTACACCGCGAGCGTGGCAGCGCCGATGAACAGCGCGAGCCCGACTCCGGTGACCCGCCACGCGAGAATCGCGGTGGCACCGACCAATACCGAGCCGAGTAGCAGATGCGCCCAGCCGTAATCGTCTGGCACATAGAGCATTCCGGCGGTGAACGCGGCGGGCAGCGCACAGCCGCCGAGCACCAGCGCGGTCGAGGAGTCGCCGTACATTCTGCTGAGTACCATGCCCGCGACCACGAGCAGAATCGCCACGGTCAGCGCGAGCGAACCGCTCACCCAGCCCGGCAGCGCGTTCTTGGACAGCAGCAGACCTAGGCAGCCCACGATCATGGTGAGCGCGGCGAGCACCGAACCGGTGATCCGCGCGACCTTCGGTGTCCAGCTGCGATAGTGATCGGCATCGGCGATCGCGACGTTGTACATGATGTCGTCGAACAGCGGCGTCGGCGCGGTGTGTGAAGCGCTTTCCAGCATCAGCAATTCGCCGTCGCGCACGCCGTGCTCGCCGAGACTCAGCGAATTGGAGAACGGGGGATGGCCGATTCGGGCGAGCACCCATTCCGCGGGCTCGAAGCGCTCGCCCTCATTGTCGAAGTCATTGGTGCGGCTGTGTTGAGCGACCATATCGACGACACTCGGAATCACCAGCGCGACCGGCACATCGACCGGAATCGCCATATCCACCTGGGTGTGCTTCGCGAGAATCGTGACCCGCGCGAGGTCGGGTGCACGGACGATGCCGCGCGAGGATTCTTCGTCGATGTGGTCAAGTCGCGCGTGCGTCAAGCTTCCCCCAACTCGGTCTCTACCTCGTATTTCCGCGTCC
Organism: Nocardia sp. NPDC005998; assembly: GCF_040614395.1. Taxonomy (NCBI): domain Bacteria; kingdom Bacillati; phylum Actinomycetota; class Actinomycetes; order Mycobacteriales; family Nocardiaceae; genus Nocardia; species Nocardia sp. NPDC005998. The sequence goes on along the minus strand of NZ_JBEXUI010000025.1, from coordinate 110,257 downwards.
CGTGAGCGAGGGGGCCGAGCTTGCGAACCCACCGTTCGGGCAGCAGAATGCTGGTCGAACTGTACGACATGTCAGCTGTGGCCTCTACACTGAGGCCGAAAAAGTGCAGCTTGCGAAGAGGGGGATCTCGTTCGATGAGTACCGTCCGGTTCCAGCGGCGTGCGCGTCGCGAGATGCCGCGCTCGCCCGGTGGCGAGGTCACGCTGCAGCCGCCGCCCGAAATCCCAAGGGTGACACCGGGCAGTCTGGTTTCGAAGCTGATGCCGGTCGTCATGGTCGTCGGCATGGTCGGCATGATGGCGCTGCTGTTCACTCAGGGCGGCAGCATCGCATCGAATCCGATGAGCATGATGTTCCCGATGATGATGGTCGTCTCCATGGTCGGCATGTTCGCCGGTCAGGGCGGCGGCAAGGGACAGAAGGCAGCCGAGGCGAACGAGGACCGCAAGGACTATCTGCGCTATCTCGACCAGGTCCGCAAGGATGTCGACCAGACCGCCGGCCAGCAGCGCGCCTCGGTCGAGTGGAGTCACCCGGAACCGGCCCTGATCTGGATGCTGGCGGGGACTTCCCGCATGTGGGAACGTCGGGCCGGGGACAAGGACTTCTGCCACGCCCGCATCGGCATCGGCGGACAGCGCCTGGCCACCCGTCTGGTCGCGCCGGAGACCGGTCCGGTCGAGGAATTGGAGCCGATCGCGGCGGTTTCGTTGCGCCGCTTCGTGCGCGCGCACTCCACGGTTCCGGATCTGCCGACCGCGATCGCGGTCAAGGGCTTCGCGACCATCGCACTCGACGGCGACCGCGCCGAGGCCCGCGATATGACCCGCGCAATGTTGTTGCAGCTGTGCATGTTCCAGGCGCCGGACCAGGTGCTCATTGCCATCGTCTGCGGCCCGGACACCGCCCGCGAATGGGCGTGGACCAAGTGGCTGCCGCACACCCAGCATCCGGACGCGCAGGACGGCATCGGCACCCAGCGCATGTTCTACGGCTCGATCCGCGAGGCCACCGCCGGCCTGCATCCGTTGCTGGCCAACCGTGTTCGCTACTCCCGCAACCAGCCCGCCAATGCCAACCTGGTGCATATCGTCATTGTCGTCGATGGCGGCCTGCTGGAGGCCGAAGAAGACCAACTTCGGGAATCCGGCTACGAGGGCGTCACCATTATCGACTTGTGCGGTTACGCACCGCGTTTGGCGGTTTCCCGCGGCATCAAGATGGTCGTCGAGAACGGTGAATGCGTCGGTCGCGGCGCCACCGGCAATCAGGAGCGGTTCGCGCTCATCGACCGGATCAGCCCGCAGCAGGCCCAGCAGGTCGCGCGCCGCCTCGCCCCGTATCGCGCCGCGACCCAGCGCAGCAGCGATGTCGAACACGACGACGCCGAAGTGATCTCGACCTGGACCCAGCTGATGAAGCTCGGCGATATCGGTACGTTCAATCCCGAACACGCCTGGCGCCCGCGCTACGGCCGTGAGCGGCTGCGCGTGCCCTTCGGTGTCGGCGCGGACGGTGCGCCCATCGAACTCGATATCAAGGAAGCCGCCGAGAGCGGTATGGGCCCGCACGGATTGTGCATCGGCGCAACCGGTTCCGGTAAGTCGGAATTCCTCCGCACCCTGGTGCTCAGCCTCTTGGCCACGCACTCACCGGACCAGTTGAACCTGGTGCTCGTCGACTTCAAGGGTGGCGCGACCTTCCTCGGTCTGGATGGTGTGCCACACGTCGCGGCCGTTATCACCAACCTCGAAGAGGAAGCCGACCTCGTCGACCGTATGCGTGACGCGCTGGCCGGTGAAATGAACCGCCGCCAGGAGGTGCTGCGCCAGGCGGGCAACTTCGCCAATGTCTCCGAATACGAGAAGGCTCGCGCCGCCGGTGCCGACCTCGACCCGCTGCCCGCACTGTTCGTGGTGCTCGACGAGTTCTCCGAATTGCTCACCCAGCATCCGGATTTCGCCGAACTGTTCGTCATGATCGGCCGCCTCGGTCGCTCGCTGCACGTGCACCTACTGCTCGCCTCGCAGCGCCTCGAAGAGGGCAAACTGAAGGGCCTGGAGAGCCACCTCTCCTACCGCATCGGTCTGAAGACCTTCTCCGCCAATGAATCCCGCCAGGTCCTCGGCGTTCCCGACGCCTACAACCTGCCCGGCATCCCCGGCGGTGGCTATCTCAAGTCCGACTCCGGCGAGATCCAGCGCTTCCAGGCCGCCTACGTCTCCGGCCCCTATGTCGGCGGCGGCTCCCAGCGCGAGGTCACCCAGGCCGGTGTTGCAGGCGGCGAAATCGACATCAAGGCACGCCCTTTCACCGCCACCCATGTCGACTTCCGTGCCATCGACCGCGTCCCGCTGCCGTCGGAGCCGACGCACGATCCGGAACCGCAGTCCGAAGACGGCGAACAGATCTCCAACCTCAATATGCTGGCCTCCCGCATCCGCGGCCACGGCCGCCCGGCCCACGAGATCTGGCTCCCGCCCCTGGACGAGGCGCCCACCCTCGACCAGCTCATCCCGCGCAGCGTGCTCACCGGCGAATACTCCGCCGTCGCCACCCTGCGCGCCCCCATGGGCATTGTCGACCGCCCCTACGACCAGCGCCGCGACCCCTTCGTCGTCGACCTGTCGGGTTCACGAGGCAATGTCGCAGTCGTCGGCGGTCCGCAGTCGGGTAAGTCGACCGCCCTGCGCACCATGATCATGGCGCTTTCCCTCACCCACACCGCCGAACAGGTGCAGTTCTACTGCCTCGATTTCGGTGGTGGCACCCTGGCCAGCCTGGAAGGGTTGCCGCATGTGGGTTCGGTGGCCAGCCGCTTGGACGAGGACAAGGTCCGTCGCACCATCGCCGAAATGACCACCATCGTCCGCCAGCGCGAGGCCCGCTTCCGCCAGCTCGGCATCGAATCGATGACCGAATTCCGCCGCCTGCGCGCCATGGACCCGGCCAGCAGCCCCGGCGCCACTGGCGCACACGAGGATCCGTTCGGCGACGTGTTCCTGGTGATCGACGGCTTCGGCTCCATCCGCCAGGACTTCGACCCCCTCGAACAGCCCATCATGAACCTCGCGGTCCAGGGCCTGTCCTACGGCGTGCACGTCGTCATCGCCCTGGCCCGCTGGGCCGAAGCCCGCCCCGCCCTCAAAGACCAGATCGGCACCCGCATCGAACTACGCCTCGGCGACCCGATGGACTCCGACCTGGGCCGCAAGTTCGCATCACTGGTCCCGCAGGGCCGCCCCGGTCGCGGTATGACGCCGGAGTGCCTGCACATGTTGACGGGTCTGCCGCGCATCGATGGCAGTGCCGCCCAGGAGAATCTCGGCCAGGCCGTCGCGGACGCGGTGTCGACCATCGCTCGACTGACGCCGGGCCGTCCCGCGCCCGCGGCGAGGATGCTGCCGGAGATGTTGCCACGGGAACAGTTGCTGCAGTTGGCTGGCAATTGGCCCGCGCAGGTCAACCCGGAAGCCAAGTGCATGCGAATTCCACTCGGCATCAACGAATCCGAGCTGGCACCGGTATACCTCGACTTCACCGAGAGCCCGCACTTCATCGTCATCGGTGACACCGAGAGCGGTAAGACCACCCTGCTGCGCTCGATCATCGAGGGCATCGCCGCCTCGAACACACCCGACCAGGCACGCTTCATCCTGGGCGACTACCGACGCACCATGCTGGGACTGGTACCGGACGGATATCTCGCCGGATACGGTTCCACCGCACCGCAATTCACCCAGAATATGGCCGATCTCGCCGCCTACGTGGCCCAGCGAACGCCGGGTACCGATGTCACTCCGCAGCAGCTGCGCGATCGCTCCTGGTGGCGCGGTCCGGAGCTGTACGTCATCGTCGACGACTACGACCTGGTCGCCTCCTCCAGCGGTAACCCGGTATCGGCGCTGTTGGAGCACCTTCCGCACGCCCGAGATCTCGGTTTCCATGTGATCATCGCGCGACGCTCCGGTGGTGCGAGCCGCGCACTGTACGAAGCGACGGTCGCGCGTATGAAGGATCTCGGTTCGGCCGCTCTGGTCATGAGCTGCAATAAGGACGAGGGCGTGTTGTTCGGTAACACCCGCCCCGGCATCAAACCGCCCGGGCGCGGTACCTACGTCACGCGCAATAGCGAGGGCCTGATCCAGCTGGCGTGGATGCCTCCGGCGGAATGATGCCAAGTGTCGATCTGGTGGTGACGGACACCCGCGTCTGGGCGCGCGGCCCGGCCACACATTGGGATGCGCCCCCGTCGATCGTGCTCGGTAGCAATGGGGATCTCGTTGTCGGAGAGCCTCTTACACCACCGACGCAGGTGAGTTCCGCGGTCCAGTACGTCGGCGCGGACCGGATAGCCTTGCTGCCGCGTATTCCGGCCATCGGCGAAGCGATGACCGCGGTGGTCGGCACGGTGCTGCGGAACCTCGGTGTTCCGATTCCGTGCGAACAGGTCACCGTCGTGTGCCCGACCGAATGGGGCGTGCGACGACGCGCGGTCATCGACGATGCCCTGCGTCGCTTCGCCACCGATATCCTGTTCGAGGACATGGCAATACGTGCCGTGGTCGCCGATGCGGGTGCCGCGCGCAGCAGGCGCACGGTCGTGTTGGAGTTCGGGCCGCTCTCGACCACCGCCACCGCCGTTGTGCGGAGCCACCAAGGCATTCACATCGAATCATGTGAACATGAACCGAATCTCGCGATATCCGATATTGCACCGGAAAGCAGTGGGTTCGACGAGCTGTCCGCACTCTTCGATCGTCTGCTCGGCGGTCAGCCCGCCGAGATGGTTCAGGCGGTAGGTGTTTCGGATCCGACGAAACTCGACCTCATCAGGTCGGTGGCGCAGCAGTTCTGCGGACCGAGCGTGGAACTGCGCACGATCACCGGAGCTGATCTGGTGCGCGGATCGCGACCGGGGCCGGAATACCAACCCGAGATCACGCCATTGCCGACGACGGAATGGATGCAGCCGCTGCGGCAGCGGGCCGCGGCCATGCAGCCCTCCGGTCGCAATACCAAAATGTATGTGCTGGTTGCCGTTGCCGCGGTCGCGGTGGTTGCCGCGGCTGCCATCGGTGCCGTGTTCGCATTCGGTGGCTCGGAAGACAAACCCACCGCGTCCGGACCGAGCACATCTGTGCCTGCGGGTCCGACGTCGCAGTCGACCGGTGTGCGGCCAGCGCCGACGACCACACCGAAGCCGGCATCGGAAACCGTTGGGCGCGTGGGCTTCCAGATACCGGCCGGGTGGCGATTCGCGCAGACACCTGACCCGAGCAAGTCTCGGGTCGATCTCGTCCCCTCGGACGGAACTCGGATGCGCATCACCGTGATCCAGACTCCAGTCGCCGCGGGCACCGGATACGAGCAGGTCGCGGCGAATCTCGACGCCCAGATGAAGCAGCGCCCGAGCGGCTCGGTCAGCGAGCTGAAGCGCGACGTCGTATTCGGCGGCAAATCAGGCCTGGCCTACATCGAACAGCCCGGCGACGGCTCAACCGTGAACTGGCATGTGTTGGTGGAGCACGGACTTCAGGTCAGCACGGGATGCCAGTACATCGGCGACTGGCCCTCGCTCGCCCAGACCTGCGAGCAGTTCGCAGCATCCATCCAGACGACGCCGTAATTCTCTTCTCTCGGTGGGACATCGTTCCGCATCCATACCTGTTGCGTTGTCCCACACAAACATTCGTGCCCCCAGCAGTTCGCCGGGGGCACGAATGGTCTGCGGGCGTATCTCAGAAGAGGCCAGCGAGGGCGGTGTCCGTGCCCTGAAGCTCGGAATTGCCCTTGTCGACGAGCTGGGCGGCGCCCTGCAGCGTCGTGTTCAGCTGAACGACGTGCTGGTTCCAGGTCGTCTGGTACTGGTCGAAGGCGTCCTTGGCCGCACCGCCCTGGGTGTCGAAGAAGGCCTTGACCTTCTTCTCGAACGCCTCGAGCTCGTTCCGGATGTTCTCGGCACGGTTGATGATCTGCCGGGCGCCGTCCGCAACGCCGTCGAAATTAGCGGAGATGGGCTTGCCACTGCTCATTATTCAAGCTCCTATGCTGCGTAGTTCTGGAATTTAGACCGCAGGCAGGTCGAGGCTGGAAACCTGCGCCTGCACCTTGGAGGCGAAATCATCGGTCTGATCGGAGAACGAGTTGCTCATCTTGAGCAGCTTCTCGGAGGTCTCCATCAGCTGGTCGTTCATCTTGTCGGCCTGGAAGTAGTAGCGCTCCATGAAGGCGTTGAACGCGTCGCGGGCCGCACCCTGCCAGTTGGCGCCGTTCGTCACGTTGTCTTCATCGGTCTTCAACTGCCTGATGGCGAGCATCAGGCTGTTGTGCTGCTCCTGGAACTCCTTCGCCTTTGCATTGATACCCTCGGTATCCGCAGCGAAATTCCCTGGTGAAGTCATCGCTTCTGCTCCTGGTTCTGGTTCTGGTCAACGTCCCAAGTGCTAGTTGACCTCTTCATATGGTTGGACGCGTCCTGGGCCCGTTCGGTTCCATCCAGTTCGAAAGAATCTGGTAGATCCACCGCGTCGCACGGGCGCTGTAGCGTTGTCGACCGGCCACATCACGGTCGGAGGGCCTCAGAGATCCCCCCGGATGTCTCGGACCGCAATGTCGTCGTTTCGGTCGCCACCAGCACACCGATCCCCTCCTTCCCCCTTCGCGGCCACCTGAACTGGCGAGTGGGCTGGCTGCGAACACCCTACCGAACAGCGCAGTGTCGCGTCTATAAGACGGATCCCAGTTCGACAGGAGCCATGAGGCACGCCCGATGCGCTACTTGACGACCTTGGCGATCGTCGGAACCATCTTGTCTACCAACGTGTCCTGGGATTGCCCGGTCCACACCTGAAAGGCCTGCACGGTCGAAGGATCGTCGACCACAACGATTTTCGCGTTGCTGGACAGAATGCCGCCCGGCAATCCGCGCAGGCCACCGTTTCCGGCTTGACTGTCGGTCCGCAGCACGATCACGACCTCGGAATCGACGTCGGTCGAATAACCAGAGGCCGACAGCGCACGCGGTGACTTCTCATCGCCGACGGCCTTGTATTTGGGGCTGTAGACAAAGCCGACATTCTGCAGGAACTTGGATTGCTCGCTGGGATTCAGCACCACCGAGAGAGTGGAGTTACCAAAATTGAACGCGGTGACCGTCTTCCCCGCGAATTGCGGATTGGCGTTGCGGGCTTCGGCCACCTTGTCGCCGCCACCGCCGGGCTCCGATCCGCCCTTGGTCAATAGGAAGGTTCCGGCCGCGATGGCGGCGACCACCACCACGGCGAGTGCGCCGGGTACCAGGAGGCGACGGGCGCGCGATCGTTCGGTGTGATTCCGCTTGGTCGCGATCAGGCTCTGGTCCGTATTCTCCCGCGGCATGAATCCGGTAGTGGAAGTGTGGGTTTGGGTGTTGTAGCCGGCGCCGGATCGATATGGATCCCCGACGACCGGCATCGGCATGGATGGATTCGAATAGCCCGCGACGGACATGCGGGCATCGGTCGCGTACCCGGCCTCCGGCGCGCGGAACTGCGTGCCATAGAGCGCTGCCTCTGCCGCTTGGGTGAACTCGCGGCAGGTCCCGTAGCGCTGCTCCGGGTCCTTGGCCATGACCTTTTCGATCACGGCGTCCAGTGCGGGCGGCAGACCGGGCCGGACCGCGCTCAGCTTCGGCGGCGGCTCGTGCAGATGCCCCATCATGACCACGGCGGGCATGGTCGACGGATACGGATTCTGACCGGTCAGCAGTTTGAAGAACGCGCAGCCGAGGCTATAGATATCGGCGCGGTGATCCAGGCTGGTTCCGACCAGCTGCTCGGGCGGGGCATAGGCGACGGTGGCCATGAAATTGCCTGTCGCCGTGAGATCTTGACCGTCCTCGGCGGACTTGGCCACACCGAAGTCGGTGAGCAGTACCCGCTCCTCGTCTCCTTCCTCGGCGGCGGAGAGCAAGAAATTGGCTGGCTTCACGTCGCGGTGCAGCAGCCCGCGCCGGTGCGCGTAGTCGAGTCCCTTGCCGACCTCGGACACGATGCGCAGTGCGCGCTGCGGCGTCATTACCGAGGGGCCCTTCTTGGCCTCGTCCGCGGCATCGACGCCGTCGATGTACTGCATGGCGATCCAGAGCTGACCGTTCTCCTCGCCGCGGTTGTAGACGGCGACGATATTCGGGTGGTCCAGTCCGGCAGCCAGATTCGCTTCGCGCTCGAACCGGGCGCGGAACTCGTCATCGGTGGACAGATCGGCGCTGAGAACTTTCAGTGCGTCGCGGCGGGGCAGGATCGGGTTCTGGGCCAGATACACCGTGCCCATGCCGCCGCTGCCGAGAACCTGAAGTACCCGGTAGCCCCCAATGATTGCGCCGGGCCGCAACGCCATTCGGTCCTCCTCGATGATGTCGAATGCCCGGATAAGCGAGCCTCCGCCAGAAATCTAGCAAGTCGTCGGTGGGTATTCGAGTCGCATCCGCACCGTTCTCAGCGACTCTGGAGCAGGGCATACTGTGCGGAGATCTTCTGGTGCAGATCCTGCAGCTGCTGGCCGAAGGCCTGCACGACGTACCGATCGACCTGGAACAGGCACCGATTTATCGCTCCCTTCGGATTCTGATCGGTCACTCCATCCGCGAAGCATTGGACATGGTCACCGAGCCCAGCGGGCGCGGCTGACGATTTCTGGTCGGACTTCGTCGGCTGCCATCTCGTCCACAGCCCCAGCGCATCCTGGAGCGTCTTGGTCCGGAAGACGACGGCATCCCCGAAGGACACCAGATCGACGCCGTGCTGCTCCAACTCCGGCAGTGTCTCCGGGCTGGCATTCATCAACGACACCGTGCCGCGACCACTGAAGAAACCATCGGGTTCCGCACGAATCGGCCGCTCCGGATTGCTGGGGATGGTGCGACCGAGCAAACCCTGTGGGTCGAGCGGAATATGCGAGAGTTCGCCCGCCGGAGTCGGCTGAAATTTGTCGAGCAATGGAAGCTGCACATCGAGCATCTTCTCGACCTGCGATGTCAACGCGGGCAGGTTCGGTGCGGAGGTGTCATCCACGACTTTGATGTAGATGACATACCGGTCGTGCACGGTCCACGAGCCGACGGAGGAGATATCCGGCCGCCAATGCGCGTAGGTATCCGGCTTGGCGATCGACACTGGCTGGTTGTCGTGGTTATAGGTGAAGTCGTCGTGCTCCAGCGTCGGTCCGACGGTGGATGCGGTCTGCGCGTCCGGGAACATCAGCACCGCGATATTCAGAGTCCGCCGTTTGTCTTCCGGCGCGCCGCCGGTCTGCCATGCATTCACCCAGCCCGCCACCAGGTCTTTGGCGACTTCATCGAAGGTGTCGTTGATGACGAGACGGCCGAGAGTCTTGCGGTTGAGCACGGTATGCGGCGCGGTGCTCCACGCATCTTCGACGTAGGAAGGATCGGCTTCGTAAGGCAGCGCAACGTAATCGGCCAGCCGTTGTGCCTCGCGCGTCCGGGCTTGCTTATCGCTCTTGGCATTACCCACCTGGCGCGGCTTGGTCTGGTAGTTGCCGACATCGAGCTTCGATACGTCGGGTTCTACGCGGACCGGCTGGCCGGTCACCTGGGCGCCACACCCTGACAACGCGGTCGTCAGCGCTGCGGCCGCGCACAGCGCCGCCACCCATCGAACGGCCGTCGGCTTCGTCGCGAGCTTCATGCCTCCCCTAACGCCCGTAAGCAAGTAACTTGTATTGTGCGGCGGCCTTTTGGTACGCCTCCTGCATATTGGTCCCCTGGACCCGCGCAACGTATCTGTCGTATGCGAGATAGCACACGGGTGGATACGTAAGCGAAGAGCTCTTCTTATCCTTGACGTCGAAACACTTGACGTCGGGCATATTCGGGGGTGCGTCGACCGGCCGATATCCATCGGTTTTCTGATCGATCATGGCGGCAATCAGACGGACGGTGCTGCTCGAATCCCGTGTGCGATAGACCTTCTCACCGGCGTATGCGACCAGATCGACGCCCGCATCGTCGTAAGCCGCCTTGGCCAGTGCTGGGAAGTTCTCCGAATGCAGCGCGACATGTCCGGGCATCAGCACGGTGCGATCGATGCCGGATACGCTCTTCTGCCGCTCTTCGAGCGGTAGGGTCCGGCCGAGTAGTCCGTCGACATCCATTGGGAGGGAGGTGAGTCGATCGATCGGCGTCGGCGAGTAGTCCTTCAGCATCTCGATCTGTTCGGTGAAGGCCGCCTGGGTGAAAGCGATCAGTGGTGCGGTGTCGACCGGTTCGCTGACCGGATCGTCGATATAGACGTAGACAAGCACGGCGTCGTGCACGAGAAATGAGTCGAGAGTCCGTTTGCTGGGCGACCATTTCGCACGAGCAGTCGGATGCCCGGGGATCGTTACGGTTTCGCCGGGCAGTACCTCGGCCTGACGGTCCGCAAGGCGACGAGCCGCGGTTTCGGCGTTGCCCTGGTCGGTGAACCGGAGCGTGTCCATGATCACCGAGCGGCCGAGCCAGAACGGGCTCCGGCGCTCACCCGTCGTCTCCCATCCGGCGACGAGTCCTTGGGCGAGATCGGGGAATTCCTTGTTATCGATCGACGAGATGGTCGCCGGGGATGTCAGGGTGGTGCGCCCATCGATGTTCGCCAGGCGTTGGAAAGCGAATTTCCCGTCTATATCGAAAGGTAGCGGTACGGAGTTTCCGAGCCGTACCGACTCCAGATAGCCCCCTGAGTCGGCATTGCGAGTTGTTTCCATATCGCGTGGTGTTGTCGGATAATTGCCGGAATCCAGTTTGGCAATGTCGATGGTCGGCGTGGTCGTACCCTGGCTGTCGCCGCAGGCGGTGGTCGCCGCGATGGCCACAGCGAGGATGGCGTACAGACTGTGTCGCAAGCGCATGGTCGGACTCACTCACTCTTCGCCAGAATCGCGTACTGAGCGGCGGCACGCTGGTACAGCACCGGGTCCACTGCCCCGGTGAACGTGCTCCCGACGACGACTGCCGCGTACCGCCCGTAGACCACAACGCAGTACTGGTCGAAACTTCGGGTGCCGTCCCGTTTATCCAACTTGACGCACCGGATGTCGGACAGGCCCGGTGGCGACGCCATGACCTCGTCGTTCTTACCGGTCTTGGCCAGCACGGATTGCAGGTGGAAGGCCCCGCGCAGATCGCGCGCACGGTAGATGACCGCGCCCCGGCGGCCGACCAGATCGACGCCGCTCTCGTCGAACGCCTTCTGCATTTCGATCGGATTGCGTTCGTAGTGCAGTTCTCCGGCCGGTTGGAAATAGCCGAAGTCGTCCTTGCCGATGAACGGGTCGGTGTGGTCCGGAGCCTCGGGCAGGGCTCGTCGCATAATGCTGTCCGGATCGGTCGGCAGGTCGAGCAGGTCGTCCATCGGTATCGGCCGCTGCTGATCCAATCGGGCGATCTGCAGGTCGATGACCTTTCCGATATTTTCCGCGACAGCGGCCTGGTTCGGTTGGGGCAGGGCCGTATTCACCAAGACGACGTACGGGCCGTGCGCCACGAACGAGGTGATGGTCTTGTCGTCAGTGGAAGAGGCTTTGGCATCCGGATGCCCAGGGACGGTCACCGGATGGCGGCCCCCATCGATGTTGGTGAGTTGATCGAACTGGTCGGCCGCGGCGCGGCCCGCTGTGTCGGTCGGAAAGCGAAGCACCGCGATGATCAGCTTCTTGCGACTGCGGAGATTGTTGTTGGTGCCCGAAACATACACTCCGGCAAGGAGATTGTTGTCCGTCGCGACGGGACGATATCTCTCGGGCAGATAATTCTCGCCGACCATGGAATCCGCGTCGGACATGAGCCGTTGATTCCCGGTGTCGTAGATTTCGCTATCGATTTCGTATGGATGGACCAGGTAGTTGAGCATCCGACGCGCTTCGATCAGGCGCATCGCGGGAATGGTGCTGATGCCCGGGTCGTATGCCGTGGGCTCGGGGGCATACGCCCCCGTCTTCAACGTCGCCAGGTCCACCGGCGTCAGCCCCGGCCCCGGATGCCCCGTCACACTCCCAGCGCACCCCGCACTCACCACGGCCAGCAGCGCGACGAATCCGCCTCTGAACCTCATACCTCCCCCGTTCCCTCTCCCCGCTCGCATACTTCCCGCGGGATCCTACTCGACGCAAGCCGCCAGCACCGGGGGCTGGATTCGGGGCGGGGCCAGGGCATTGGCGGTTATCTGCCGAACGCCAGCAGTTCATATTGTGCCGCGAGCTTTTGGTCGAGATCCTGGCGCTGGTTGGCGGTGATGGCGGCTACGTAGCGGTCATACGTTAGGTAGCAGATGAATTCGACGAGGTTGCGGGATTTGGTTGCGTCGTTGTCGAGCTTTTTCGAGCATTTTGCGGTGGGGAGGCCGGGTGGGCTGTCGGTGGGGTCGAAGAGGCCGGTGAGTTGGTCGAGGAAGCTTGCGGTGAGTCTGCTTGCGGCGGCGGGGTCGGCGGTGCGGTAGATCGACGAGTCGCTGTGGGCGATCAGGTCGACCCTGGCGTCGTCGAATGCGCGCTTGCTGATGTCGGGGCGTTCCTCGAGATGCAGGGCGGCGTGGGGGGTATAGGCGCCGGTGATGTCGGCGTACCCGTCGGTGGGCTGGTTCGGCAGCGTTCGGGCTACCAAGCCATCGATATCGGCGGGTTCCTGTGCGACCTTGTCCGACGGTGTCGGGGTATAGCCCTTCAGCAGTTCGAATTGTTTGTCGAGCAGCTTCTTGGTGAAGTCGATCAGCGGGGCCGGATCCGGCGGGGTCGCGAGGCCATTGCCGACGTAGGTGTAGAGCAGGTAGTCGTCGCTCGCGATCCAGGTGTGGACGGCATCATATTGGCTCAGTGCGGATTTGGCGTTCGGATAGCCGGGAATCGAGAGCGGCCCTTTTCGGGGGTAGGTGTCGTTCTTCGCGTCGGAGAACACGTCCATGGCGGTCTTCGCCTGCGCATTGTCAGAGAACCGCAGCAGGGTGAGGTCGATGTTCAGCCCGAGCGAATTGTCCTTCCTGCGATGCCCCGAAGTGGTCCAGCCCGCGACGAGACCGGGGGCCGCCGCGGCGAAATCATCGACGGATCCGCCCAGCCAGCCATTTTGCGGTGGATTCTGCGGGGTGAACGGATGCAGGTAGAACGGGCGCTGGTTGTAGACCAGGCGACTGTCCAGATCCATCATCAGCGGCACGAATTCGGCCAGCCGGATGGACTCCTGTACCGCACCGGTTTCCGCCGTTCGCTGCTTATCGATATCGCGCGGCGTCGTCGGATAGTTTCCGGGCGCCAACTTCGACACATCGACCGCGGGGGCGGAGTCGTCGGACCCGCCGCAGGCCGCGGTCATCGCGAGAACAGCCGCAATTGCGAGGCAGAGCAGGCCGTTTCGGTATCGATGGTGCATCGGTGCGCTCACTGGGTCTTGGCCAGGATCGAATACTGTGCGGCGGTCGCCTGGTACAGCGCCGGGTCGAAGTTCCCGAGACCCTGTCCCCGGGAACCGAGCACCGCGACGTAGCGGTCGTATACGAGGATGCACAGATATTTGCTGATGAAGATCGGCTCCAACTCGTCCAGCTTCAGGCAGCGCGCATCGGGCAGTCCTGGCGGGCTGCTTATCGATTCGTCATCGGTGCCCAAGTGCGCCAACGCGTTCTGGAGCCGAAATGCTGCCGCGAGGTCACGGGTGCGGTAAAGGGTCGACTGGTTCTGTGCGACGAGATCGGTACCGGCTTCCTGCAGCGCCCGCTTCAGATCGGGGCCGTTGCGCTCGAAGTGCAATTGCCCGATGCCGTCATAGATGCCGACGTAGTGGTCCCGCGAGTACTCCCGTGTCTCCTTGGTCGGCGGCAGTGTGCGCCGCATGATTCCGTCGGGGTTCAGCGGCAGGTCGAGGATATCGTCCACCGGTGTCGGGATCAGTCTGTCCAGCTCGGGAATTTGCAGGTCCAGCATTTTCTTGAATTGCGTCCCAAGGGCTTTCGGATCCGATTCCGGCATGGTGATCATGCTGAGCAGCACGAACGGACCACGTGCGAGGAAGATGTAGCCCTTCTTATCGTTGTCCGAGGAGGCCCGGATATCCGGATAGCCGTCGATCGCAACCGGGTGCCGTCCCGGTTTGAATTCATCGGTCGCCCGGTCGAATTCGGTGGCCGCGGTGCGTGCTGCGGCGTCGGACGGGAAGCGAAGTAGCGCAATGGCCAGATTCTTGATGCTGCGCAGACTGTCGTTGGACCGCTGCGTGTACACCCCGGCGATGAGGTTGTTGCGCTCGACGACCGGCAGGTACTGACCGGGCAGTACACCGACGAATCCGTTGTCGAAGATCGTGGACGTCGCCTCCAACAGCCGGGTATCGACGAGGTGGCCGATATCGCTGTCGACGTCATAGGGCAGCACCAAATAGCCCAGCATGCGCCGGGATTCGATGCGGAACACATCGTCCTTCCGGAAACCTTCGGTGGTGTAGTCCCGCGGCGCGGACGGATAGGGGCCGACATCGAGTTTCTTCGGATCCACCGCGATCATGCCGGGTCCGGCGTGACCGGGAACCTCGGTGCCGCAGCCCGCGACAACGCCGACGACGAGCATCGTCACCGTCGCGGCGATCGCTGCTGTTCGAAGTTTCGATATCGCGGCGAATCTCACATCCCACCCGTCCGTTCACGTTCCTCCGGGCGGATCCTACTTCACCTGGGTCTCGAGCACCGGGACCAGCTTTTCCAGCAGGACTGCTTCCGAATCCGCTGTCCAGTCGTGGATGGCACGCACGGTTCGGGGGTCGTCGATGGCGATGACGGTGGCGGTGGAGTCGAGCAGTGCGCCAGGTAGTCCGCGCAGTCCGCCGGAGCCGGAGCCGGTGTCGCTGCGGATGGCCAGCACATAGCCGGACTGGATCTTGCCGAAGACTGCGTACTGGTTGCCGACGGCGACCGGGCGGGGTGTCGGTTCGTCGCCGGTCCTGGTGAAGGCAGGGTTATAGGTGAAGCCGAGGTCTTGCAGGAAGGTGGTCGGGTTGGACGGGGTGAGGAAGACCGCGTTCTGATTGTCGGTGATATCGACCATGGTCAGCCGCTTGCCCAGAAACTGCGGATGCTGTTTGCGGACTTCGTCTTTGGACAGCGCCGCGGTCGCCGCCGCGGGTGTCCGCTGATCGCCGGAGCTGGCCCAGACGCCGATCCCGATCGCGAGCGCGATCGTCACGACGGCCGCCGCGGCAATGGCGATCCAGCGGCCGCGGGGCGCGGTGACCTGTGGGGTGGGTGGTTCGGGCCGCGGCGGGGCGGGTGTGAAGACCTGGATGGGGTAGGTGGGTGAGGTGTTCGTGCGGGCGGGGGCGTGGCCGGATTTCAACGCATCGGTTGCGGCGTCGGTGAATTCGCGGCAGGTGCCGAACCGGTCTGCCGGATTCTTGGCCATGGCGATCGCGAGCACGTCGTCGATGGCGGGTGGCAGGCCCGGTCGCGTATCGGTTGCGCGCGGCGGGGGCTGTTGCAGATGGCCCATCATCGCCACGGTCGGCTGATCGGACGGGAACGGATTCCGGCCGGTGAGCAGCTTATAGAACGAGCACGCCAGACTGTAGATATCCGAGCGCGGACCGAGGTGGTGGCCGGATAGCTGTTCGGGGGAGGCGTAGGCGATGGTGGCGACGAAGGTGCCGGCCTGGGTGAGTTCGCTTGCGTCGTCGGCGGATTTGGCGACGCCGAAGTCGGCGAGCAGAACCCGCTCCTCATCGGTGTCATCAGTGGTCAGCAGGAAGTTCGCCGGTTTGATATCGCGGTGCAGCAGCCCTTTGCGGTGCGCGTAGTCCAGGCCTTTGCCGACGTCGGTGATGATCCGCAGTGCGCGCAGCGGATGCATGCCGTGCGGGTCGCGGGCGATTTCGGCGGCCGCGTCGATGCCGGGCACGTACTGCATGGCGATCCACAGCCGACCGTATTCCTCACCGCGGTTGTAGACCGCGACGATATTCGGATGGTCGAGTCCCGCGGCGACATTGGCCTCGCGTTCGAACCGGGTCCGGAACTCGTGGTCGGACGTGTGCTGGGCGCCGAGCACTTTGATGGCATCCTTGCGCGGCAGGCTGGGGTGCCGAGCCAGGTAGACCGTCCCCATACCGCCTGCGCCGATCTGCTTTTCGATGCGGTAGCCGCCGATGATGGTGCCGGGGCTCAGTGCCATGGCTGATCTCCTCTAACGGTTGTTCGCGAACAACGCGTACTGTGCGGCGGCCTGCTGCTGGGCGTCGCCGAGTTGATTCGCGCTGACGAAACCCACGTATCGGTGATATGCGACGATGCAGGTGAATCGCTTGCTCCTGGTACCGGATTCCTGGTTTTCCACACACGCCGAATCGGGCACGCCGGGTGGTGCGGCGGCGTCGCGGGCGACCGCGGTCATGGTGACCCGATCCCGCACGACGGCACGGGCGGCGGCGTCATCGGCCAACTGGATCACCGGGGTGCGTCCGAGCGCGGCGAACCGGCCGATGTTCAGCGCACTGAAACGGGTATCGGCGAGTTCGCGGTCCTTGGCGAAATGCAGCATGCCGTGACTGCCGCTGACGAATCCGTCGTCATCGTCGTATCCCGGTTTCAGCTGCTTGCTGTCGGGATCGAGCACCCGGTCGAGTAGCCGATCCGGATCCCATGGCAGGTCGATCGTCTGGGCCGCGGTCAGCGCGGGCAGTTGGTCGAGCTGGGCGAGTTGCAGGTCGTAGGCCCGGTCGGCGAGTGTGGTGAGCGCGTTCAGATCGGTTTCGGGCGTGCTGATGAGGAAGGCGACCACATAGGACCCGTGTGCAAGGACGGTCCGCAGCACCGGCGCGTCCGGCCGCCAATGTGATTGTGCCGCATGGTGTTTCGGTAACGACACGGGCTGATTGCTGTCCTTGAAGGTCGCGAAGTCGGCCTCGTGGAACTCGGTCGCGGCGGTTGTGGCCCGATCCGCATCGGGGAACTGCATGACCATGGTCGCCGCGTACCTGGATTTCGCCGGGGACGGAACCGGCCAGCCCGGGAAGGCCAGCGAGGTCGATGCGTTATCGGATCCCTGGGATTCGAAACCGAACATCATCTTGTTGCGCTTGATGATCTGCTCGACCGCGGACCAGTCGCCGAGTTCGTCGGGTCGTCCGGGAATGGTGCCCGAATGCATGCCGTACTTCATGGTCTTGTCGATCTCATATGCGGAGACGACATGGTCGGACAACCGCATGGCGGCGACCTTGCCCATCTCGTAGAAGTTCGGGACGTAGGCGGCATCGTGTGCGTTGCGCGGCTCGGTCGGATATTTGCCGACATTGAGCTTGCGAACGTCGATTTCGGCGGGCAGCGCGGTCGGCGATACGGTCGTCCCGCACGCTCCGAGCAATATGGCGAGCGCGAGTGCGGCCGCGACCGCGAGGTAGCTGCGCAGCTTGCGAGTCGTGCTCATTTGACGTTCACCAGCAATGCGTATTGGGCCGAAATCCGTTGCTGCACATCATTGAGCTGATCGGACCAGGTGTATCCGGTGTAGCGGTCGAAGGCCACCGCGCAGTAGAAGCGGATCACCGACTTGTCCCGACCGAGGTATTCCTGGCATCGGGCCTGCGGCAGATTCTTCGGCGCGGGCGCGGACCGGAACTTGCGGCTGGGGCCGACGAGCTCATCGCGCAATTGTCGGGCCCCAGCGGCATCGGCCGTGCGATACACCTCGGCGCTGTCGACGGCAAACCGGTCCACGCCGACGGCCTGGAATTTCGGAACGTCCTGCGCCGGTGCGGAACTGAAGTGTTCAGTGCCGCGAGCGTGGTAGGCACCGGGCGGATTCAGATTGAAATCCGCATCGAGTCGGGGCAGGGTGCGCCCCAGCATGCCGTCCAGGTCGAGCTGCGCGCTCATGAGCTGGGCGGGCGGTGTCGGGGCGAATTCGCCGAGCGCCGGAACCGCCTTGTCCAGGCTCTGTGTCACGAGGGCGACGAGCGCGGGCAGATCCTGTTCGTCGAGGAAGATCTTGCGGTAGTCGTAGACCCAGGTGTAGACGACCATCTTGCCGGTGGCAAAAAACGATCCAATGGACTGCTGGGACGGGCGCCAATGTGCCTTGGCGGCAGGATATCTGGGAATAGTGACCGGCTGGTTCGCGGCGGCGGCCGCCTCGAAGTCGGAGCGTTCCAACGCGATCGCCGCGTCTGCGGCCTTTTGCTCGTCCGGGAACTCCATGACCACATTCATCAGATCGGTGCCGCGATTGTCCTCCGCAGACGAACCGAAGCTGACGAAGCCGGTGATGAAATCCGGTGCCACCGCGTCGAATTCGTCGAGCTTGATGGCCCAGTGCAGATCCGAGGTCTTCGGGTCGAAGAAGATCTTCGAGCTGAAGTGCGGCGCATACGCGAACCGTTGGTCGATCTCCCGCGGTGTCGGTACGAAATTCGCCAGCCGTTCGGCCTCGACGATCCGAGCCTGGTCGAGGTTCTTGGCCGTGCCGTAGTCACGCGGTTCGGTCGGATAGTTGCCGACCTCGAGTGTGTTCAGGTCTACCGCGGGCTCCGCGGTCGTAGTCGCCGCACTCTCGGATCCACATCCACCGAGCACCAATCCGATTGCGATCAGTGCGCAGGCAGCACGAACAGAATTTGGTCTCAAAGCGGTTTTCCCCCCGGGTCACAGTCTGACCGAATGCTACAACGGGGGGCCCGCCGATGCGTACCGCTGGGTCCGAGGACTCAGAGGCTGTTGGCGAACAGCGCGTACTGCGCGGTCACCTTCTGCCGCACATCCGATTCCTTATCGCTGGTGACCACACCGACATACCGCTTGTACCCGACGTAGCAGCGGTACTTGTACTGCCGCTCGGGATCGCCTTTGCTATTGAGCTGCAAGCATTTCGCGCCCGGCACATCCTTGGGGGCGTCGATGGGGTCGAAGGTGTCGCGCACCTCGGCCATCAGGCCATCGATGAACTTCTGCCCAGCCGGATAGTCGCGGACGCGGGTGACCGAGCCGTTGTCGACGATGGCGAATTTCTCGACCCCGACCTCGTCCACCAGCTGCTGGGTCTTGGTCTCGTCTTCGGCCGATTGGACGAAGTAGCTGGGTCCGTAGACCGCGAAGTTATCGGCATTCGGGGTGTGGCCGCGCCGGTCGGCGACCACGGCGCGGGCGAGCATGCCCTCCGGATCGACCTTCAGGTTGTTGAACTGGTCCTTCGGTGTGGCCTGGAAGGTGTCCAGCGTGCGAACCTGGGCGTCGAGCGTCTTCTCCACCCAGCTCAGCAGGTCCGGGCCGTCCGCGCGGGGCCGCCCGACGAACAGCGAGATGACGAATTCCTTGTGCGCCATGAAGGTTCCGATATTGGGAATGCCGGGGCGCCAATGAATATAGGCATCCGGGTATTTGTTCGACGGCAGTTTGCGGTTGTCGGGGGAGATATTGATATCGGCGTCTTCGAGTTCGCGGGCGGCGATTTTCGCGGTGGACTCGTCCGGGAACCGGAAGACCACAGTGGTGATCGCGGTGGTATCGGCCGAGGGCCGGGTCTGCCCGGGTGGATCGGGCTTATCCGATCCGCTGGTGGCATATCCGGTGAGGTAGTTGCGGTTCACCAGTACCGGCTTCGATGCCGAGGCGACGTGTTCGACGGCATCGTCGATGCTGCTCAGCACCTTTCCTTCACGGCCATAGGTGAGCGACGGGTCGATCTTCGTGGTCGCGACAACGGCCTCCGACATCCGCATGCCCTCGAGCAGCGCCCCGTGCGAGCCCGCGTCCTGGTCGTACCTGTGCCGGTCGACCGGATACGTGCCCACCTCCAGTTTGCGTACGTCCTGTTCCGCCGCAAGCGGCGTGCCCTGGACGCCACTGCATCCGGCCAGCACCGCGGCCAGCGCGGCACAAGCTAGGGCAAACGCGATTCGCGAAGTCCTGACCATGGCAGACCCCTTTGTTCCTCCCGTTGTGCATCTGAAGTTACCGGACGGACGCCGGGGAGGAGGGCCTATGAGGGGTCGGTTGCAATACCCTTGGGTGTGTGGCGACAACCCTGCGATGCCTATACATAGGAGGCCGATACCGTTGAAGGATCGGCAGGTTGAGGTTGTTGCCGGAAATCACGCCGTCGCCCGGGTCGCGGGTGCGGTGGTGCTCGTCGCACATCGTGGGCATGGCCGGCCGGCATCGGAGGCAACCGCCGTCATCGCACTGGAGTCACTGGCCGAACTCGTCCGCGAGGCCGCCGAACAGCATCCCGACGGCCCCGGCGCATTGGTCGCGCGCGCGGCAACCCGCTGGCTCATGAAATATGCCGAACAGATCAGTCCCGGTGCGCCAATCGATTTCGGCATCCTGTCCGCGGCCGAGACCGGCGGCGTGGCGGTCTTCCTGCACGGCGCGATCACGGCGGTGTTGGCCGGTGACGGGACAGTCGAGCGCTACCGCGGCAGCGACGCCGCCTTCACGGTGGATCGGGTCGCGACGGTGCCCGCGCGGGCAGTCGCGTTATTCGTCGACGACCCCAAGGGCCGCATTCCCGAACTGCCCGCCGAGCGCGGAATCGGCTGGCTGGTGGAGGGAATCGCACAGGCGGGCGGCGCGATCGTCTGGTCCGACGCGGTGCGCGGCAGGTCCGCATCGGTGCCGTCCGAGGCCGCCCATCCACCACCGACCGCGCGCATCGATTCCGGCCCGACCCAAAGGCCGCATCCCGAACTGCAGCTGACCGAAACCAGGGCCTCGACCGCGATGCTCGATTCGGTCCAGGACCAGCAACCGGTCGACCCGCATCACGCGCCGACCCAAATGGGCGGCACCAATCCGGCCCCGCGTCCGGATCCGGATCTGCAGCGCCGACTGGAGGCCACCGCCAAGTCCACCGCGCTCACGGTCAAGGTGATGGGATTCAAGTGCGCGCGAGCCCATCCCAGCGATCCGCGCTCGGCCTTCTGCACGGTCTGCGGGATGCCGGTGGATCAGACGCAGCAGCTGATCGAGGTGGTGCGTCCGCCGCTCGGCATGCTGGTCCTCGACGACGGCATGACCTACATGCTGGCCGCGGACGCGGTGCTCGGTCGCGATCCGGAGCATTCCGAACAGGCGCGCCGCGGCATGGTGCCATTGAAGGTCGAGGACTCCTCGGGCGGCATGTCCCGCGCGCACGCCGAGGTGCTGCTGGTGAATTGGGATGTGTCCCTGGTGGATCGGGGATCGACCAATGGCACTCGCACCCGACTGCCCGGCTACCGCGACTGGATCCGCCTGACACCGCATCAGCCGATGGTGCTGGTGCCGGGCACCGAAGTCATGATCGGCAACCGAGTGCTGCGCTACGAACCCGCCGCCCCGCCGCCGTTCGGCTAGGAATACCGCGACGTGCAGGTGTGCTCGCCATTGAGCACCCCGGCGCGGAACGCGTCCACTCGGGAAAACCCACTCGGTACGGTCCTACCCTCGACATCGCTGGCCGCCAACCCATCGGCCAGCAGTCCGGAGACCGCCTCGTCGAGATCGCCTGCGGCCAAGACGATATCGCCCTGCGCCTGGGTCCGCCCCGGTTGCGCGAGCTTGCCGGTGACCACACCCGACAGACAGGCCGCGCGCAGTCCGGCCTTGGCGCCCACGAGATCCTGGCCGTTGCTCTGCTGCACCGCGAGGGTATAGCGCGAGATGAAGACTATATAGCCGTTGTAGTCGCCGGTGACCTTGATCGGCAACGGATCCTTGTCGTCGGCATTCGAGGTGCCGCGCTGAGCGAGCGCGGGCACATCGGTCGCGATGGTGTTCTTGGCGGGACAGTAGGAGACCGGCGGTGTCGTGACGCCGTTCTTGCAGTCGATCTTCGCGCCGGAGTACTCATAGGTCGGCTCCGGCTTCAGCGGCAGGATCGTGGCGAGGGCCTTGCTGAGTTCGATCAGACTGTCCTTGTCGATCGGATTCTCACCGCGGCCCGGATCGTCCTTGAAGCTCTGCGGCAAATTGCCACGGCGGCGGGCGATCTCGTTCATATCAATGGCCTTGCAGGCCTTCGGGCCGTCGGTGAAGCCGATCTGCACGGCCGTGACCCGCTCGAACGCCGAACCGTGCACGCTCTCGGGGTCATCGGGATTGGAATCGCGAATCGCGACCGTCGCGGCCAGCACCGAGTTCAGGCCATCGGAGGTGTTGATGGTGAAGTGCTTCGATTTTCCTTCGGCCACATGGCGAATGAACGCACCCGAGAAACAGTCCGCCTGCTGTTCCTTGACGATCACCGGATCCTTGGTCTGCACGATTTTGGCCAGCGTCTGGATGGCGTGCCCATATTCATGGGCGAGCACCATGATCACCGCCATCTTGCCGAAGGTGTCCTCGATCGTCGGCAACAGCACCGAGCGGTCCCAGCCGATGGAGTTGTCCAATCGGCAGTAGGCGGCGTTCACCAGGTGATAAGTGGATTCCTTACAGAATTCCAGCGCCTGACTGCGCGGTGCCTTCGAGCTCCAGGAGATCAGCTTGTCGACCGGCTTGAACTCACCGTCGAAGTCCTTGCTGTATTCGGCGCGCCAATAGGTCTGAATATCCTCGATCGCGTTGAGTGCCAGCGCATCCACCTCACCGCTGTCGCCGTTGATCGCGGTGAGCGAGGTGTCGGGGACGTTGGGGCGCGGTCCGCTCGGACCGCTCGTGGTGGGCAGTCCGGCGACCTTGAACGGATCGTCGTAGACCGAAACCGCACGACCGCTCACCCCACGAGTACAGCCCGCCAACATTGCGATTACGCAAAGCGCTGCGGTCAGGACTGCGGTCGCTCGCAGTTTCGGCAAGGCTCCCCCTAGTCGGCCGGTAGCGCGTTCATGACGGTCTCCGGATCGGGGCAAGAGGCGCATCGGGGGCACCGCCGAAGTCCGGGTGATGGAATAGTATCCGCTGCATGTCTTTACCGGGGGCG
This sequence comes from Nocardia sp. NPDC005998, assembly GCF_040614395.1. Classification (NCBI taxonomy): domain Bacteria; kingdom Bacillati; phylum Actinomycetota; class Actinomycetes; order Mycobacteriales; family Nocardiaceae; genus Nocardia; species Nocardia sp. NPDC005998. Next base: position 87,346 of record NZ_JBEXUI010000025.1, on the reverse strand, counting down.
CAGACCATCACCGTGCGCCATGATGGAACCGAACGGGTCTTCGATTCGAATCAACAGGTCACGATGGGTCGCGCACCGGAAGTGACGCTCTTCGTGGACAGCCCGCTGGTCTCGCGAGTGCATGCGACGCTCGCCTGGCAGGGGAACAGCTGGGTACTTACCGACAATGGCAGCACCAATGGCGTTTTCGTGGATGCGCGCCGGTTGAGTCAACCGGTTCCGATCACCCGGCCCACACAGGTGCGCCTCGGTGATGCGATCAGTGGTCCGCTGTTGCATCTGCTGCCCGTGGCGCAGTCGTCGCGGCCGCGGGCTCCGATGGCCCAGCCGTCCGCATCGCCGCCCGCGACACAGCAGCGGTCGTCGGTGCCGCCGGGTTATCAGCATCCGCGACGGACACCACCGGCGCAGCAGCGTCCGGAACAACCCGCACAACAGCAATCTCCGTACCCGTCTTCGCAGCCGCAGCCGCAGCCCCAACAGCAGCACCCGCAGCCGCCTTCGCAACCGCAACCTCAGCAGGCACCGCAGGCCCAGCCGCAGCAGCCGAATGTCAATATGACCTTCAAGGCCGATAGCTCGATGCTGCCGCCGGTCCGCTCGCGCCCGTCGACCGCGCCGACCGCCCGGGCCGACCGGCTGCCGCCCGGCGGGCTCAATATCGGTCGTACCACCGACAATCAGATCGTCGTCAACGATCCGCTGGCCTCGCGCAAGCACGCCCGCCTGGTCGCGGGCGCCGAGGGGCTGACCATCGAGGACCTCGGTTCGGCCAACGGCACCTTCGTCAATGGTCATCGCGAGCAGCGCACAGTGCTGCGCGAGCGCGACATCATCACCATCGGCAATATCGACTTCGTCGTCCAGCAGGGCACTTTGGTGCTTCGGCAGAAGCCGGTCGCCGAACAGGGCCTGCACGTGCACGGCGTCGGCTTCACCGTCGAGGGCAATAAGCAGCTGCTCATCGATGTCAATATGCAGGCGGGCCGTGGCACACTCACCGCGCTCATCGGTCCGTCGGGCGCGGGCAAGTCGACGCTGTCGAAATTGATCGCTGGCACCACCCATCCGTCCGGGGGTGTGGTCACCTTCGAGGGCCGCAACCTGCACGCCGAATACGAGGCGCTGCGCTCCCGCATCGGCATGGTGCCGCAGGACGATGTGCTGCACCGCCAGCTGACCGTGCGCCAGGCCCTCGGCTTCGCCGCCGAACTGCGGCTGCCGCCGGACAACTCGAAGGCGGACCGCCAACAGGTGATCGACGGTGTGCTGAAAGAACTTTCGCTCACCGAACACGCCGACACCAGGGTCGACCGGCTCTCCGGCGGTCAGCGCAAGCGCGCGTCGGTGGCGCTGGAGCTGCTCACCGGTCCGTCGCTGCTGATCCTGGACGAACCGACCTCGGGCCTGGACCCGGCGCTGGATCGTCAGGTGATGGTGATGCTGCGCGAGCTGGCCGATGCCGGGCGCACGGTCATCGTCGTGACCCACTCGGTGGCCTGCCTCGACATGTGCGATCAGGTGCTGCTGCTCGCCCCCGGCGGCAAGACCGCCTTCTGCGGACATCCGGCCAGCGTCGGCGCGGCCATGGGCACCAGTGACTGGGCGGAGATCTTCGGGCGGGTGGCCGCGAACCCGGATCAGGCGTTCGCCGCGTATCGCTCCAGACTGGCGTTCGCGCCACCGCCGCCACCGCCCGCGCCGCCGCGGCAGGGTTCGGCGGGCAGTCCACCGCAATCCGGGCGCGCCAAGCAGTTCTCCACGCTGGCCCGGCGGCAGGTGCGATTGATCTTCGCGGATCGGGGCTATCTCGCGTTCCTGGTGATTCTGCCGTTCATTCTCGGTGCGCTGTCACTGGTGGTGCCGGGCAGTAACGGTTTCCAGTCGGGTCCGCTGGAGCAGGTGCAGAGCGGCAACGAGACACTTTTCGTCCCCTCCGGCGGCAGTGAGACCCAGCAGTTGCTGGTGGTGTTGATTCTCGGCGCCTGCTTCATGGGGTCCACGCTTACCGTGCGCGATCTGGTCGGTGAGCGCACCATCTTCTATCGCGAGCGCGCGGTCGGGCTGCTGCCATCGGCCTACCTACTCGCCAAGATCGCCGTGTTCAGCATTACCGCATTCCTGCAGTCCGCGGTGCTGGTCGGGATCACGTTGGTCGGCAAGAAGCCGCCGCTGGAGGGTTCGGTGATCCCGAACGGACCGGCCGAGCTGTATCTCGATATCGCACTGACCGCGGTCTGCTGCGTGGTCTTCGGTCTGCTGCTGTCCAGTCTGGCGAAGTCGAACGAGCAGGTGATGCCGATGCTCGTGGTGATGATCATGGTCCAGCTGGTGATGGCCGGCGGCCTGATCCCGGTGACCAACCGGGTCGTACTCGAGCAGGTCTCGTGGCTGTTCCCGTCGCGCTGGGGCTATGCGGCCGGGGCGTCGACGGTGGATATTCGGACACTGTTCGCCAACGCGCAAACCGATGAGTTGTGGAAGCACGAGGCGAATATCTGGTACCTCGATATCGCCCTGCTCGTCGCGATCACCGCGGTGCTCGCGATCATCACCTGGCGTCGCCTGCGGTTGCGAAAGTCGACGGCGTGAGCAGTCGGTCATCCGGGGTCTACCCGGATGCGGTGAGCATGTCGGTCGCGCAGCAGGCACACTTATGCCTGTGACGGTGCGAGTTGGGGCAGTACATCTCGGGTGGGATGTGGTGTCCGTTGCCGCAGGCGGCGGTGGGACACCGATCCGCCCGGTGCAGGTAGAAGGAACGTATACGCCGCCCGCATATTTGCTGGCGGATTCGTCGGGTCGGCTGCATACCGCTGGTGTGGAGCGGCAGCGGCCGGATCTGGGGATGGCGATCGCCGACGTGCGTGACATCCTCGGCCATCCGCAGATCGTGGTCGCCGGTGCGACGTGGCCCGCCGAACTGGTGTTCCGGGCCCGTATGTACAACCCGCTCGCGGCCATCGGCAAATATCTGCGCGGTAAACCGGATCTGGTGGCCCTGCCGTTCCCGGACGGCTGGCCCGATGCGAAGGTCGATGTGTACGTCGATCTGGTCGAGCGGCTCGACGTGACGGTGGAGCCGTTGCCGGAGAGTGTCGCGCTATCCGGATATGTGCGTGCGCTCGGTCTGGTGCGCTCGCCGGATGAGCGCAATCCGCACGGCATCGGCGCGACCGGGGTGTACTCCGATGGGCGGACCATGCTGGTGGTCGCGGTGCACGGCGACGATGAGCAGCCGACCGAATCGGTCGATGTGCCGGTGACCGCCGAGGCCATGCGCGATGCGCGTTCGGCCGACAATGTGGTGATCGAGGTGATGGCCGCCGCGCGCTCGATCGGCGCGGACACCTCGACGGTGCTGCTGTCGGGCAATGTCTGCTTCAACGACGCGTTGCGGCTGGCCTTCCAGAACCACTTGGGGCACCGGTTGCATGTGGCCGATCATCCGATGCATGCGCTGGTGCTCGGTGCCTCGCATCTGCTGGTGACCGATAACGAGAACGGAGAGCCCGAGTCGGCGGGGCGGCATGCCGAGCCGACGCCGCCGCCGGTGTCGCGGGAGCGGCAGGCGGAGTCGGTGCAACAGGTCGAATCGGCCCAGCAGCAGGCACTTTCGGCGCAGCGGCAGGTCGAGGCCGCGCAGGCGTTATCGGCGCAGCGGCAGGCGGAGGTGTTGCAGGGGCGGCCGGATCTGCCGCCGCGGCCGGAGCAGGTGCCGGTTCGTCCGGAACCGAGGTCCGGGCATCCAGAGCCAGCGCAACCGCATGCGCCGGTGGTTCAGTACGGGCCCGGGTATCCGACCGTGCCGCCCGCCGAACCCACGGGTGAGGAGCCGACCACGCGGGTCGGTCGGGAATCCCTACCGCCGAACCTCGCCGAGTTGGGAAGTCGATTCACCCGGCCGCCCGGGCAGTACCCCGACGCCGCGATGGGGCGTCCGCAAGGATCCGCACCCCAGAGCCCGCCGCCGCAAGCGCCGGCGCCTCCGCTCGGACCGCACGGTCCCTATCAACCGCAGCAACATCCTGGTGCCGAGGGCCAGTGGGGCGAGCGGCCACCCGAATCGGATGACGAGGACAAGCCGCGTAAGGGCAAGCGGTGGGGCAAGTTGTTCGGCGCCCAAGCGGTGGCCGGTGCCGCCGCCTTGGCCGCCATGGGCATGCCGTCCGGCGGTGACCGGGTCGAATTGGCCGCCTCGATCGCGCCGGTCTCCTGTCCATTGACCCCGTATGTCACCAATGAGCAGCGTGCGGGCATCGCCGCAGCGCGCGGATTCGACCAGGGCCTGGTCCTGGTACTGGAAGACTCCGGCTACGACGCGGCCGGAGCCGAATGCGCGCAGCCGAGCATCGACGTACCCCGCTATGTCGTGCCCGGTCCGCCCGGCGCCATCGATCACGGTCCGCCGATCGAGATCTGACCGGTTTCATACCGCTCGGGCATGGCTGGTATCGTTGCCCGTTGGCGTGTGGAAGGTACGTCGAGCCCCGGGTCTCCACCGGCCGCCGGGACCTCGCTCGACCGCGCGCCGTGGCTGGCAACACCGACTACAGACAGGGAACCACTGTGCCTACGTACAGCCCCAAGGCGGGTGACGTGACCCGGAAGTGGTACGTCATCGACGCCACTGACGTAGTGCTCGGCCGTCTCGCCGTCCAGGCAGCGAATCTGCTGCGCGGCAAGACCAAGCCGACCTACGCGCCGAACTTCGATGGCGGCGACTTCGTCATCATCATCAACGCCGACAAGGTTGCCATCTCCGGCAACAAGAAGTCGGACAAGCTGATCCACCACCACAGCGGACACCCGGGCGGCCTCAAGTCGCGCACTGTCGGTCAGGTGTTGGAGTCGCGCCCCGATCGTCTCGTGGAGAAGGCCGTCAAGGGCATGATCCCGAAGAACAAGCTCGGCAACGCCATCGCGGGCAAGCTGAAGGTCTACGCGGGCCCGACGCATCCGCACGCCGCCCAGCAGCCCATTCCGTTCGAGATCAAGCAGGTGGCCCAGTGACCGCTCCCGAGGAATACAACGAGGACTACACCGACGACGCGGTCGTCGATGACGCCAACGTCGAGGTCGTCGAGGAGGAGTACGGCTACGAGGCCGAGCCCACCACCTTCGCCCCGATCGTGATCGACCGCCCGGTGCAGACCGTTGGTCGTCGCAAGGAGGCCGTCGTCCGCGTGCGCCTGCTGCCGGGTACCGGCAACTTCGTGCTGAACGGCCGCACCATCGAGGACTACTTCCCGAACAAGGTGCACCAGCAGCTGGTCAAGTCCCCGCTGGTGACCGTCGAGCGGACCGAGTCCTTCGACATCCACGCGCGTCTCGTCGGCGGTGGCCCCTCGGGCCAGGCCGGTGCGCTGCGTCTGGCCATCGCCCGTGCGCTCATCGAGGTCACCCCGGATGACCGTCCCGCCCTGAAGCGGGCCGGATTCCTCACCCGTGACCCGCGCGCCACCGAGCGTAAGAAGTACGGCCTCAAGAAGGCCCGCAAGGCGCCGCAGTACTCGAAGCGCTGATTTTGGCTGCGTCGGCCGCCGTCTTCCGTCACTCTGGAAGTGTTGGAGACGGTACGGTCGGCGGGGCACCTGCACGAGAGCAGGCTCCCAGTATCGCTGGGCGCCTGCTCTCGTGCTGTATGAACTCGAGGCATTCGCGGGGTACTTCCCGGTCGTACAGATCGCTGCCTTCGGGCACGCCGCGGATCCACCGATGATGGGCGAGGGTATGGGACGTTTGTTCGGCACCGACGGAGTCCGCGGGCTTGCCAACGGATCACTGAGTCCGGAACTGGCGCTGCAGGTTTCCGGAGCGGCGGCGCAGATTCTGAGCCGCGGCAAGAAGCGCGCGCTCGCCGTGGTCGGTCGCGATCCGCGCGCCAGCGGCGAAATGCTCGAGGCCGCGGTGACCGCCGGTCTGACCGCCGCGGGTGTGAATGTGCTTTCGGTAGGGGTACTTCCGACACCCGCCGTCGCATATCTGACCGGTCTGTACGACGCCTGCCTCGGCGTCATGATTTCGGCCTCACACAATCCCATGCCGGACAACGGGATCAAGATCTTCGCGGCGGGCGGGCACAAACTCGATGACGCGATCGAGGACCGGATCGAGGCGCTGATCGCCGAGGGCGCGCCGCTGCGTCCGGTCGGCGCCGCCATCGGTCGAGTGGTGAACGCATCCGGTGCCCGGGACCACGGGCTGGTCATACCCGACCAGTACAGCTTGGCAGGAACGCACGAGCGCTACGTCGAGCATCTGGTCGAGGCGACCGGACAGGATTTGTCCGGGCTCACCGTTGTGGTCGACTGCGCGCACGGCGCGGCCGCCGAGGTCGGTCCCGCCGCGTACCGCGAGGCCGGAGCCACGGTGTTCGCGATCAATGCCGAGCCGGACGGCCTGAACATCAACGACGGTTGTGGCTCGACCCATCTCGACCAGATCCAGCGCGCGGTGCGAGAGCACGGCGCGGACCTGGGCATCGCACACGACGGCGACGCCGACCGCACCCTGGCCGTCGACGCCAATGGCGCGATCGTCGACGGCGACGCGATCCTGGCCATCCTCGCGCTGGCCATGCACGAAACCGGTTCGCTCGCCCAGAACACCTTGGTCGCCACCGTGATGAGCAACCTCGGACTGCACATCGCGATGCGCGAAGCCGGAATCACCTTGCGCACCACCGCCGTTGGCGACCGGTACGTCCTCGAGGAACTGCGCCGCGGCGGTTACAACCTCGGCGGCGAACAATCCGGCCACGTGGTGTTCCCCGACTACGGCACCACCGGCGACGGCATCCTCACCGGACTCAAACTCATGGCCCGCATGGCACAAACCCGCCGCACACTGGCCGATCTGGCATCGGTACTCGAGACCGTCCCCCAGGTCCTGGTGAATGTTCCGGTCACCGACAAGGCCGCGGTCGCCGCCGCCCCCGAAATCCAGGAGGCGGTGCAGGAAGCCGAACGAGCTCTCGGCGACTCGGGCCGAATCCTGCTGCGTCCCAGCGGAACCGAACAACTGGTCCGAGTAATGGTCGAGGCCACCGACCCGGTTCAGGCCCAACAACTGGCCGACGACCTGGCCAAGCGCGTCGCCGCGGTGTAGGCCGTTCCGGCGGCCGCCCCGGCACCGCACCCGTTGTGCGAGCTTCAATGTCCGGATGTGAAGCTGTCACGATGTGTGGACCGGTCCTCGCCGTTGTCGGGCGATCCCGAAGCGGCGAGTTGTCCACAGGAAACGGGTTATCCACAGACTTTCTGTTTGCGCTGGTCGGCGCACCGAGGACGAGGCGCTGTTCGCCGATAGTTGGCACATGCGACCAGGTCTGGAAGAAGTGCGCGACAAGCAATTCGGAGTGTTCGCCTCGTGGCAGGTGCTATGCGAATACACCCGCGCAGAGATGCGCGCACTCCTCGACCAAGGCGAATGGGTCCGGGTCTTCCGCGGCGTCTTCCGCGAGGCCACTACCGCACCTTCGGCCCACTTGCGCGTAGAGGCGGCCCGCCTATCGATGGGCGTGCCTTCCCTCGCCGCCGCCTACCACACTGCCGCCGAACTCCACGGCTTCGCGGTCCAGCACAACCACCCCACCCACGTCCTTGGTCAACAGGATTCCCGCATCGGCCGCCTCATCATCCACCGCGACCATGTGGACAAAGCCGAACTCGAACTGATCCGCGGCACCGTCACCACCAACGCCGCCCGAACCACAATCGACGTAGCACGAACCGCCAGCCGACCGGATGCCCTGGCGACCCTGAACGCCGCTCTGCGCCGGGGTGTCCCGCGTGCCGCGCTGACCCTCGAACTGCAACGCCACCACAGACGCCGTGGACACACCCAAGCCGCCGAACTCTTGGAACTTGCCCGAGCACGCCCTGAGCCACCCTGTGCACCCGCCCGCACTGCCCCAACACAGGTCTCCCAAGTTTCGTCAGGGTGGCTGGCTCGGAGTGATGGTGGTGCTCAATTCGACGTGCCGGGCGCCAGCGAGCCCGACCGAGGAGCCGGTGGTGCCGGTCTGGCGCACCATCAGTGGCTGAGACGGCTTTCGGGCTCTTCAACGGATTGCCCGGCGCAGGGGCCAGCTAGCTTTCGGTGAGGTGGCCGTTATTCATGTGCCAGCGGCGGGTTGCGGTGACCGAGTCGAGCATGCGGCGGTCGTGGGTTACCAGAAGCATTGTGCCCTCGAAGGATTCGATGGCCTGCTCGAGTTGTTCGATGGCGGGCAGGTCGAGGTGGTTGGTCGGCTCGTCGAGGACGAGCAGGTTTACGCCGCGGGCTTGGAGGAGGGCGAGGGCGGCGCGGGTGCGTTCGCCAGGGGACAGGGTTTCGCACGGACGCAGGACGTGTGGGCCGCGCAGGCCGAATTTGGCCAGCAGGGTGCGGACATCGGCATCGGGCCAGTCGGGCATTTCGGTGCTGAAAGTGTCGGCGAGGGCGGCACTTCCGCGGAACAGGCCGCGGGCCTGGTCGACCTCGCCGATTTCGACGCCGGAGCCGAGTGCGGCAGTTCCATTGTCCGGCTGGATCTTTCCGAGCAGCAGCGCGAGCAGCGTGGACTTTCCCGAACCATTGACTCCGGTAAGCACGATACGGTCGGCCCAGTCGATCTGAGTGGTGATCGGGCCGAGGACGAATTCTCCTCGGGTGACGGTGGCATTGGACAGGGTGGCGACCACCGAACCGCTGCGCGGGGCGGCGGCGATGCTCATGCGCAGCTCCCATTCCTTGCGCGGCTCGTCGACCACCTCCAGGCGTTCGATGCGCCGCTGGGTCTGGCGGGCCTTGGCGGCCTGCTTCTCGGTGGATTCCGCGCGCATCTTGCGACCCGCCTTATCGGAATCGATCTTCTTGGGGTCGCGCGCCTTTCGGCGAGCATTGCGAACCCCGTGCTCGAGCCAGTTGCGTTGCATCTGGGCGCGGGCTTCGAGTCCGGCCTTGGTGTCGGCGTACTCCGCATAGGCCTCGCGGGCATGCTCGCGGGCGATCTCCCGCTCCATCAGGTACGACTCGTAGCCGCCGTCGTAGATCCCCACCTGCTGTTGCGCGAGATCGAGTTCGACGATGCGGTTTACCGTGCGCGCCAGGAACTCTCGGTCATGACTGATCACCATCAGCGGTACCCGAACGCCGGTCACGAACTGTTCGAGCCGGGCGAGGCCGTCCAGATCGAGGTCATTGGTCGGCTCATCGAGCAGCAGAATGTCGAAGCGGGACAACAGCACCGATGCGAGTCCGGCCCGTGCCGCCTGACCGCCGGAGAGTCCGATCATCGGTGTATTGAGGCCGTTCGGAAGGCCTTCCGTGAGACCGAGATCCGCCGCGACCTCCTGGGCCCGCTGGTCCAGATCGGCACCGCCGAGTGCGAGCCAGCGCTCGAGGGCTGGCGAATATTCGTCCTCGCCGCCATCTGCCAAACGCTCGGCCGCGGCGTCCATGATCCGCTGCGCGTCGGCCACACCCGTACGGCGGCCGAGGAATTCGAGCACCGTCTCCCCGGGGACCCGCTCGGGCTCCTGTGCCAGGTATCCGACGGTGGCGTCGGGTGGTGACAAGGTGATGCTGCCGGTAGGCGTGGATCGGTTCGCGAGCATACGCAGCAGCGTCGACTTGCCCGCGCCGTTCATGCCGACCAGGCCGATCACATCACCCGCGGCGAGGGTGAAGTCCAGGTCGTCGAACAGGGTTCGTTCGCCGTGGCCCGCGGACAGTCCGCGGGCGTGCAGAGTGGTGCTCACCCGCACGAGTCTGCCGTGTTCGCCCAGCGCGTCCGCAGCGGGCCGGGTCATCGTGGGCTCGGGGTCACACCCTGAGTTCCGACCTGCGGAAATCAGGGTCGGGATAGGTCATGCGACCGATGTGGGCCGCGGCTTTCCTCGGCAGAGTTGATGTCGTACCGAATATCACCAGAGAGGGAACGCCATGACCGCCCCCGCCCCCACCCGCCGCCTGAGCCGCTCCAACAACGACAAGTGGATCGCCGGTGTCTGCGGTGGCATCGCCGAATACTTCGGCTGGAACGCCAACGTTGTTCGCCTGCTCTTCGTCCTGTCCTGCCTGCTCCCCGGCCCGCAGTTCATCGTGTATCTGGTGCTGTGGCTGATCATTCCGAAAAAGTGATCGTCCCCAACAAATAGGGCAGCGGCTGCGCCCGGGACTCGCGGATGACACTATGGACCGGTACCCACCGATCGACCGCCGTGTCGCCCACGCGAGTCCCGACCAGGAGGAGTCATGATCACCTCAGGTGAATTCCCGGGCATGGATCTACCCGGCATCGACGCATCCTCTGCCCTGGACGGCCTCGGCGAAGTCGAACTGCACCACCCCACCCAGGACATCGACGGCGACGGCACCCTCGACACCATCACCACAACCGGCCCCGAGGCCATGCAGGTGTGGACCGACTGGGACCACGACGGCATCGCCGACCAGGTGACCGTGGTGGAGAAGGACGGCGACTACTCCGCATGGGAGTTCCACCGGCATCCCGATGGGTCGTCGGAGTGGGTGCGGACCGATAAGGGGAAGATCGGCAACTAACCGCTGATCTGGTCCGCGCATCAAACTGCTTGCAGCACTGGGGATCACTACGTTCCCAGTGCTGCGACTGCCCGGGTGGACCCGTCGTCGGTCTATGTCTCGACGACGCTACCGACCCCCAATTACACTGTCCGACAACGGCCCCACACCTCCGACCCTTCGTGGGTACCGTCGGCCGCAGGCTGCACTGATCCGCGCGACAGACGTGCGGATCAGTGGAACCTGCGGATCTGATCGACGCGGTGAGACCCGCTCGCCGGGCTGATGGTCGGTTGTAGCCGATAGACCCACCCAGTAGATTCCTGCTGATACGACCTGGGCAATCAATCCGATGGAACCGAACCCGACGCGGGCGCGTCCATAGAGATATGACAGCACCCTGTTGTGGCATTGGATTGCAGCTGGGGTGGGGACGACCGCGAAGTAGTTGGGATGGAGGGTTCTCGTGGCCAGTGGGCAGGTAACGGTAGATCCAACCGCGCTGCAGAAGCTCGGCAACAACCTGAAGACTTCGGCGGCCAATGTCGGCGGCAAGACCGCCGATGTTCAGGGCTGGAAGTTCGGTCCCGCCCAAGCGGGCAGAGACTACGCGGCCGAGGGCAAGAAGGTCGGCGACGCCCTGGGGCGTATCGGAACTTGGCTCAGGAACTGGCAGACGGCAGTCGATAAAATGGGGACCCAAGCCAGTACGAGTGCGAATGCCTACGCGACCGTCGATGATGCAAATGTCAAGAAAATTACAGCGGCGGGGGTGGATCTGTGATGCTGGAACTTCGTGAAATTTCCCGGCAGATTGATGTATTTGGAATGTGCGGGGTGAGCTAATGGCTGATAACGCATCGTCTGCGTACACCGCCTCGGCGAATGCAACCGTCAAGGAGATGCTGGACGGTGGCGCTCCCGGGCTGCAGTATTTCGAACACTATCTGCCGAGATATGTGAAGGTATTTGCGTATTTCGGATACGGTAAGCGCGAGCTGTGCGGTAATGAAGAGTATACGAAGCTGTGTGCGAAATATGATACCGAGCGGGATATGGACCTCGGGCAGCTCGACAATATTTCTACTACCCTCGAGAAGATCGTCAGTTCGCTCAGTGAGGAGCTGAATACGCAGCGTCGGCAGCGGTCGGCGCTGTCCACGGTGTGGCAGGGTCAGGCGGGAGACGCGGCCCTGAACATGCTGGACGCCCAGGTCAAGAGGGCTGAGACCGATTATGATCATGTCACCGGAATCTCGTTGACGCTGAAGTCGACCACTGCTGGCCTGCGAAGTATCGTCAAGGCAAAGGCGGAAACGGTTGACAAATACTGGAACAGGTCGCAGGCGGATATTCCGGACGGGAACGGTCTCAGTAGGAAAGAAATTGATTCGCTGATCGATTACGGCTGCCTTCAGCCTGATTCCGAGATCGGCGAGGATGCCAAGAAGTGGTTGAAGGAGACCTTTGTTCCGCATGTCGAAGGAACTGTGACCAAATTCGAGGAGCTGTGCAAAAGTACCGAGGATAATATTCGCCGACTGTACGGCGACCTCGAGAAGGCGCTCAACACACTGGACATCGGGGCGTACCCGATGCCAGCGGATACTACGGTGAAGCCCACCACCAACGATCCGGGGACCAGTCCGTCGGCACCTGGCACTTCGCCGAGCAATCCTGGCACTTCGCCGAGCAACCCTGGCAGCTCGCCGAGCAACCCTGGCAGCTCGCCGAGCAACCCTGGCACTTCGCCGAGCAATCCCGGCAGCTCGCCGACCACTACTACGACGGCGGCCACAACAGCGAGCAGTCTCCTGTCCGGGCTCTCATCCCTGACCTCGGCAGCGTCGCAATTGACGTCCCTGGGTGAATCCGTCGGTCAAGGACTCACATCGCTGGGTACCTCGATCAAGGACGGGGTCGAAAACGCGGTGAAAGAGATCGAGAAGGTTTTCGATACGAACAAGACCGAGGACAAAGATGGCGACGGCAAGCCGGACAGCACGGTCAAAGCCGAGTTCGACCTGGCTGGCAAGCACCTGAAGCTCGAGATCGGCGCCGATGGTCAGCCGAAATTCGTAATGACCGATGCGGATGGCAAGACCCATGAGTACGGGGTGAAGCTGGATGACAAGGGGAATCTGACGGTTTCGACCGACGACCCCAAGGGAGAGGACGACAAGTCCACATCGGGCGACAAGTCCGCCTCGGAATCGACGCCGGAGAAGTCGAGTGGCGAATCTCCCGCGCCTGAAGGGACTCCCTCAGGACAGTCGGGGACTGTTCCTGGGGTCCCGTCATCGGGCAAGCGCGAGGAGGATGGCGAGCATTATCCGGAACCGATGCCGAGCGGCACCCAACCCGGCGAGGCAACCGATAGTGGCGCCAAACTCGCCGAGGCGGGGCCGTTGTGACCATGCTGGCAATCAATCGGGAGGGATGACACCGTGGACTACGCCTACGAAATCGACTGTGTCGTAGAGGAACACCTGCGCGGGGTCCGGCGGCTTCAGCAGGAATACGAGGATATGCGGCAGAGCCTCAGTGGGCACGGCGGAGCCGAGGTGCTCGCCGCAGTCGAACAAGCTCGAGCGGAGTACGCGGAACAGGAGCGTCTCGCGGCAGAGGAGAAGGAGCGGCTCGAGGTCGAGGCGCGGGCAGAGCAAGACCGCGTGGCGGCGGAGGCGCGTGAGCAGCGGGAGGCGATTGCGCGGTCGATCGCGGCTCGAAAGGCGCAGGATGTTGTGATGCCGATCGATGACGAGGGCGATGAGGAGTCGGAGTACTACCGTCGCAAGAGTTGGTTGGTCTGAAGGCGGGCGATGTTGCGGTCTACCCGAAGACGTTGTGCCGCAATAGATCCAGCCGCCTAACCGCCCGGGTTACCAGCGGTCTTCCTCCGCTTCGCGCAGGCGTTGGGTTGTTTGGTCGATCCAATTGGTGAAGTGGGTGGTCAGGGCGGTGGGGGTGGTGGGACGGATGGTTATGTGGGGGCCGCGGAGTTCGGTGTAGCGGCCGTCGTTGGCTATGTCGTGCCACTGGACGGTGGTGCGGGGGGTGGTGAGTCTATTGACGGAGCCGGTGTGTAGGAGGGCGGAGCCGCCGCCGTCGGCTGGGCGGTTCAGCAGGCGTTGGTAGCGCTCGCGAGGGGAGTTGCGGGTGATGCTTTCGAGGTGGCCGTTGGGTCGGCCGTAGATGTCGTCGGGGTGGAAAGTTGCGGCTGGGTGAGTGCCGGGTGAGCAGGGCGGGAGGGAACTGGTCAGTTGGGCGGGGAGGTGGTCCACCGGGAACAGGCGGCAGCGGATGGGGCCGTTGGTGTCGCCGAAGGTGGCTTGGGCCAATGACATTGCGTGGTGGTCGGTGCGTGCGCCGACTATGCGGTAGACGCGGACGCCCCCGTTGGGGTTCTTGTGTTGGGTGGTGCCGCCGAAGATTTGGATGTGGATCGTCGAGGTGGACAGGGTGTGCAGGGCGAGCTCGATCTCTTCGAGTTCGTCGGGGGAGTAGCGCTCGCGCATGGTGACCCGGTGGGCGTCGAAGTCGTCGCGGTAGGCGAAGCGGCTGGTGAAGCGAAGTGGATTGGGGAAGCGGTCGTTCGCGGGGCTGAACCACAGTGCGGCGAAATCGTCCGGTTCCCAAGTCCATTCAGCCATCTAGCGGATCCAATCGATCGTGCGGTGTATATGTGTCCGGTCGGAATACGTATTCCGGTTGCTGCCAGTAGGTTTGTCGGCGATGCGGTGGAGGAGTCCGCTGGCGCTGCCCGAGTTCGAGCCGGAGTTGCCGCGGCCGGTCGCTGCCCCGAGTTGAGTGGGCCCGGTGGCACGCCGATACTCCGGCCGCACGATGTCGCGTACAGCCGGAGCGGATATCAGCGCGATCAGGGGCGTACTGGCGGAGGCGATTCGGGGTTCTCGCCGATCACACCACCTTCGACAGTCCTTGCGATTTCGCCGAGCAGTTCCTCGGTGTTGGCGGCGTTGATGAGGTAGTCCGGTATCTGGTGGGTGCTGTCTTCGTCGGACTTTCCTCGGCCGGCACCGGCACCCATACCACCCATACCCATTCCGCTACGTCCGGTCGTCGAGGTGGATGTAGTGGCCGCGGCCGCAGCGGGATTGGTGGTGGTCGTGCGTGGGGTGCCGGATACGGTGCGGCCAGGGCTCGGCGACGTCGAAGTGGAACTACCCGGGGAGCCCGGCGAGCCCGTCGTGATCGGAGTCGAGCTCGGGGTTGTTGCGGTGCTCGGCGTTGTTGTGGTCGGGATAGTGGGTGTTGTCGTTGTCGGTGTGGTCGACGTCGTGCTGCTCGGGTCGGTCGAGCTCGTGGTGGTATCGGTCGGGTTGGTGTCCGTGGAAGACGGCTCTTCGGTGGTCTTGCCGCCATCGGTCTTCTCAGGACTTTCGCCGCCTGGGGTGGACGGACCGCCGGTTGTACCGGGGCCTCCCGTTCCGCCGGGGCCGGACGAACCCGGCTCGTTGCCACCGGATTTGGTCGGTCCGGAGATATCGAGTGGATTGGTCGGGTCGAGCGCGGTGGGCAGCACGGGGACTCGGCCATCGAATTCGGCGAATTTGTTCACGTAGTTCGTGAGCATGGCATTGCGGGCGCCAGCGGTGGCCTCGTTCTTGGTGGTCTCTTCCTCATGGGCGCGGGGCGGCCAGACATTTGCGGTCCAAGAGTGGTGGTTGGCTTCCGGAATTCCATTGGCGACCGCGCGGACTCCCTCGGCGGCGGACTGCATGTCGTTGGACATCTGCGTGATCAGTGGAGTCAGTTGGTGGGCGTCGGTGACATATCGGTTGATCGCATCCTTGGCCTTGTCGGCGGCCGAACCTTCCCATGCCTCGGCGATGGAGCCCTGGACGGAACGGGCGAAAGTCTCTAGGCCCTGGTCCCATTGGGTGGCGACGTTGGAGTACGTCATAGCCGCGTCGTGAGATGGTTTGGGATCCAGCGGTTTGAACGCGTCCTCGATTTCGCCACGGTCCCAATGGAATACGTTTTCCCCCTTCGGGGGGATCTGGGTGGACTCATTGCCGGACAACGGATCGCCCCTTTCTTACAGACCTGGCCAGGAGAAGATTTTCGGCGTGGCCGGATTCTGCTGAGGCAGGTTCGTTTCCAGGTCCTTGTATTCGGCCGCCGCCCTTCAAGACCCACACCCCGACAACACAACGACACCAACCGTGAACGCGGCACCAACCACGAGCTTCCCCCTGCTGACCATCTGGTCCTCCCCGTCGCCGGATGTCGATGACATCGAACAGGGCTGGACCGGCTCCCCGCCCCCTTTTTTCAGCTGGATCGACCGTACCGAGCGGCCGATCACCGTGCAAGCGGTCCGCGAGCGAGTCCGCACAGGTCGTCCACGGTCGACAAATGCCGTCGCCCGACCCGGACAACCGAGCGAACAACTGCGAAACCCACACGGCCCGTTGACAGTCCGCAGCCACCGACTTACCGTTAAAACGGAATCGGATTCCGGTTCATCATTCCCGACCGATAGGCCACCCATGACCACCCACTGGACCCTCCCGCGCATCCTCGTCGGCGCCGTCCTCCTCAACACCCTCATCGGCCCCCTCCTCGCCGACCTGGTCATCCCCGATATCGCCGACCTCCACCTGCACAACCCGGCCTGGCCCCCACACGCCAAATTCCATGACGCCCAATACATCGGCATGGGCGTACTGATCGGCGCGATCGGCCTGGTCGTCCTGTGGCAGCGCACCGGAAACCTCCGCAACCAGTTCTTCCTGTCCGCCGCACTCGGATCCGTCACCTGGCTCGCCATGTACGGCGCGCTGCTCTTCCCGGGCACCGCCGCGCAGGATCCCGAGCATGCGGCCGACGCGACCAAGGTCATCGGAATGGATCCGCAACTTTTCATCGCCTTGGTGATGCTCATCTTCTTGACGGTCGCGATCGTGGTCGAACGCACCCGCGCACCGATCCCGAGCCCGGTCTAACCTACGACCGGTCAGCAGACAGGGAGATCGATGACCGACCCGAACACCCGCAAGCTCCGCACCGATGCTGCCCGCAACCGCGACCACGTGCTCGCAACCGCGACGGCGCTGTTCACCGAACGCGGTGACGAGGTGCAGATGGCCGATGTGGCGCGCGCCGCCGGGGTCGGGGTCGGCACCGTCTACCGCCATTTCCCGACCCGTCGTGCCTTGATCGAGGCGGCCGCGGAACAGCGCTTCGCCGGAATTCTCGAGTACGTGCGACGGACCTGCCTCCCGAATCCGGATACCAGGCAGGCGCTGGCAGGCTTCCTCGGCCATGTCGCCGAAGTGCATGAGCAGGGGCGTGTGCTGTCGGGCACCATCGAATCGGTGCTCGGTGATACCGAACCGCGCGGTACGGTGCGCGACGATCTGGCCGAACTCGGTGCGGAACTACTGGCCAGAGGCCGGGCCGACGGCAGCATTCGCGCGGATGCCACCGTCGCCGACCTCTATATGCTCGTCGGCGCGGTCGCCACGATCAGCCGCGACGGGTTCGGCGATTGGCGGCGGTTCATCGAACTCGCGCTCGATGGACTACGTCCCTGACCACCAGCGCGCTATTTGCGCAATAGCTGCGCGATTTGCAGGACCGAGAGCTTCGGCTTCTCCTGCTCGGGTGGCGCTTCCGGATCGACCACCGTGGTGTGCGGGATGTGTGCCTCGGGATCGGAGAACGCCGCATATGTCTTGTCGCGCAACAGTTTGTGCAGGAGATAGCCGGTCAAGATGGCCCGGGTAGTCCGGGTGGTCTTGGCTTCATGCTTTCCGGCACCCAATGCCGCGAGCGCCCGACGCCCTTCGACAATGCCGTTGTGCGACGCCCCGTCGACCTCCCGCAGCACCACCGATCCGGCCCACGCCGCGGCCAACGGGATCGCATTCGAGCTGACCGATTCGATATCGGTGGCCCCTGCCAGCACCAATGCGGGCGCATCGATATCGGGCGCGATGGTCTCGGCGGACGGCGCGGTCGGCGCGGGGTAGAGCGCGGCAACCGCGGCGACGCGGCGTTGTCCGGCGGCGATGACCGCCGCACCCGCGCCCATCCCGTGACCGGCCAGGGCCAGGCGTTCCGGATGCACGCTGATCGCACCGTCACCCAACCGGACGCCGGTGCAGATATCCAGAGTGGTGAGCAGATCGGTGGCCAGCCCGAGATGTGACGGAATCGGCCCGCGCTCGGTATCGGGGGCCGCGACCACAAAACCCCAGGACGCCAGGTGTTCGAGGGTGGTGCGATAGTTGGCGGTGCTGGTCAGCCAGCCGTGGCCGAACGCGACCGCGGGCAGATTCAGTCCGGACTCCGGGGTGAACACCACGCCGGGCTGACCGGCGATGGCGAGATTGCCGCGCAGTACGCGGTGGGGCCCCCGGCTGGTCAGGGTGCTCAGAAGTGATTTCACAGACGCCGACACGACGTGAACGTTATCCGATAAGTACTCTGGTGAGCCATGTGCGGAATCGTGGGGTACGTCGGATACCGGGACGCCCTCGGCGTTGTCGTTGACGCTTTGCGCCGCATGGAATATCGCGGGTACGACTCCGCGGGCGTCGCGATCCTGGATGGCGCGGGCGTGTTGGCGGTGGAACGCAAGGCGGGCAAACTGGCCAATCTCGAGGCCGAACTCGCCGAAGTCGGGACCGACCACTTCGCGGGCACCACCGGTATGGGACATACCCGCTGGGCTACCCACGGCGCGCCGACCGACCGCAACGCCCATCCGCACCGCGACACCACCAACAAGGTGGCCGTGGTGCACAACGGCATCATCGAGAACTTCGCCCCGCTGCGCCGGGAACTCGAGGACGCCGGGGTGGAGCTGGGCAGCGATACCGATACCGAGGTCGCCGTGCACCTGGTGGCGCGCGCGTATGCCGAGGGGCCGACCGCCGGTGATTTCACCGCGAGCGCGCTGGCCGTGCTGCGTCGGCTCGAAGGCGCTTTCACCCTGGTCTTCGCCCATGCCGACCACCCGGATGTCATTGTCGCCGCGCGCCGTTCGACGCCGTTGGTCGTCGGTGTCGGCAAGGGCGAGATGTTCATCGCCTCCGATGTCACCGCATTCATCGAGCACACCCGCGAGGCCGTCGAACTCGGCCAGGACCAAGCGGTCGTGATTACCGCCGACAGCTATACGGTCACCGATTTCGCGGGCAACGACGCGCTGGCGCGGACCCGCCCGTTCACCATCGACTGGGATCTGGCCGCCGCCGAGAAGGGCGGCCACGACTTCTTCATGCTGAAGGAGATCGAGGAGCAGCCAGCCGGTGTCGCCGACACACTGATCGGGCACTTCACCCACGATGCGGCCGGTGGCCGGATCGTGCTGGACGAGCAGCGTCTCGCCGATCAGGAACTGCGCGACTTCGACAAGGTATTCGTCGTCGCCTGCGGCAGCTCGTATCACGCCGGACTGCTGGCCAAGTACGCGATCGAGCACTGGACCCGGCTGCCCGTCGAGGTGGAGCTGGCCAGCGAATTCCGTTACCGCGATCCGGTGCTGGACCGTTCGACGCTGGTTGTGGCCATCTCGCAGTCGGGCGAGACCGCGGACACACTCGAGGCGGTGCGACACGCGAAGGAGCAGAAGGCGCGCGTGCTCGCCATCTGCAATACCAACGGCGCACAGATTCCGCGCGAGTCCGATGCGGTGCTCTACACCAGGACCGGACCGGAGATCGGCGTCGCGTCAACCAAGGCGTTCCTCGCGCAGGTGGCGGCGAACTATCTGGTCGGACTGGCCTTGGCGCAGGCCCGGGGCACCAAGTATCCGGACGAGGTGGCGCGCGAATTCGCCGAACTCGAGGCGATGCCGCAGCTGGTGCAGCAGGTGCTGGAGACCGCACCGCAGGTGCGTGCCATCGCCCGCGAACTGGCGCACGTGCCGACCGTGCTGTTCCTGGGTCGCCACGTCGGCTACCCGGTGGCCTTGGAAGGTGCGCTCAAGCTCAAGGAGCTCGCCTACATGCACGCCGAGGGATTCGCGGCGGGTGAGCTCAAGCACGGTCCGATCGCGCTGATCGAGGAGGGGCTGCCGGTCATTGTGGTCATGCCCTCGCCCAAGGGTCGAGCGGTGCTGCACTCCAAGCTGCTGAGCAATATCCGCGAGATCCAGGCCCGCGGCGCCCGCACCATCGTGATCGCCGAAGAGGGCGATGACACGGTGCGTCCATTCGCCGACGATCTCATCGAAATCCCTTCGGCGCCAACGCTGTTCCAGCCGCTGCTGTCCACCGTGCCGCTGCAGATCTTCGCGGCGGAAGTGGCGCAGGCTCGCGGCTATGACATCGATAAGCCGCGCAACCTGGCCAAATCCGTCACGGTCGAATAGCGGTTCGCTGCTCAGCGCTGAAGACCACACGGCCCCAGGGCTCGACCCGAAGCATCAAGGCCGCCGAATCGCGCCCGAACGACGCGGCGTGTCGCGAGTGATTCGACCTGGACCGGGCGCGGATCAAGCGCGGCCCGGTCGGTCTCATCGGACGCACCCGGAGCTGCGCGAAGGAAACTGTCCCGCGCGGCCGAATCCCGATCGCCGCCAGTCGGTTCGGGGCGCTCAGAAGTGTGCGGCAACCAGCGGTTCGGTGGTCTCGCTCGCCCGTTCGGCGGTCCGGTGCTCCAGGATGCCGGACAGCACCGCCAGTCCGAGGGCACTGACGACCAAGCCGACGCCGACCCAGTTCGGTGCGGTGTACCCGTACCCCGCGGCGATCACCACACCGCCGAGCCATGCGGAGACCGCATTGCCGAGGTTGAACGCGCCGATATTCAGCGCCGAGGCCAGCGTGGGTGCCGATCCCGCCTGGTCGAGGACGCGCTTCTGCAGCGGTGGGACGGTCGCGAAGCCCAGTGCGCCGATCAGTACGACGGTGATCGCGGCCGCGATTTTGTTGTGCGCCGTCAGTGTGAACAGCGCGAGCACCAGCGCTAGGCCGCCGAGTGTCGTGTAGAGCATCGGCATCAGGTGCCGGTCGGCGAATTTGCCGCCGATCAGATTGCCGAGGAAGAAGCCCATGCCGAACAGGACGAGCACCCAGGTGACCGAACTCTCCGCATAGCCGGTGACCTCGGTCATCATCGGCGCGAGGTAGGTGATCGCCGCGAAGACGCCGCCGAAGCCGAGCACCGTCATCGCCATGGCCAGCAGCACCTGCGGATTGGTGAGTACGGCGAGTTCGTGCCGCAGGCGGGCGTCGTGTGGTGCGGGCTGGTCGGGAACCAGCGCGGCGATGCCGAACAGCCCGGCTACGCCGACCAGCGCGACGAGCCCGAAGGTGAGCCGCCAGCCGAACTGCTGGCCGAGCAGGGTGCCGAGCGGTACGCCGACGATGGTCGCGACGGTGAGGCCGGTGAACATGATGGCGATCGCACCGGCCTTGCGGTCCGGGCGCACCAGATTTCCGGCGACCACCGAGCCGATGCCGAAGAAGGCGCCGTGGGCCAGCGAGGCGACGATGCGCCCGGTCAGCATGAGGCCGAAAGTCGGTGCGAGCGCGGACAATACGTTGCCCGCGATCAACAGCAGCAGGCTGATCAGCAGCATGCGCTTGCGTGATACCCGGGTGCCGAGTCCGGTCATGATCGGCGCCCCGACCAGTACGCCGAGCGCATACCCGGTGACCAGCAGACCCGCGGTGGGGATCGACACCGTGTAGGTGTCGGCGATGTCGGGGAGCAGGCCGACGACGACGAATTCGGTGGTGCCGATTCCGAAGGCCCCGAGTGTCAGGGCGAGTAGTGCGAGCGGCATGAGCATGAGCCTCCACGTGATGTTGCGCCTGAGCTTTACAGGCGACAACAATAATTGCAGGCGCTTGATAATTGCAAGCGCGGGCTATTGCGGGGGCCATCTATCCTGGAGGGGAAGAGTCCCGAAGCAGAAGGAATGCCATGACCGCGGATGCCGCCCTGACCGGCCTGGCCGATGGTTGGTACGCACTGTCACTGCTGCACGATCGGATCGAGGCGCATATCGAACGCGCCCTGCAATCCGGTCAAGAACTGAGCGTGCGGGAGTACTCACTGCTCGTCGTGCTCAGTCGCCAGCACGACGGACCCGGCGGACATCTGCGCATGAACCAGGTCGCCGAAGCCGTTGTGCTGAGTCAGAGCGCGACGACCCGATTGGTCACTCGCCTAGAAGACCGCGGCCTACTGCAGCGTTATCTCTGCCCGGACGACCGCCGCGGCATCTACACCGATGTCACCCCCGCGGGCCTGGAACTGTTGGCCCGAGCGCGCCCCACCCACGACGAGGCCCTGTCGAGCGCCCTCGGCCAAGCCGCTGCCGACCCGGAATTGGCCCCCTTGGTCGCGGCCGTGGAGGCAATGAACTCCAACGCGGCACGGGGTGTAGGAGTCCCACTCACCCGATCGGTGGGCCATCGGGCTACGTGACGTGATGGTGTCGTGGCTCTCGGCCAAGCCGCTGCTGACCCTCTATTGGCTGCTGGTTGCGGCCGTGGCGGCGATGAACTCGAATCCGCCAGGTAGCGTGCGAATCTCGCATGCTTGGCCGGTGGCGTCGGGCGACGCGACGTGATGGTGTCGTCGCTGTCCGCCAGGCCGCCGACCATGAATTGGCTGCTGGTCGCGGCCGTGGCGGCGATGAACTCCAACACGGCACGCGGCGTGGGAGTCCCGCACGCTCGGCCGGTGGGCTATTCGACGGTGACGGTGCCACGCATCTGCGGATGTAGCGAGCACAGATAGCGATAGGTGCCGGGCGCGATGAAGGTGTAGCTCCATTGGCCCCGGTCGAAGATCGGGCTATTGATGCCCATTGCCTTATCGCCGATGCCCTGCACGGTGTGCGGCACGCTGTCCTTGAACTTCCAGGTCACGGTGTCGCCGACCTTGACGGTGACGTCGGCCGGGGAGAACTTCATATCCGCGACATCGACGGTGACGGCGGCGGTTTTCGTATCGCCGGACTTGGCGGTGGATGCCTGGCTGCTCGTCTCGGCTGTGGTGGCCGGGGCGGGTGACTTCGTTTCACTGGAGCCGCAGCCCGCTAGCAAGAGCGTCGTCGCCAGGACGAACCCGGCTGCGACCCGGGTGGATATCGCACGGCGCACCATCGGCATGCTGGCCAAGCGTAGTCTGCTGACCGTGCGGGTCTGCGCGGCGCCATGGCGGTGCCGGTTCGACCGCGATGGCGATGCCCCGCACCAGCGGAATCGCAGTGCCCGACCAATACCATGGAGGCGAGCGTTCATGTCCAGCCAGCGGGGCTATTTCACCGCCGATGAAGTGCGTACGGCCGAGGCCGAGCTGTTCGCCCGCGTCCCCGAGGGCATGCCGATGCACCGGGCGGCCTACGGATTGGCGACGGTGGTCGCGGGTGAATTGCGTGCGCGAACCGGCGGTATCGCGGGCCGGTCGGTGCTGCTGCTCGTCGGCTCGGGCGATAACGGCGGTGACGTGCTCTGGGCGGGTTCGATGCTGCGCCGCCGCGGCGTCGCCGTGACCGCGGTACTGCTGAATCCGGAACGTACCCACCCGAAAGGCCTTGCCGCACTGCGCAAGGCGGGTGGTCGGATCCGAACCGCATCGGACGTGATACGCGATGGGGCGGCTGCGGGATCGGGGCACGGTGCGGCAATTCTGGCCGAAACCGGTTCGGCAGCACCTGATCTGGTGATCGATGGCATCGTCGGCATTTCCGGCCGTGGTCCACTGCGCCCCACGGCGGCGGAACTCGTTGCCGCTCTGAATGTTCCGATCATCGCGGCGGATCTGCCCAGCGGAGTGGATCCGGATACCGGTGCGGTCACCGGCCCCGCCGTTCGCGCCGCTATCACCGTCACATTCGGCGCCTACAAGCCGGTGCATGCCCTGGCCGCGCCCTACTGTGGACGAATCGAGCTGGTGCCCATCGGTTTACGACTACCGGAACCGAATCTCGCGGCCCTGGCGCCAGCGGAAATCGGTGCGGGATGGCCGACCCCGGGCCCGACCGACGATAAGTACACCCAGGGAGTGACCGGCATCTGCGCTGGCAGTGACACCTACCCCGGAGCCGCGGTGCTTTGCACGGGTGCCGCCGTCGCGGCCACCTCGGGCATGGTCCGCTATGCCGGAACCGGTGCGGCCGCGGTGCTCGACCACTTCCCCGAAGTCATCGCCGCCCCGACCATCTCGTCCACCGGCCGAGTCCAGTCCTGGGTTTTCGGTCCCGGCGCTGGCACCGATGCCGACGCCGGCAAACGGCTCGCCGAAATCCTGTCCACCGACCTTCCCGTCGTCATCGACGCCGACGGCCTTACCCTGGTCGCCGCCGATCCCGACCTGATCCTCGGCCGCACCGCCCCCACCGTCCTCACCCCGCACGCCGGTGAATTCGCCCGCCTGACCGGACATGAGGTCGGCCAGGACCGGGTATCCGCCGTGCGCGACCTCGCCGAATCCTGGCAACTCACCGTCCTGCTCAAAGGCCGCGCAACCCTGGTGGCCACCCCGGGCCGACCGGTACTCGTCAACGAGGCGGGCGGCTCCTGGGCCGCCACGGCGGGCGCGGGTGACGTCCTGTCCGGGATTATCGGCGCCCTCCTCGCCGCGGGCCGCGATCCGGCCTGGTCCGCGGCCGCCGCCGCCCGCGCCCACGCCCTGGCCGCGAACCTCGCCGCCCACGAAAACCACCCGTCAGCCGCCCCCACCTCCGCAACGCCCCTGCTCGACCACCTCCGCCCCGCCATCCGCATCCTGCGCGCTCTCGCCGCGCACTGACCAGCGCTGGCTTCCGCCCGCCCGGCCGCGCCGGGTGCCGGTGACCGTTCGCGACCCGCACTGGAGTACTGCCGCACATCAAGACCATCTCTGCGCCGCCCCGACCTCGGCGCCGCCCCTGCTCGATCACCGCCGCCCCCGCCATTCTGCGTGCCGTTGCAGCCAGCTGACCCGGGGGTATGCCCGCGGTGACCGACGCCCTCGCGCGAGCGTTACGGCGAATGGCAGGATCAGTAGCCGTGGAGGCGCAAGTGGAGACGGTTGTCGATCTGGATGCCATTGCCCACAACGTGCGAATTCTGCGGGAATACGCCGGTGATGCGGCGGTGATGGCGGTGGTCAAGGCCGACGGCTACAACCACGGCGCTGTCGAGGTCGGCCGGGCCGCACTGGCGGCCGGGGCCGTTGAACTCGGGGTCACCACGGTCGCCGAGGCGGTGCAATTGCGCGAGGCGGGCATCACCGCGCCGATTCTGTGCTGGCTGAATAATTCCGATGCCGACTTCGGCGCCGCGATCGAACACGATATCGAGATCGGCGTCTCATCCCTGGCCCATCTGCGGGCCATCGAGGCGGCGGCACGCGGCACCGGCCGGACCGCCATCGTCTCGCTCAAGGTCGACACCGGCCTCAATCGCAACGGCATCGCGACGCTCGAGTATCCGACGGTGCTCGCGGCGCTGCGTGCGCTGGTGGACGAGCAGGTGGTGCGGTTGCGCGCGATCTTCTCCCATCTCGCACACGCCGACGAGCCGGAACACCCCTACCTCGACGTCCAGCGCGACCGGTTCGTCGATGCCATCGCCACCGCCAAGGAATACGGTCTCGAACCGGAGCTGGTCCACCTCGCCAACTCGGCCGCCACCGTGACCCGCCCGGATCTCGCCTTCGATATGGTCCGCCCCGGCATCGCGATGTACGGACTCTCCCCGATACCCGAACTCGGCGACTTCGGCCTGCGGCCCGCGATGACCTTCCAGGCCCGCGTCGCATTGGTGAAGCCGGTCGCCGCCGGAGAAGGCGTCTCATACGGCCACCAGTGGATCGCACCGCGCGACACCACCGTCGCCCTCATTCCGGCCGGATACGCCGACGGCGTGTTTCGCCCGTTGAGCAACCGATTCTCGGTGTGGCTCGGCGGTGCGCTGCGCCCCGCTGTCGGTCGCGTCTGCATGGACCAATTCGTCGTCGACCTGGGCGATAATGCGGCGGGCGTCACCGAGGGCGACACCGCGATCCTGTTCGGCGCGGACCGACCGCGGGCCCAGGACTGGGCGGATCTGCTCGGCACCATCCACTATGAGGTCGTGTGCGCACCACACGGCCGAGTGGTCCGGCGCCATGTAGGAGGGGGAACCGGATGAGAAACCGCACCGTCGTCGGTGGAGTGGCCACCGCCGGTGTGGTCGGCGCGCTGGCGGGCGCACACACCTTGCGGCGCATCGGCGCCCGGGTGCTCTGGCCCGCCCGTGTCGATGAATACCGCGACGAGAACTTCAACCTGCTCGACGAGGACCGCTCCGGCGCGGTGCTCACCGAAGACGGTGTGCGCCTGGCCACCAGGGAATGCGGTCCGCCCGACGCCCCGGTCACCGTGATCTTCGTACACGGCTTCTGCAACACCATGGAGACCTTCCACTTCCAGCGCCGTGATCTGGAAAAGCATTGGGGCCCAAGGGTTCGCCTGGTCTTCTTCGATCTGCGCGGCCACGGCCGCTCCGGCACGCCGACCACCAGGAGCTGTACCGTCGCCCAACTCGGCCGCGATCTGGCCGCCGTCATCGAGGCGACCGCGCCGACCGGTCCGGTCGCCCTGGTCGGTCATTCGCTCGGCGGTATGGCGGTGCTGGCCGCGGCCGCGCAGTTCCCGGAGTTGTTCGCGGCGCGGGTGATCGGGATCGGTCTGCTCTCGACCGCGGCGGCCGAGGTCACTTCGGCGGGCATTACCCAGCTCTTGCGCAACCCCGCGATCGACGGCTTCCGTTTGGCCGTGCACACCGCGCCCACCCTGGTGCAGGCCGGGCGCAGCACCGTTCGGCATGTGATCACGCCGATACTGCATGTCAGCTCGTATCACGGGCCGGTGAGCCCCACCCTGTCGCGCTTCTCCACGCTGATGATCGATCGCACGCCCGTCGAGACGATCGTGAAATTTCTCAGGATCTTCGAACTGCACGACGAATCGGCGGCGCTGCCAACACTCGCGCATATGCCGGTGCTGGTACTCGGCGGCGCGCACGATGTCGTCATTCCGTTCCGCAATTCGCGGGCGCTGGCGCGCGAGTTGCCGCAAAGCGAACTCATCCGCCTCGATGACGCCGCGCATATGGCGCACCTGCAATTCCCGGATATCGTCAACGCCGCGCTCGACCGGCTACTGGTGCGCGCCGGTGTCATCGAACATATCCCGTCAACCTCGGAGGTCGCCGGTGGCTGAACGGCAGCAGCGGATCCTGCCCACGGTCGCCGATACCGAGGCCTTCGGTCGCGAACTCGCCGCCGGACTCGTCGCGGGTGACCTGGTGGTGCTCGACGGTCCCCTCGGCGCGGGCAAGACCGCGCTGACTCGCGGGATCGCCGAGGGACTCGGCGTGCAGGGCCGGGTCAGCTCACCGACATTCATCATCGCCCGCCAGCACCGCGCCGGAGCGCGCGTCGGGGCTGAGCCGGTGCCGCTGGTGCATGTGGACGCCTACCGACTCGGCGGCGACCTGGACGAGCTGGACGCGCTGGATCTCGATACCGATCTGCATCAGGCGGTCGTGGTGGTGGAGTGGGGCAAGGGTGTTGTGGAACACCTCGCCGAGCGCCATCTGTACGTGTTGCTCTCGCGCGAGCCGAATTCCGATGTCCGCACCGCGATCTGGGAATGGGTCGGATAGCCCGCGATCGTCGCTGATCGTCGCGGTGGTGTAGCCACCGAGTAGCTCCGCACCGCGCGCAGGTACCACCCGGTATCGTTGGGTCAATCATGCTTGTACTAGCCGTCGACACCGCGACACCCGCCGTTACCGCGGGATTGGTGGAACTGGAGCAGGCCGCATCCGGCACCGGTGCCCCGGCGCGAGTGCGCACCGTCGCCTCGCGCGTCCGGGTCGACGCCCGTGCCCATGCCGAGGTGCTCACCCCGCAAATCCTCGAATGCCTCTCGGAGGCAGGTCGTTCCAGGGCCGATATCGATGCCGTCGTGGTCGGCATCGGGCCCGGTCCGTTCACCGGACTCCGGGTCGGCATGGCGACCGCCGCCGCCTTCGGTGACGCGCTCGGCCTGCCGGTCTATGGGGTCTGCAGCCTCGACGCGATCGCCTCCGACGCCGTGCTCGAACCCACGGTGGTGCCGGACATCACAGCCGAGAGCGAGCTCCTGGTGGTCACCGATGCGCGCCGGCGCGAGGTGTACTGGGCGCGCTACCGTGACGGACGTCGCATCGAGGGCCCGGATGTGAGCAAGCCCGGTGATCTGGATCCCGTGCACGCCAGCATGATCGCCGGATCCGCCTCGCACGTCGACCTGTTCGACCTGCCCGTGCTTCCGGCCGAGACGCCATCGCCCGCCGGGCTGGTGCGCGTCGCGGCCGCCGAACTACTGGCGCGCACCGCCCCGGAACCGTTGGTCCCGCTGTACCTGCGCAGGCCGGACGCGGTCGAACGCAGTTACCGCACGCTCGATCGGACGGGGGCGTGACGGCAGTGGAGACCGGTAGATCCATGATTCGCATCGAGCCCATGGACGGCGCGGATATCGAACGCTGCGTCGAACTCGAACAACTGCTGTTCCCGGAGGACGATCCGTGGCAGGCGGTGTCCTTCCGGTCCGAACTGGCCGGGCCGCACAACCGCTATATCGTCGCCCGCGACGACGCCGGGCGGATGGTCGGCTATGCGGGCATCGCACTGCTCGGCGATGCCGAACACCCCGAGGCCGAGGTGCACACCATCGGCGTCGATCCCGGCTGCCACCGCTGCGGCATCGGCACCATGCTGCTGGAGGCGCTGCTCGCGGAGGCGGGCAAGCGCGGCGGACCGGTCTTCCTCGAGGTTCGTACCGACAATGCCCCGGCCATCGCGATGTACGCCAAACACGGTTTCCACATCATCGGCCTGCGCAAAAACTACTACCACCCGAGCGGCGCCGACGCCTACACCATGCGCAGGCCCGCGCTGACCGCCGCGAACCAGGTCTGGGGCCCGCAGCCGAGCGAAACGGCACAACCGAACGAGGTGCTGTCGTGATCGTCATGGGTATCGAAAGTTCCTGCGACGAAACCGGAGTCGGCATCGTGCGCCGGCACGACGACGGAACCTGCGAACTGCTCGCCGACGAGGTCGCCTCCAGCGTCGAACAGCACGCCCGCTTCGGCGGTGTGGTGCCGGAGATCGCCTCGCGCGCACATCTCGAGGCCATCGTGCCCGCGATGCGCCGGGCACTGGCGGCCGCGGGCATCAGCAAGCCCGACGCGCTCGCGGTGACCATCGGCCCCGGACTGGCCGGTGCGCTGCTGGTCGGTGTCGCGGCCGCGAAAGCCTATGCGGCAGCCTGGGATGTGCCCTTCTACGCCCTGAACCATCTCGGCGGACATGTCGCCGTCGATACCCTCGAGCACGGTCCGATGCCACCGTGCGTTGCGCTGCTGGTCTCCGGCGGGCATACGCATCTGCTGCACGTCACCGATCTGTCCGAGCCGATCGTCGAACTGGGCAGCACCGTCGACGACGCCGCAGGCGAGGCCTTCGACAAGGTGGCCAGGCTGCTCGGCCTCGGCTTCCCGGGCGGGCCCGCGCTGGATGCCGCTGCCGCGCACGGCGATCCGAAGGCGATCGCCTTTCCGCGCGGTATGACCGGACCGCGCGATCCGCGCTACGACTTCTCCTTCTCCGGTCTGAAGACCGCCGTCGCCCGCTACGTCGAGGCGGCCCAGCGCAATGGCTTCACCGCCGAGGAGCTGCCGATTCCGGATATCGCGGCGTCCTTCCAGGAATCGGTCGCCGATGTGCTCACCATGAAGGCGGTGCGCGCGGCCCAGGACGTCGGGGTCGACACCCTGGTGCTCGGTGGTGGCGCCACCGCTAATTCCCGAATCCGCTCCATGGCCGAAGAACGTTGTGCGGCGGCCGGATTGCGCCTGCGCGTCCCCAAACCCCGCCTGTGCACCGACAACGGCGTAATGATCGCGGCCCTTGGCGCCCACGTGATCGCGGGCGGCGCAACACCATCGCCCTTGACGGTCGCCACCGACCCCGGCCTCCCGGTCTCGGTCAGTCGAGTCGGCTGACTCCCCATAGGGGGTTCGGATCGCGACCGAGCGCGCGGCTGCCAAGCGCAGCGCTGTCCGGCACCGAGCGCGCACACTGGTCAGCCGTTCGGCCCAACCCGCACCACGGCTCCCGAGTGCCCGGAAGACGATCCCGAATTCGCCCTGGGCGGAAGGGGAATTCGCGATTGCGCAGGCGCCTGCGTCGTACCGATCGGCGGCACTGTCGACGAGTCCTGGGCCGGAGTGTGTTCCGGCCCAGACGAGCCCACACCCGGCGCATTCGAATTACCGAACAGCGGACCGAGCAACTCCGGGAACGGAATCGGCGGCAGATTCGGATCCGGACGCAGCGTCGGCGCGTTCGGGATGGTGGTCGCGGCCGGTGTCGAGGTGGTCGAGGTCGGCGGCTGACTCCGATCCGGGGTGAGCGAGGGGATATTGGCGCCGGAGGGCCGGTTCGGGCTCTCCCGGTTCGGGCCGGTGGTCGAGGTACCCACGCCGGTCGCCGGCACCGCCGATACCGGCGGAGTCGGTAGTTGCGCGCTGCTGGTGGTGCCCGCCGGAGAGATCTCATCGTTGCCGGTCGGCGCGAATGTCTTCACGCCGTAGCCGACGACCAGCCCGACCACCACGATCGCACCTGCCAGCGTGCCGACGACCTTGGTGAAGGTGCCGACCGGTGCGTCGGCCGCGCCGAGCGCGACCACCGGGAATACCGACGGCTGCATCGAATCCGCCACCAGTGCCGCGCCTTTGGCGATCACCGCCTCCGGATCGTCGACGGTGTGCACCGGCAGATCCAGCTCACGGGCGAGGGTGGAGATCACCGCGGGGATATTGGCGCCGCCGCCGATCACGATCACGGCCTGCGGGAACTTCGGCGACCGCGCGAATGCCGCGGCGGCGAAGACGGCCGTATCGCGCAGCAGATCCGAGATCAGTTCCTCGAAGTCGGCCCGGGTCAGCTTCAGCGGCTGCCCGGCGACATGGTCGATGGTCACCGCGGGCGCGATCGACAGATGTTCCTTGGCGGCGCGACCGCGGTTGGTCAGCATGCCCCGGTTGGGTCGGGTGCCGCGGCGGGCGTAGTGCAGATCGACGAGGTGGTGATAGATCAGCTCATCGATGGCGTTGCCGCTGATAGCGCCGGTGCGTTCGGTGCGCAGAATGTCGGCGTCCGCCTGGTCGGCGACGGTGATGCTGAGGCCGGTCGCACCGAGATCGACAATGGCGACGGTGTCGTAGCGGTCGACCAATCCGGTGTGGCGCAGATAGGTGAGCGCCGCGGTGCCTTCCGGAACCAGCCGCAGATCGCGCTGTTTGCCGGTGGCCGAACGGATTACCTGCGCCTGCTCCTTGCTGCGGTAGGCCACGGCGACAGTGGTCGGTGGGCGACCGGCGGCGGAGTCGACACCGATCGGTTTGCCGCCCGCGAAGCGTGCGCCGACCGGCTGCGCGGGGAAGGCCACGTCATAGGAGAGCTGCGTAGTCGGGAGCTGGGTCGTCATCAACTCGATCGAGGACGCGACGAGATCGCCGAGATCGGAGTGGGCCGCGTCCGCAGAGACCACCCGATAGTCGAAACTCTGCGCGCCATTGGACGCGGTTGCGACCAGCGCCGAGCACACGACCTCGTTACCGGCCGAGATGCCGAGGGATGTTCGCATGTCACCTCCCTTCGAGCGGATGGTCATGGTGGTGCCGACCATCTCGAATGGACAGCCGAGACGCCCGCGTGGATGGCGAACGATTCGGACGCGGGACCCGGCCGACCCGTTGTCCGGATGGGTCGCTGGGACGGCCATGGATCACGTGTGGTCTTGCCCTCTGGTGAAGCTTCTTCTGAAGAACGTTTGTACTGTGACGTTGGTTCGGACTGGTGCTGACGCTGACGTTGCTCTGGCGAAACAGGGTATTGCTGTGTGCCGCAGGGTATTTCCTGACGCTTGGTGCTCCCCCCACGACGCCGGTCCATGACGAACACGGCAAGCGAAGCACGATCGTCGTCAATACTGTCACAATCCGTTATCCGAACGTTACAGATTTGACGAAGTCTTGGGAAGCCCTCAGACCCCTGGGCGTGGCGTGGTCTGTGACACGCGCGGCGCGGTCGACGACACGGCCACGGCGCTGTCGGCGACGCCGACACGGCGCAACCAACGGTTTGGCACAGTCCAACCTTGAGCGCTGGCACTCTCATGTATAGAGTGCTAGTCGGCACTGTGTGATGTGCGTGTGCCAGTTCGACTACTGAGCAGGGTCCCGGCACCCGCGACGACGGGGCTGATGCGCAGGGTCGAGTCCGGGTGGCCAGTGGTGACTGCTTGCGGGCCGCTCGAAACAACACCGATACCGATGGTCCGGGACAACAGTTCCGGACGACCGCAAATCCCCTGAAAGTGGAGGGCTCAACGTGGCGAGCGTGAACATCAAGCCGCTCGAGGACAAGATCCTCGTCCAGGCCAACGAGGCCGAGACGACGACGGCCTCCGGCCTGGTCATCCCCGACACGGCAAAGGAGAAGCCGCAGGAGGGCACCGTCATCGCCGTCGGCGAGGGCCGCGTCACCGACAAGGGTGACCGCATCCCGGTCGACGTCAAGGAAGGCGACGTCGTCATCTACAGCAAGTACGGCGGCACCGAGATCAAGTACCAGGGCGAGGAGTACCTCATCCTGTCGGCGCGCGACATCCTGGCCGTCGTCACCAAGTAGCCGATAAGGCACATGCGTTCCGCCCCGGTGTCTTTCGCGACCCGGGGCGGAGTGCGTTCGGCCCAGAACACACAGGAGCTGACAACACATGGCAAAGCAGATCGAGTTCGACGAGAAGGCTCGTCGTGCTCTCGAGCGCGGCGTCGACAAGCTCGCCGACGCGGTGAAGGTCACCCTCGGGCCGCGTGGTCGCCACGTCGTGCTCGCGAAGGCCTTCGGTGGCCCCACCGTCACCAATGACGGTGTCACCATCGCGCGCGATATCGACCTCGACGACCCCTTCGAGAACCTCGGCGCCCAGCTCGTCAAGAGCGTCGCCACCAAGACCAACGACGTTGCGGGTGACGGCACCACCACCGCCACCGTGCTGGCCCAGGCGCTGGTGCGCACCGGCCTGAAGAACGTTGCCGCTGGCGCGAACCCGATCTCGGTCGGTTCGGGCATCGCCAAGGCCGCGGACCTGGTGTCCGAGGCGCTGCTGGCGCAGGCCACCCCGGTCTCCGGCGAGCAGGCCATCGCGCAGGTCGCCACCGTCTCCTCGCGCGATGAGGAGATCGGCGAGATGGTCGGCAAGGCACTGACCACCGTCGGCAAGGACGGCGTTGTCACCGTCGAGGAGTCCTCGACGCTGCAGACCGAACTCGTCGTCACCGAGGGCGTGCAGTTCGACAAGGGCTACCTCTCGCCCTACTTCGTTACCGATGCCGACAGCCAGCAGGCCGTCCTCGAGGACGCCTACATCCTGCTGAACCGGGAGAAGATCAGCTCGCTGCCCGATCTGCTCCCGCTGCTGGAGAAGATCGCCGAATCCGGTAAGCCGGTGCTGATCATCGCCGAGGACGTCGAGGGTGAGGCGCTGTCCACCCTGGTCGTCAACTCGATCCGCAAGACCCTCAGGGCCGTTGCGGTGAAGGCCCCGTTCTTCGGTGACCGTCGCAAGGCGTTCCTCGACGATCTGGCCGTCGTCACCGCGGGCACCGTGGTCAACCCGGATCTGGGTATCTCGCTGCGCGAGGCGGGCATCGAGGTGCTCGGCAATGCGCGTCGGATCGTCGTCACCAAGGACGACACCACGATCATCGACGGTGCCGGCACAGCCGAGGACATCGCGGCCCGTGGCGCGCAGCTGCGTCGCGAGATCGAGGCGACCGATTCGGATTGGGATCGGGAGAAGCTCGAGGAGCGACTGGCCAAGCTGGCCGGTGGCGTCGCGGTGATCAAGGTCGGCGCGGCCACCGAGACCGCCCTCAAGGAGCGCAAGTACCGGGTCGAGGACGCGGTGAGCGCGGCCAAGGCCGCCGTTGACGAGGGCATCGTGCCCGGTGGTGGCACCGCCCTGGTGCAGGCCGCCGCCAAGCTCGTCGAACTGCGCGACTCGCTGTCCGGCGATGAGGCCGTCGGCGTCGAGGTGGTGCGCACCGCACTGCAGGCGCCGCTGTTCTGGATCGCCACCAATGCGGGTGTCGACGGTGCCGTGGTGGTCAGCAAGGTCGCCGACGGTAAGGACGGCTTCAATGCCGCCACCCTCACCTACGGTGATCTGCTCACCGACGGTGTGGTGGACCCGGTGAAGGTGACCCGTTCGGCCGTCGTGAATGCGGCGTCGGTGGCTCGGATGATCCTGACCACCGAAAGCGCCGTGGTCGACAAGCCCGAGGAACAGGAGCACGACCACAGCCACCACGGCCACGCGCACTGAGTTCACCCCTCAGCTGACGGCCCAGTGGCAAAGGCCCCCGGGACCATCCGGTCCCGGGGGCCTTCGTTGTGAACAATATGAACGCAAGTACCGCACAACAAGTCGAAAAATATCAATCGCGGTAACGGATTTCGCCTCGAGAGGCGGCGCTGACTCAGGATGCGACGGGCGGTTGTTCCGCGGCGATAGCGGCGAGCAACCGGCCACGCAGGGCGGCGGGCGGCTGGGCCGCCGTCGCCACCGCGAGGGCGGAGAGGACCTCCTTGGTCTGCTGCACTTCGGTCATGAATTCCGCGCGTAGCGCTGGGTCCTCACCGTCGAGCACTTCCTGTATCGCATTGTGGTCTTCGTCGTCGATCGATCCGAGCGCGACGGCGTGCGCGAGATCGATCTGCGCTTCGTTCATCTCACGGCACCCCCAAACTTTTCTTCAGTCGTGTCAATCCGTCCCGTATGCGGGACTTAACGGTCGGTAACCCTACGCCGAGGTGGGTCGCGACTTCCGCGTAGGTTCGCCCGCCGTAGTAGGCGAGCGATATGGCCTCCCGTTGGGTGTCTGTCAATGTTCCTAGACCTTCCAGGACGGCCTGCTGTTCGAGTCGTCGCTCCACTTCTTCGGTGACCTCATCGAATTCGTTGCCGAGAACCCTTATCCCGTAAGCAACTTCACGCAGGGTATGGGCCTGTTCGGCGCGGACCCGGTCGACGGCTCGTCGGTGGGCGAGAGTCATCAACCAAGTCACCGCGGATCCTTTGGCGGCGTCGAAACTTGCCGCGGTCCGCCAGATCTGCAGAAAGACCTCCTGTGTGGTCTCCTCCGCGTATCCGGGGTCGTGCAGTACGCGTAGCACCAGACCGAAGACGCGCGCGCACGTTCGGTCGTACAGCTCAGCGAATGCCTCCTGGTCGGACCGGCCGCAGCGTTCGAGAAGTGCGGCGAGCTCGATACTTTCGGCGGCGCGTGCCGTAACCGCAGAATCCACCCGAATGCCGGGTGGGATGGCTTCTCTTCGGAACGAGTCGCCCTCTGCGGCCGGCGGCCGCGTTGTCACAACGCTCCATTCTGTGTCATCGGTCACTACCGTAGCGGGTCGCTATGGCACCCGATTCGGTGGGGTGCAGGCAAACCGCCTGTTGCCTGGCAACTTTCTGGAAAACTTCAACACGCCAGGTGTTTCCGGAAGAGACACGCCGTGACGCGCCGATAGTTATCGCGAAACGCCGGATGTGCAACCGACTTCGGCTTGTGGCCATCGCCGGTTGTTTGCTAGGGATTCGGCGCGCCGCGCCGCACGGATGGGAAGAAGTTCGTTTATACGGCCATACGACGGCGGTTGCGCCGGGCGTGCATCTCGCGCTCGGTTTCGGACATACCGCCCCAGATGCCATACGGCTCGCTGACTTTGAGGGCGTGGCTGCGGCACTGCATGAGCACCGGGCAGGCCCGGCAGATCTCCTTGGCGCGCATCTCGCGTGCGGTGCGGGCGCGACCGCGTTCACCGTCCGGGTGGAAAAACACCGCGGAGTCCTGGCCTCGGCAGGATCCTCGCATCTGCCAATCCCAGACGTCCGCGTTCGGTCCGGGGAGGTGGGTAGGCATGGGCATGGTGAACTCCTCGTGGTGCGAGCTCGTCAGCGTTGTCGAGCAGTTGTTCTGCAACAGTTGTGGCCACGGCGCTGGATCGGCGCGGCGTGCCCTGGGCTCGCCTATTGCGGTCGCTGCAATTTCGCGCGGCGCCGACCGTGGCGATGAGCTACGTTAGGTCCAGCCGCGAAATTCCGTCAATAGTTCGATGCAGCAGTTTTCGAAATCTTTAGCTGCGAAATTTAACCTCCGGGCTGTTTACTTTTAACGCCTTTCCAGTAATACTGATCGGTTGACCAGTGACGGGGATCTCTTGGCATGATGCCAGTATTCCGCATTCCCGCAGGTGGGAACGGGTTTGGTGGTTGCGCCCCGATGATCGGGCGGTCCTCGTAGACGTGGGTCCTGTCACAGTGTCGGTCGGCGGCTCCGGCGTACGGTCGATCGCAGATGGCAGAAACGGGACGCTGAGGTTAATTGCGCGAAACGCATGTGAATTCCAGTCACACGCGCTACGGGATTGCCGGGACACTTTTACTTGATGGAAACACGACATCGGCGACAGAAATGCTGAATAGTAGCCGGGTCGACCCCGCTGGCGGCTTCTCGGCGGGCCGCCGGTCGCGCCGCGCAGGATAGAGTTCGGCCGTGCTCGCGTCAGCTTCCCCTATATATATCGAGTCCGCCATGCTTGCCGATGCGGCCTTCGGCACCTGCCCCGAACGTGCCGCTACCGAGTTGCCAGCTGCCGCGCACCCCCTCGATTCCTGGTATCGGGCGGTGATTCTGGGGGGCCAGGGGCGCTACGCCGCGGCACGCGAGGAGTTGCGCTCGCTATCGGCCAGCACCACCGATCCGGTATTGCTCTCGCTGGCCGCGAGCACCGCGGGTTCGCTGCTGCGCCAGCTCGGCTGGCATGCCCGCGCCGCGGCCTTCGACGGTCGCGCGGCCGCGTTGATCCTGCCGACCGGATCCGCCGATCGCGACGAGTTCGGGCCGAATCGCGTCGACGCGATATGCGATGCGCTGACCGGTCTCGCGGCCGATGCGCTCGGCACCGGCCGTCTCGCGCTGGCCACCCGGCTGCTGCGGCGCAGTCATGACGAACTGACCCGTGCGGGGACCTCGGCGGGCTGGCGGGCGCTGATCCGCTGGCATTGGGTCTGTGCGGAGACCGCACTCGCCTCCGGGGCTGCCGACACCGCGGCGCCGCACGCCGCGACGGCCCTCGCGCTCGCCGAGCAGGGACCCTCGGTTCGGCACCGCGTGAAGTCCAGGCTTCTGGTCGCCGCGACCGCGGCTGCGTCCGGCGACAGTGAGCGCGCGCGCGTGCTGGCCGATGAGGTCGCCGAACAGTGCCGCGAGCACGAATTGCTGCCATTGCGTTGGGCCAGCTCGATGTTGCGCGCCGGGGTGTCCGCCGGGACTCGCGCGAGTGCGGCCGAGGCCGACGCGCGGCGGTGCGCCAAGACCATCGGCCGTCGTGGCGGGCGCTTTCGTCCCATGAGTGATTCCCGAGTCTGATCTAGAGACGACCGTGTTGCCCGTACCCGCGGGTTGTATCGCTATTGTTAGATCCGTTCCGCCCCTTCGGCGGAAGCACTGTTCATCACCGACGGTGCCACTTGTAACGCCAGGAAATTCTCTGACGATGACGAACACGGGCGAAGAGTTGGACCTCGCCGTCGCTGCCGCTGCGCAGGGCGACAGATCCGCTTTAGCTCAGGTACTCGAAATGGTCCGCCCGTTGGTGGTGCGCTATTGCCGCGCGCGGATCGGCGCTGCGGAGCGTGGACAGCTCTCCGCGGACGACGTTGCGCAGGAGGTATGTCTGGCTGTGATGACAGCCTTGCCCCGGTATCAGGACCAGGGCAGGCCCTTCATGGCCTTTGTATACGGAATCGCTTCGCACAAGGTCGCCGACGCACATCGCAATGCCGCCCGTAACAAGGCGGAGGCAATGGCCGAAGTACCAGATGTCATATCCACCGACCAAGGCCCGGAACAGCGAGCACTGGAATCCGAAACGAGCAGGCAGATGAACAGCCTGCTCGCGACGCTTCCGGAGAAGCATCGCGAGATTCTGATCCTGCGTTTGGTCATGGGTTTGTCAGCAGAAGAAACCGCAGTCGCCGTGGGCAGTACGGCGGGTGCGATACGCGTCGCTCAACACCGGGCGCTCGCGAAACTGAAGTCACAAGTGGCGAGGGCAGGTGAAATGTATGGCTAGGGATGGCGAGCGCGGTCGGGGCGACTGGAAGGCGCGACGTGGATCGCGGAACAGCGGTCCCTACGCCGGGAGCGGTGACACCGGACCGGTGGACATCGCGGCGGTGCGCCGAGACGATGCGCTGATCGATGCCATTGCTAGCAACGGGCCGGTGCAGACCGACTCCGCGGAGGAGTATCAGCTCGCGACGCTGCTGGCGGACTGGCGGGCGGAGTTGATTTCCCCACCGCTACCCAGCGAACCGAGTCTCGATGAGATCGTTGCTACGGTCAACCAGGAGATCGGTGCCCGGCAGGTTCGCATCGGTGCGCAGTCGGGTACGCGACTACGGCTTGTTCGTCCGATCCTCGGGACAGCGGCCGCGCTGGCTCTGGTCATCGGCGGACTTTCGGCGTTTTCCTATGGTGCCGCCCCGGGTGATCCGCTGTGGCGGGTCAAGGAAGTCGTGTTCAGCGAGCAGGCGCAGAGCACCGTGGTGCAACGTGCCGACAATGATCTGGCGAACGCGAAAGTGATGCTCGATCAGGGCAATCCGGATATGGCCAGGCAGAAGTTGGAGGGCGCCAAGGCAAATGCGGAGCTGATCGACGATCCGGCCAAGCGCGACAAGCGGATCAGTGAATTCGATGCGTTGCTCGCGCAGTTGAGCAAGATCGCCCCGGAGATCGCGAGGTCGCTCGCGCCGAGCACGTCTTCGACGACGCCGAGTTCGGTGACCGATGGCAGCACCATCACCGCACCGACCACCAAGCCATCCGGCGATGGTGGGTCGACTTCCGCGGTGGTGCCGCCGGTCGATACGAAGACGCCGACGACGATCGAGCCGACGGTGCCGGGTACAACGGGTACGCCTGGTAAGCCGACTGTGCCGACGACGCCGGTGACCACCGAACCGCCGACGCAGCCACAGCAGCCGAGTCAGACGCACCCGCCCCAGGGACCGCCGTCCACCGTCGTGGGAACTCAGCCCCCGCCGGTGGTCCAGCCGACTGCGGACACCGGTGTGCCCGCGCAGCCGCCGACCGTTGGTGGCAACACCTTTGTGATTCCCAGTGGTTTGCCTACGCTGCCCGGCTTGCCCGGATCGAGACCCGCCACATAATCGGAGTTGGTACTCCACAAGCGCTTTGGCTTCTAGGAAAGCGCTGAACCCGCAGCCGCGCTGGGGCGTACGCATATTCGGACGCCCCAGCGTGTGCGTGGCTCGATCTCCGAATTGCTGTGCATGAACCGATTGCCGACCGGCGGTCGGCTCTTTGTCTGTTAGCTATTTCACATCGCGCCCGCGTGTCACCGCGCCTGTTACTCGGCGCGCGATATCAGCTGTCGAACCCGTCGAACCCATCGCCGTGGAAGGCCTCGTTCATCGAGGCGTCGGCGTATCCCCGGCAGTAGTCCCAGGTGACATACGCCTCCGGCATCGGATCGTAGGCGGGCTCGTGCGGGCGCACCGTGCCGTCGACCAGCAGCTGAAGCAGGTTGGCGCGCAGCATGTCCCAGTCGTGGTAGTGGTCTTGTCTGCAGTCCTCGCAGCTGACCACAAGTCCGCGGATGCCACGATGCGCTAGTAGCGCCTCATACACCGCAAGGTCGGCGAGATCCTCCTCGACCGCAAGGCGCTCGTGGGGATCCAGCGGCTCGCCGGGCTCGATTGCGTCGAGCGCGGCGGACGGGTCGGAGGGGTCTCCGGCGAACGGATCCGGCGGCAAGCCAGGTGGTAGATGGTCACGCACACCCCCACGGTACGCAGAACAGGGTGCTCTTCGCCAGCTATGCGGCGCGCCAGTTTCGGCGGTGGGCTCAGTTCATCGGTGTGTTTGCGGGGCAGATACCATGGTTTGCAGGCCCGGCCGGCACCCGACATTGCTGGCGGAGCCGCCACCGTCCATTCCACCAGTCCACGACGCCGGTCATCCGGCGTTCGTTGCTTTCGACGTCCAGGAGGGGTCGATCCGAATGAGTAATCCCGTATCGGGCGAACGAATCGCGGTCCGCCCTCCTACGGGTGGTGACGATCCGAACAAGATCGCCATGCTCGGCCTTACGTTCGACGATGTGCTGTTGCTACCGGCCGCTTCGGATCTCATCCCCAGCTCGGTGGAGACCTCCAGCCAGCTGACCCGCGAGATTCGGCTGCGCACCCCGCTGTGCAGTTCCGCGATGGACACCGTGACCGAGGCGCGGATGGCCATCTCCATGGCGCGCGCCGGTGGTATGGGTGTGCTGCACCGCAATCTGGCCGTCGCCGATCAGGCCGCGCAGGTCGAGACCGTCAAGCGGTCCGAGGCGGGCATGGTCACCGATCCGGTGACCTGTCGTCCCACCGATACCCTGGCCGAGGTCGACGCCATGTGTGCGCGCTTCCGCATCTCCGGTCTGCCGGTGGTGGACGAGACCGGTGCGCTTGTGGGCATTATCACCAACCGCGATATGCGCTTCGAGGTGGATCAGAACCGCCGGGTCGCCGATGTGATGACCAAGGTGCCGCTGATCACCGCGCAGGAGGGCGTCACCGCCGAGGCCGCGCTCGGCCTGCTGCGCCGCCACAAGATCGAGAAGCTGCCGATCGTCGATGGCAACGGCCGCCTGCGCGGACTCATCACCGTCAAGGACTTCGTCAAGACCGATCAGTACCCGAACGCCACCAAGGACCGCGACGGTCGCCTGCTCGTCGGCGCCGCGATCGGCGTCGGTGAGGACTCCTGGTCGCGCGCGATGACCCTGGCCGACGCCGGGGTGGACGTGCTCATCGTCGATACCGCGCACGGCCACCAGGCCGGTGTGCTGCAGATGGTGACCAAGGTCAAGGCCGAGGTCGGCGATCGCATCCAGATCGTCGGCGGCAATGTGGCCACCCGGGCCGGTGCGGCCGCACTGGTCGAGGCGGGCGCGGACGCGGTGAAGGTCGGTGTCGGCCCCGGCTCCATCTGCACCACCCGCGTGGTCGCCGGTGTCGGCGCGCCGCAGATCACCGCGATCCTCGAGGCCGTCGCCGCATGCAAGCCGCACGGCGTTCCGGTAATCGCCGACGGCGGCATCCAGTTCTCCGGTGATATCGCCAAGGCCATCGCGGCGGGCGCGTCCACGGTAATGCTCGGCTCGCTGCTGGCCGGTACCGCCGAATCGCCGGGTGAGCTGATCCTGGTGGGCGGCAAGCAGTTCAAGAGCTACCGCGGTATGGGCTCGCTGGGCGCGATGCAGGGCCGCGGCCAGGCCAAGTCCTACTCCAAGGACCGCTACTTCCAGGACGATGTGCTCGCCGAGGACAAGCTGGTGCCCGAGGGCATCGAGGGCCGGGTGCCGTTCCGCGGACCGGTCAACCAGGTGATCCACCAGCTCGTCGGCGGGCTGCGGGCGGCCATGGGCTACACCGGATCGCAGTCCATCGCCGATCTGCAAGAGGCGCAGTTCGTGCAGATCACGGCGGCGGGGCTCAAGGAGAGCCACCCGCACGACATCACGATGACCGTCGAGGCGCCCAACTACACTGGTCGCGGCTAGCCTGCTCGGCGGTGGTGTACGGGACCGTCCGGTCCGTGCATGATTGAGGTTGTTCGCAGGTCGTTGCGGTCCCGAGCCGCGACGATCGAGCGAAGCGAGTGGTCGGGGATTACGAGTCCCGATGGCCAGGTTTCCGCTCTGTCGACCACAACGGAGCGAGTCTTACGAGCGACCCGTTCGCGGCCCGCCTCGCATGGAGTCGTCGAAACGTGTGCGCCACCGGTGCGAGTCTCGATGGCTCGGACGCGAGACATCAGGGGCCGTGAACACGCCGCGCCTGCGCGGCCGAAATGAAGGAGAAGACGCGTGCGCGACATGGTCGAGATCGGCATGGGCCGGACCGCCCGGCGTACCTATGAACTGGACGATGTCGATATCGTCCCGTCGCGGCGGACCCGTTCGTCGAAGCAGGTATCGCTGGCGTGGCAGCTGGACGCCTACCGGTTCGAGATCCCGTTCCTGGCGCACCCGACCGACGCGCTGGTCTCGCCGGAGTTCGCTATCGAACTGGGCAGGCTCGGCGGACTCGGTGTCATCAATGGTGAGGGGCTGTGGGCCCGGCACGCCGATGTCGCCGCGAAGATCGATCAGCTGCTCGAGCTCGTCGCCAAGGGCGGGTACGAGCGTGCGGTCGGGCTGTTGCAGGAGCTGCACGCCGCACCGATGCAGCCGGATCTGCTGGCCGCCGCGGTCGCGCAGGTGCGCGCCGCCGGTGTGACGGTCGCGGTGCGGGTCAGCCCGCAGAATGCGCGCGCGCTGACCCCCGCGCTGGTGCAGGCCGGTATCGACCTGCTCGTGGTGCACGGCACCATCATCTCCGCCGAACATGTCGGCGACGGTGAGCCGTTGAACCTCAAGACCTTCATCGCCGAACTCGATGTGCCGGTGGTCGCCGGTGGTGTCAGCGACCACAAGACCGCGCTGCATCTGATGCGCACCGGCGCCGCGGGCGTGATCGTGGGCTACGGCTCCTACCCGGGCGCCACCACCACCGGCGAGGTGCTCGGCATCGGGGTTCCGATGGCGACCGCGATCGCCGACGCCGCCGCCGCGCGCCGTGACTACCTGGATGAGACCGGTGGACGCTATGTGCACGTGATCGCCGACGGTGATATCGCAACCTCGGGTCAGCTGGCCAAGGCCATTGCCTGCGGTGCCGATGCGGCCATGCTCGGCGTGCCGCTGGCCCTGGCCGCCGAGGCGCCCGGTCGCGGCTGGTTCTGGCCGTCCTCGGCCGCGCACCCGTCGGTGCCGCGCGGTTCGCTGCTGCACGTGGAGGATCCATGGGATCTGGGCGGCGAACTGTCCGGCGATACCGGTGAAACCGTGCGCCCGAGTCTGGAACGAGTGCTGTTCGGGCCCTCCGACGATCCGTTCGGCTCGCTGAATCTCGTTGGCGGCCTACGCCGTTCGATGGCCAAGGCGGGCTACTCCGACCTCAAGGAATTCCAGCGGGTCGGGCTGAGCGTGCGTGCCTGACCACACCGTTTTCGCGCAGCACGGTATTCGATGAGCCGAGCCGATGCCGGGGCGGCGTTCAGCGAACGCGGGTCGGCACGGTGTGTTCGCGCAGGAACTGCCGGATGACGGCGTTGACGGGTTCGGGGTGCGTCATCGTGACGGCCAAGCGCGCGCCCGCGATCTCGACGTAGGTGGATACGGCCAGCCTCCTGGCCAGTTGTTTGGCGCGGTCGCGGGTGATGCCGCTGTCGGTGGCGTGAATCACCAAGGCGGGGCAGGTGATTTCGGATAAGCGGTCCAGCACCGAGTCGCGGCCGAGCAGACAGCCCGCGGCGACCTCGATACCGCGGCGGTCGCGGGCCAGCCAGCGTTTGGTCCAGATCGAGCGGTACCACTCGTCATCGCCGATCAGCCAGTACGCGAGTTGTTCGACGGCCTCCTGCCGGGAGCAGTCGTCGTACCACTCATCCAGGAATTTCTGGGTCGCGGTGGACTGTTCGGGTGTCGGGCCGTGTGCCTCGGTGCTGATCAAGATCAGCGCGGAAACCCGCTCGGGTGCGATGAGCGCGGTGCGCAGCGCGGTGAACCCCCCTTGCGCGGTACCGCCGAATACCGCGCGTTCGGCGCCGAGATGGTCCAGCACGGTGAGGGCGTCGCGCGCAGCGGTCCAATAGGTGAACGGCAGCCCCTCGTCCCTGGTGCGGCCATGTCCACGCGCATCCCAGGACACGATGCGGAATTCCGGTGCGAGCGCGGCCATCTGGGATGCGAACATCGTTCGGTCCATAAAGAATTCGTGTGCGAGCAAGACCACCGGACCGTCGCCGCCGCTGTCCTCGTAGTGGATGTTGGCATCTATCGCGCGGGCGAAGGGCACGGCATGAGGATAACGAGCGGTGCGGGGGTGCGCGCGATGATTCAGCCGCTGACATCTACGCCTCGCTGGCACTCGGCTGCGATGCTGCTGTGCCGATGGTTCGCTCGCTACGCACCCTTACTAAACTGAATGGGTGGCAGAAACCCAGAGACCGGTCCTCGTCGTCGACTTCGGCGCCCAGTACGCCCAGCTGATCGCCCGGCGGGTCCGTGAATCGAGTGTGTTCTCGGAGGTGATCCCGCATAGCACCACGGTGGACGAGATCGCCGAGAAGCAGCCGCTC
Source organism: Nocardia sp. NPDC005998 (assembly GCF_040614395.1). NCBI lineage: Bacteria > Bacillati > Actinomycetota > Actinomycetes > Mycobacteriales > Nocardiaceae > Nocardia > Nocardia sp. NPDC005998. Next base: position 43,466 of record NZ_JBEXUI010000025.1, on the reverse strand, counting down.
GCGGTGATTCTGTCCGGCGGACCGTCCAGTGTGTATGCCGAGGGCGCGCCGCAATTGGATGCGCGGCTGTTCGATCTGGGCATTCCGGTATTCGGCATCTGCTACGGCTTCCAGGCCATGGCGCAGGCGCTCGGCGGCACCGTCGCGCACACCGGCACCCGCGAATACGGCCGCACCGAGCTCAGTATCGACGGCGGTGTGCTGCACGGTGGCCTGCCGACCAAACAGCCGGTGTGGATGAGCCACGGCGACGCGGTCACCGATGCGCCCGAGGGCTTCGAGGTCACCGGTACCAGCGCGGGTGCACCGGTCGCCGCGTTCGAGGATCGGGCCCGCAAGCTGGCCGGCGTGCAGTACCACCCCGAGGTGCTGCACTCGCCGCACGGCCAGCAGGTGCTCAGCCGCTTCCTGCACGACCTCGCCGGAATCCCGGCCACCTGGACCCCGGCCAATATCGCCGATTCGCTGATCGCCACGGTGCGCGAGCAGATCGGCGACGGTCATGCCATCTGTGCGCTGTCGGGCGGTGTGGACAGCGCGGTCGCCGCCGCGCTGGTGCAGCGTGCCATCGGTGACCGGTTGACCTGTGTGTTCGTCGATCACGGCCTGTTGCGCGCCGGGGAGCGCGAGCAGGTGCAGCAGGACTTCGTCGCCGCGACCGGCGCCAAACTGGTGACCGTCGACGCGGTCGACAAATTCCTCGGTGAGCTGAAGGGCATCACCGATCCGGAGGAGAAGCGCAAGATCATCGGGCGGGAGTTCATCCGGTCGTTCGAGGATGCGGTCTCCGAGGTAGTCGTCGCCGACGGCGCGGCATCGGATTCCGGTCCGGCCGTCGAGTTTCTCGTGCAGGGCACGCTGTACCCGGATGTCGTCGAGTCCGGCGGCGGCTCGGGTACCGCGAATATCAAGAGCCACCACAATGTCGGCGGTCTGCCCGACGACCTGGAGTTCGAACTCGTCGAGCCGCTGCGGCTGCTGTTCAAGGACGAGGTGCGCGCGGTCGGTCGCGAACTCGGGCTGCCCGAGGAAATCATTGCCCGCCAGCCGTTCCCGGGCCCTGGCCTGGCCATCCGCATCGTCGGCGAGGTCACCGCGGACCGGCTGGACACGCTGCGGCAGGCCGATGCCATCGCGCGCGAGGAACTGACCGCCGCCGGTCTGGACGGCCAGATCTGGCAGTGCCCGGTGGTGTTGCTCGCGGATGTGCGCAGCGTCGGCGTGCAGGGTGACGGCCGCACCTACGGTCATCCGATCGTGCTGCGCCCGGTCTCCAGCGAGGACGCCATGACCGCGGACTGGACCCGTCTGCCCTACGACGTGCTCGAGCGGATCTCCACCCGCATCACCAATGAGGTGGCGGAGGTCAACCGGGTGGTCCTGGACGTGACGAGCAAGCCGCCGGGCACCATCGAATGGGAGTGACCCGCGATCTGGGCTGATCGAGGGGATTTCGGGAGTACCGTCAGCCGGGTAGACCAGTTTTCAGGGGGTCCGGATGGCAGCGAAGAAGCCGCTCTGCACACTCAACGCGGTCGTCGAGGCCCCGTGTGGGGTGGTGGCCGCGCTGCTCACCTCGGTCAGCGCGGGTCCGGTCGGTCTGGACAACGCCTTCTTCCTCGCTGATGGTCCGGATTCCGAGATGCGGCTGCGCGGCGGCCCGAACGAATTCCGGGCCGCGATCGCGGGTGATCCCAATGGGATTCGGGTCGAGGTGGATCGGGCACAGGCCATGCTCGCGGTCGAGGGGCAGTGGTGGTTTCGCGCCGAATGCCGAGTGTTGCCGCATCCGAAGGGATCTCGGATGATCCAGCAGGTGTTCAATGTCGCCACCACCGGGCGGTGGATGGTGCCGATGATCGCGCGCGGTGTCGAGGGGAAGCAGCGGCTGAGTATGCAGCGGTTGCTGGACCGGATCAGCGAACATCTGAGCTGCTCGGCCTATTTGGAGTAGGCGCATCGCTGGCGTCGTGCCGCGCAGCGCTGTTCGGTCCCGGTCGGCTGGCGGTGCCGCCGAGGATGAACTGCCCGAGTAGCAAACCGCCGCCGAGGTAACTGCGGCTCGGTGTCAGTGGCATGAACCGGCCCAGCGGAATTCCGAGATGATCGGTCGGTTGATCGTCGATGTCGAACTGTTCCATGGGCATTGGCGTGCTCCTGCGCCGGAAAGAAAATGGCCCGTCGGGAGACGGGCCATTTGTGTCGGTTCATTCGGTTGTCGATCAGCGCGGTTTGCGTGGGGAGATGACCAGCAGGATGCCGACCACGATGGCGGAGATCACGACGACCCAGCCGAGCGAGACGACGCCGCTGGCGGTCGTGGTCGGGCCGGTGAAGGCCCAGATGCTGACGCCGAGGGCGAGCAGGCCGACGATCAGCAGCGAGACCGACGGCCCACGCTTGGTCGTGTTGTTATCGGTCGGGTCAGCCACGGTGCACCTCCGCATTGCCGGTCCGGACATGGACCTTCAGGTCGAGCACCGGTGTGCCGTCGGCGTGCGGGCCGGTGATCCCGGTCGGGCAGTGGACATCTCCCAGATTGACGGTGCAGTCGGTGTGCACCGCCATACCCTCGGGCAGCAGGATCTTGGCATCGCCGAGCTGGACCGCGACCTCGACGGCGCGGTTCTCGGTCAGCTTCAGCGATCGCAGATCCAAAACGCCTGTCCCCACGGTCAACTCGTACCTCGGGGCCAGGTCGGTCATCGAGGTCGGCGTCCAGGTGCGATCGCCGATGGTGGCGCTGTCGAATTCGATCGGGCCGATCATCGAGGCCAACACCACGAATCCGGCGAGCGGCGCGGTCAGTACCAGCAGGCCGTAACCGCGGCGCAGGAAGGCGCCGACCACCAGACCGAGGCCGATCACCGCCAGCGCCACCGCGCCGATGCGCCCCGGTGTCATCCAGTCCGCACCCGAGGCGGCCAGTGCGCCCGCACCTGCCGCGGCCAGGATGGCCAGGCCGAGCACCACCGCGGTCAGTCGGGAGCGGGGGCGCTTGGGCGGGAGTGCGACGACAGTGGTGGTCGGGGTGGGTTCGGGGAGGTCCCAAGCGAGTGGGGCGACGCCGAGCGGATCCCAGGAAGGTGGGGTTACGGCGGTCGTTGTCGGCTTCGCGACAGCCGCGACCGGGGGCCGGGATGTGCTTGTGCCGGAAGCGGATTCGGATTGCGACGAGCCGCCGCCGGTACTCATGGTGGGGGTGTCGGTATTGCTTGCGTTCGGCGTGGCGACAGCCTTATCGAGAGGCAGGCTGTCTCCTGGCGCGTTGGACGTCGTGCCCGGCGCTGCGGAGGCGGCGGTTCCGATCGGTGTTGTGCCGTTGTCGGGCCGAGTGGTCTCGATGTCGCTTCGGGACGTGGTTTCCGTGTCGCCGCTATCGAGTAACACCGCGTCTTTGCTCAGCAAGACGGTCTCGGCATCAGAGGGCGCAGCGCCAGCATCGGTCGGCGTACTGCCCTTTTCGATCAGTTCGGTTACGGCATCATCTTCATCGGCGTCGTGCAATAGGAGCGTGTCCGGATCTGCCTGCTGCGGCGGTGCCTCCTGGACCGGATGGTCCGGAACATAGGCGTCCGGCAACTTCGTGTACGGCGTGTACATGCTGGTCGGCGGGACATCGGGCGAGTAGAAGTCGCCGGGCCCCGTGCGCTGCGGGAATACGGCCCCGGGATAACCGGTCGCGGTGAGACCGCCATCGAAGGCGCCGAGCGAACTGGTGCCGGGCGGCGGCTGCGGATTGCGCATATGCAGCATCCACCAACCGGCCAGCATCAGCGCCATGCTGATCAGGCCCGAGCCCGCGAGTCCGACGCCGACCGGTCCCATGGTGCTGACCGCAATGGCGAGCGCCACAAGCAAGACGATGGTCTTGGTCTGCGACTGGGAGCTGTGCCCCTTGCCGAACAGCGATTCGGCCGCGGACGACTGATCACCCGCCTCGCTCAGCAGCAGCCAGGCGAGCAGGTACAACACGATGCCCGCACCGCCGAAGATCGTCGACACCACCAGCGCGACCCGGATGAGCACTGGATCGATGCCGTACCGCTGCCCGAATCCGGCCGCGACGCCTGCGATCGGACCTTGCCGCGGCAACCGGACGGGCCGCGTCTGCCACATCTGGTGAAGCTGATCGCCGAAGGTCGTTTTCGTCATATTTCCCATGGTGGGGCTGACCAGCACTTCGGCGCATCGGGGGGAACCCTGAGAAAAACTCTGATCTCTTTGTACCAAGCGGTCTGTTGTTCAGTTGCGGGTGGGCGATAGGGGAGTTGGGGGAGGTAGCGCCGCGGTGTTGAGTGGGACGTTTTCCGGCCCGGAAGAAACGTATGGCGCTGGGCTGTGCGCTGCCGCGGCCATTGATCGGTGGGCGAGCCCAAAAGCGCTGGTAGACATGCCTGGTGGCAATTCTCCGGTCCGGCGGTGCACGGGTCGGCGGCGGATCCGTCGGTTGCCGGCCCAGTGCGTCGCAAGATGCCTGAGCTCGACATAAGAACGGCAGTTCAGCGTGGCTTTCCTGTCCGGACCGGACAGGAATCGGGCGGCCTCACCACGTCTGAGAACGCCGTAGCGTTCTGCTGACATCGAACAACTCGGGAGAAACAAGTGACACGCACCAGGTTCGTCCTCAGCGCTTGCGTCGCCACGGCATTGGCGAGTAGCGCCTTCACCAGCACTTCGGCATCCGCTGATGTGCTCCCCAACCTGACCGGCCCCGCGGTTCCAGCGATTGCCGACCTCAACGGCGACGGCTACACCGATGTCGTATTCAGCGATTTCGTGCTCGGGTTCGGAGTGTCTGTTTTCCTGGGAAGGCCCGGCGGAGGCTTCGAGCCCGCCGTCCGCTACGCCACCGGCGGTCAGGCGGACTACGTCGCCATCGCGGACTTCGACCACGACGGCAAGCTCGATATGGCCGTCACCAACTTCACCACCAGCGACGTCTCCGTACTGATGGGCAATGGCGACGGCACTTTCGCCAAGGCCGTCAACTATGCGACGGATCTGGCTCCCGGGGCGGTCGTCGTCGGCGACTTCGACCACGACGGCAACCCGGACTTGGCCACCTCCAACCAGGCCCCGTCATGGTCGGTGCTCATGGGCAATGGCGATGGCACTTTCCGTGCGGCATACACCCTCTCCAGCAACCTGGGCGTCGGCTCCGGGTCCGCCGACGTCGCGGACTTCGATGGGGATGGCAACCTCGACCTGCTGCGCGGCAACTACGTCAACAGCACCATCCAGATCTACCGCGGCCGCGGTGACGGCACCTTCGCCGCCCCGACCACGTTCAGCGAGGGTGCCCTGACCGCCTGGTACGGCATGACGCGCGACATCAACGCCGACGGCAAGCCCGACATCCTCTTCTCCAACCTGGTCGCAGGCACCGTATCCACACTGTTCAACAATGGTGACGGCACCTTCGGCGCGCCCACGGCATATCAAACCGGCGGTCTGCTCCCACAGTGCTTCGACCTCGCCGACCTCAACGGCGACGGCTTGCTCGACATGGTGGTTGCCAACGGCGGCACCTCCAGCATCAGCGTGCTGCTCGGCACCGGCAACGGCACCTTCGGTCCGCCGCACACGTACCCCTCCGGCGGGCTGGTGCCCCTGTCCACCCCGATCCTCGCCGACTTCAACGGCGACGGAAAGATCGACACGGTCATCGGCAACACCGGCACGGGCAATATCACCCTGCGCTACGGCAACGGCGACGGCACCTTCGGCCCCGCTATCGACTACTCGGCCTGATCGACCGCTACGGTCCACCGATAGATCAGGGTGATTCCTGATGGTCGGGTGTCGGTGGCCGTGCCAGTATCGAAGACATGTACCCGTCCATGCCCGCGTTCGATGCTGCCCGAGGGGATGACCCCCGCAGTGCCGCGTGGGGCGGTGGGCCGGGTTCGGGCGTCGCGCCCGGGTTTGCCCCGGGGTCCGGGCGCGGCTTCGGCCCCGCGCCGGTGCTGCTGTACACCGAGCCGCCGTATCCCAGGATGGTGCGGCGCTCGGGTGGCCGGATCGTGGGCGGTGTGGCCGGTGGTATCGCCGATCACCTCGGGCTCGACGTCTTCAAGGTGCGGATAGCGTTCGTCCTGCTGTCCGCGCTGGCGGGGGCCGGGATCGTCGGCTACGGGATGCTGTGGATCTTCACCCCGGGCGGCCACGATGCGGCGAAGCCGACCGGTCGGGAGCGCCGGCAGGCGATCGGGCTGGCCCTGCTCGGCATCGGGCTCGCGGTCGGGGTGTCGTGGTTGCTGAGCGGAACCGCGGCGAAGGTGATCGTGCCGATCGTCGTGGTGGCGGTCGGTGCGGCGCTGGTGTGGCGCGAGTACGACACCGACGGCCCGCGGTCGCTGCTCGGGCTGCCCGCGCGTCCCTCGGTGGTGACCTGGTCGCGCATCGTCGCCGGTATCACGATGATCGTGCTCGGCCTCGGTGTGGTCGTGCTGGCCAGGATCGATCTGAGCTCACTCGGTTCTGCGCTGCTCGCGGTGGCGGTCACCTTGATCGGTGCCGGTCTGTTGACGGTGCCGCTGTGGCTGCGCATGATGCGGGCGCTGAACGCCGAGCGCTCCGCCCGCATCCGCAATGAGGAACGCGAGGAAATCGCGTCCCACCTGCATGATTCGGTGTTGCAGACGCTGGCGCTGATCCAGCGTCAGGCCGACGACCCGCAAGAGGTGGCCCGGCTGGCGCGCAGTCAGGAGCGGGAACTGCGCCGCTGGCTCTTCGAGGATTCCGGTCCGGCACAGTCGAGTCTGGCCGCCGCGCTGCGTACGATCGCGGGCGAGGTGGAGGACCAGCACGGCGTGAAGGTGACCCCGGTGACCGTCGGTGATGTCACGATGGCCGGTGACGACAGTGGATCCGGTCTGCCGAAGGAGCATTTCACCGCACTGCTCGGCGCGAGCCGCGAGGCGCTGGTGAATGCCGCCAAACACGCGGGCGTTCCGGAGATCGATCTGTTCGCCGAGGCGGAACCACATCAGGTGAGCGTCTTCGTGCGCGATCGCGGGGCCGGATTCGATATCGCGGCGGTGCCGCAGGATCGGCAGGGCGTCGCGAAATCCATCCGCGCGAGGATCGAGCGGCGCGGCGGTTCGGTGGAAATTCTTTCCACGCCGGGCCGAGGCACCGAGGTGCGGATCATCATGCCGCGCACCGATTCCGGTGATCAGGATCGGATCGACGATGCGCAGGCGCCGGTCGGCGACGAACAGCGTGACGGGGCACGACAGACGGTTCACAACGGTCGATGATCGTGGCTGTCGAACGGCGCTGCGTACTGATGACGTTCGGTTGCTGCGCGGGTTTCAGATCTGTTGTGAGCCGATGATGTCGCATCGGCGGAACTCGGGACCGGCGGCGATTCGGATATTCGGGTGCCGGCACAGCGCGTCCGGTCCGGTTGGCGGGCAGCGCATTCGAGGCACTGCATTCGGGCGCTGGGGTGGTAGTGGCCCGGATGGCGACAGATGCGATCGCAGTTGTGGTACCGATGAAGTGCGGACGGCCTGCGGGCGGTTCGTGCGTCAGGGTGGTCGATCCACCGAGGATGAGGAGAAGTAGGTGGCCGTGCGGGTCTTTCTCGTCGATGATCACGCCGTATTCCGCTCGGGTGTGCGGGCGGAGCTGAGCCGGGAAACCGATATGGAGGTGGTCGGGGAGGCCGGTGGGGTGGCCGAGGCGGTCGCCGGGATCAATGCGGCGCGGCCGGATGTGGTGCTGCTCGATGTGCACATGCCCGACGGTGGTGGGGTCGCGGTGCTGTCCGGTATCGATGACGGTCCGGTGTGCTTGGCACTGAGCGTCTCCGACGCCGCCGAGGATGTGATCGCGGTGATCCGGGCGGGCGCGCGCGGCTATGTCACCAAGACCATCTCGGGATCCGAACTGGCCGATGGCATTCGGCGGGTTGCGGGTGGCGATGCGGTATTCAGCCCGCGGCTGGCCGGATTCGTGCTGGACTCGTTCACCGGAAAGTCACCGGTGCCGGAGCCGCCGCTGGATCCCGAACTGGATTCGCTCACCCCGCGCGAACTGGAGGTGCTGCGCCTGCTGGCCCGCGGCTACACCTACCGGGAAATCGCCGAAAACCTCTACATCTCGGTGAAAACCGTGGAAACCCACGCCTCGAACGTCCTGCGCAAAACCCAGCAGTCCAACCGCAACGCCCTGACCCGCTGGGCCCACCGCCGCCGCATCGACTGACCAGCCCTGCCTCTCGGACAAGCACCATGCGCTCACCCCGGTGAACATCTGCACCAGCGCATTCTCAGCCGCGTCCCGCACGGGGCGGGGCGGTTACATCAGGGCGATGATGACGGCGATGATGAGGACCAAGCCGATCAGGAGGCCGATGGCGATGGCCAGGGGGGCGTTGCTCGGCTCTTTTGGTTTGGGGCGCTGGGGGGTGGGCGCGGTGGGGGCGGGGGTGTTGCGGTGTGGGCGGGGGAGGGGGGTCGAGTGGGGGCTGCGGAGGCCCGAGGCCGAATTGCGGGCGGCCCAGGCCGGGATGGTGCCGTCCTCGGTGCGTACGGGGGCGCCGAGAATATAGGGGCCGGTGCCGGGACCGAATGCGGCGGTGAGGATTTCGTCGCGCGCCTCGGCCATTGTCGGCCTGCGCTGCGGTGCAGGTTCCATCATGTGCAGCAGCGCATTGGTGAGCATGCCGCTGCGGCTGGGCGGGATGATCTGGGCCATGGCCGCGCGGTAGACCACGGCATCGGTGTCATCGTCCATACCGAACGGCGGTTGCCCCTCGATCGCGGTGTACAGCGTTGCGCCGAGGGAGAACACATCGCTCGCCGTGGTCGGCTGTGCGCCGCGCGCCACCTCGGGAGGCAGGTAGGCGGGTGTGCCGGTGATCATGCCGTCCGGTTCATCGGAGTTGTCGGTCGCACCGCGGGAGATGCCGAAGTCGCTGAGCTTGGCCAAGCCGACGCCGGGGCCGCGGTCGGCGACGAGAATATTGCCCGGTTTGATATCGCGGTGCACGATGCCCGCGGCGTGCGCGGCCGCCAACGCGTCGGCGACCTGCGCCCCGATCTGTGCGACCTCGACCGGCGGCAGGGTGCCCGCCAGCGCCAATGCCCTTGCGACACTTCGTGATGGCAGATGTTCCATCACCAGCCACGGCTCGCCCGCCTCCAGCACCACGTCGTACACCGCGATGGCGTGCTCATGTGAGAGCTTGGCCGCGACCCGGCCCTCGTGCATGATCCGATTGCGGATCTCGGTGGCCTCGGCCTCGGGGAGTTCGGCGGTGGAGAGCACCTGTTTGATCGCGACGTCCCGGTTGAGCAGGCGATCGTGTGCGAGCCAGACCGCACCCATGCCGCCGCCACCCAGCTTCGACTGCAGACGGTAGCGGCCAGCGACAAGATATTCGGGGCCGACTATGGGACGAGCGCGTTCGGTCACGGGTGCAGGGTATCGGAAAATGGGGTTAACTGGCCTGATTCGAGACCGACACCCTATTGCGCAAGTAGCCGATCCGGGTGCATGCCGTCCACCATGCCGATGAAGGGTGGGTGGATGCTGTAGCCGAGCATGCGCCGGATTTCCGGGGATACCGCGCGCACCGTATCGCGACTCGTCGAGAGGGTGAACGCCTCCTGCGTGCGCAACCACGGCTCGCAGTACTGCGCGGTGGCGGCCAGGCGCGAGCGCGCCGAGCGGTTCGCGCCACCGCCGTGCCAGAGGGTGCCGAGGAAGAAGACACACGATCCGGCGGGCATGACGCCGGGCACGCGCAGGTCGTCCTGCTGCGGTGTCCGACCGTCCGGCCAGCGGTGGCTGCCCGGGATCAGCATGGTCGCGCCGTTCTCGGCGGTGAATTCATCGATCGCCCAGATGGTGGCTGCCGACAATGCCTTTCGCGGTCGCGGCACCGGATAGAAGCCGTCGTCGGGATGCAGGAGTTGGGCATTCTCGCCGGGGGCGATATTGATGATCTGTAACTGTGACAGCAGGTAATTGGGCAGTAGGAGTCGATCCAGGAGAGCCAGTACGCGGGGATGGTCGACCAGCCGATCGATCATGCGCGTCTTGCCGAGCACACTGTAGAGCCGCTGAGTGTGGTGTCCCTCGAACGCATTTCGCCCGTTCGGGCCCAGGAGGGGCAGCAGTTCGGTCCGCAGGGCGGCACATTGCGTCGGGTCGAGCAGCCCCTCGAGGATGACGTAGCCGTCACGGTCGAGGGCGGCGAGATCGGCGTCCACCTGTGCGGCGGGGATATCGCGCAGTGCGTGCACCGCGCGATGGGTTCGGGACAGGTCGCCGGTCAGATCCTCGAGTCGTTCGACCTCGGGCTGGATATTGCTCATCGCTGTTCTTCCCTTCCCGCGCCGGTTGCTCCGGCCACGAATTCCCAGACTTGATCGGCGACGACGGCACGGTCCGGTCGCGGGCTGCGGGTGAGCGCCACCGCCACGGCCATGTGCACGCCGCCGAGAACGGCCGCGACGAGCAACTCCGGGTCGCGATCCGCGGGCACCGCGCCCTGGCGCTGGCCCTGAGCCATATTCCGGATGCCGACCTCGATCGCCTGCTGCAATCGCTGGCGTTCCACACCCGCCGCTTCGGCATCGCCGAAGCGGCCGAGTGCTACGGGGGCGAGCGGATCGTCATAGAGGAAGTTCACCCAGGCCACGACGCGCGCGTGTTCGCGTTCGCGCCAATCCTTTCCGGCGAACTCCGCATAGGTGACGTGCTCGCCGAGGCGGTCGTAGAAGTCGGTGATAACGGCGGTGAGCAGGCCGCTGCGTGAGCCGAAGTATCGGTAGGGCAGCCCGACGCTGACCCCGGCGCGGCGGGCGACGGCCGCCACCTCGAGTTCCCCGGTTTCGCTCAGCTCCGCATGCGCCGCCTCCAGCAGTCGTCTGCGTGCGGTCGCCCCCCGTCGCGACAATTCTTGGTCGGTCATGACTCCGCCTCGCTGGCGCTCGGCTCCGTCATGACCGACATGTCGGCTGTATTGATGGTCGCTCGCTCATATCTCCGATAGTAAGTTGAGTTCAACTCAAAAACAACGGCATCGTTGCGAACCGGTCGGGGTCGGTGCGCGGACTTGACGGAATTCGGGGGTGGGTTTCTACTGAGCGGGTATCGAACGTATATTCGATATCGATCGATAGCTGGATCGGTGCTGACTCCTTGATCGTGAAGGTTCGCTCCGTGTGCTTCGCCTCGGGTCCATCGTGGAAGTAGGTGGTTGTGATGGGTTCGGATGAGGATTCAGGGGCGGGGAGACGGCGGGAAGTTATGCCGCCGAGGGATAGACCGACATTGGATGAGCTGCGCCGACGGATGGCGGCGATACCCGGGCGCGGGGAAGCGGCGGCCGAGCGGATGCCTCGTGCCGTCGAATTGCGCCGGGAAGCGCTGGCCGTGCCGGCCGCCCTTGCCGAGCTGTTGCCCGAAGGCGGTCTGGCCAAGGGTTCGGTCGTGGCCTACTCGGGTGCGAATTCACTGCTGGTGGGGCTGCTGGCCGCGGTGACCGAGGGCGGTGGACATGCCGCGGTGGTCGGGGTACCCCGGCTCGGGCTGCTCGCCGCGGTCGAGATGGGCGCGCAGCTGCAACGCCTCGCCGTCGTCGCCGATCCCGGCCCGGATCCGGTGGAGGTGGCCGCGGTACTGCTCGACGGTCTCGATCTGGTGGTGCTCGGTCTCGGCGGTGCCGCCGTGGCCCCGTCGCGCACCCGTGTCATCGCCGCCCGCGCCCGCAGCAAGGGCGCCACCCTGGTGGTCACCGACGGGCGCTGGCCCAACCCGTCCCTGCGCCTGGACACCCGCGTCGCCGGATACGGCGGCCTCGGCGCCGGTCGCGGTCGGCTCCGCTCGGTGCGCCTGGAGGTCGCGGTCCGCGGCAAGGCGGGACCGCCATGCCATGGCCGAATCGAACTGCGGCCCAATGCGAGTCGCGTGGAGTGGGTGTCGCTGGAAACGGTCGCATCGGTGCGCGAAGAAGCGGTAGAGGCGCGCGGTGCGGCCTCATGAACGAGGTGGCATCCGCTGCATGCGGTGCGGCACCGTGATTCGGATGGCTGCGCGATGCCGATCGGTATCGGCGCGGTGCTCGCGGGAGTAGGGCGGTGATTCAGCCGAGTCGGGTGCGCGGTGGTGCGCGGGTGCTGGCGCTGTGGTGCCAGGACTGGGGGGCGGTTACGGCGGCGGCGGTGGCGCGGGTGCCCGCGACGCGGCCGGTGGCGGTGCTGTTCGGCAATAAGGTCGTGGAGTGTTCGGCCATTGCCAGGGCCGAGGGGGTGCGGTGCGGGCTGACCAGGCGGGAGGCGCAGTCGCGGTGTCCGAATGTATATGTCGCGCAGGCGGACCCGGATCGGGATGCGCGGCTGTTCGAGCCGGTGGTCGCAGCCATCGATGCGACGGTGCCGGGGGTGGAGGTGCTGCGTCCGGGGCTGCTCGTGCTCGGGGCGCGGGGTGCGGCCCGATATTTCGGGTCCGAGGAGGCGGCGGCCGAGCGGCTCGTCGACGCGGCGGCCGCGGTGGGGGTGGAGGCGCAGATCGGCATTGCCGATGAGTTGTCGACGGCGGTGATCGCGGCGCGGTTCGCCGTGATTGTGCCGACCGGTGCGGGTGCGCGGTTCCTGGCGCCGCTGTCGGTGCGGGAACTCGCGCTCGAACCCAGCCTGGCCGCACCGGAGCGCAGTGATCTGGTGGATCTGCTGCACCGCTTGGGATTGCGGCGCATCGGTGATTTCGCGGCGCTGACCTCGACCGAGGTCACCTCGCGCTTCGGCGCGGACGCCGTGCTGGCGCACCGCTGCGCCAGGGCCGTGCCGGAGCGCCCGCCGTCCGCGCGCCGTCCGCCGCCGGAGCTGGCGGTGCAGTACCGCTGTGATCCGCCGATCGATCGGGTCGATGCCGCCGCCTTCGCGGGCCGCCTGCTCGCCACCCAATTGCACGAGGCGCTGTCGCGTGCCTCGATGGCCTGCACTCGGTTATCGGTATCCGCGGAAACCGAGGCGGGTGAACAACTTTCGCGCATCTGGCGGTGCGCGGAACCGCTGACCCCGGAGGGCACCGCGGATCGGGTGCGCTGGCAGCTGGACGGCTGGCTGACCCGCCGCGACCGCCCCACCGCACCGATCACCCTGCTGCGGCTGGAACCCGTCGAAGTCGTTGCGGCGGGCGCACTTCAGCTCGGTCTGTGGGGCGGTGTCGGCGAGGAGGACGAGCGGGCCCGCCGCGCCCTGATCCGGGTGCAGGGCCTGCTCGGCGGCGAGGCGGTCCGGGTCGGCGTGCTCAGCGGCGGGCGCGGACCCGTTGAACGCATCACCATGGTCGCACTCGGCGACGAGCCGGTTCCGGCCGCCGATCCGGCCCTGCCCTGGCCCGGCCGCCTGCCCCGCCCCGCGCCCACGGTGATCCTGGTGAACCGCCCGGTGGTGTATCTGGAGGCCGCCGATGGAGCCCCGGTGCAGGTCACCGAACGCGGCCTGTTCACCGCCGACCCGGCCCTGCTGCGCTGGGGCAGCAAACAATGGCGACTCGCGGGCTGGGCGGGTCCGTGGCCGGTGGACGAACACTGGTGGATGCCGGAATCCGACACCCTTTCCGCCGGAATCGCCGCCCGCATCCAGGTTCAGCTCGCCGGTGAACCGGCCGATGTCCGCGTGCTACTGCTCATCTACAACGACCAGACCTGGCGTGCGGAGGGGCTCTACGACTGACGGCGCTGCCCGCAGCAGTTACGGGCGCGACCACACCAGCGCCAGCGTGAACGGATGTCCGCGCAGCTCGGCCCATTTCGGCTTGGCCGCGATCCACGCGTCATCCACCAGCGCCTCGGCCATTTCGGTGAGCACCCACCCGGCCGCCGATGCCGCCGATATCTGCTCGCTGATCAAGTGCAGATGTGTGCTGATCGCCACCGGTTCCCCCGCCTCGGGCGTGTAGTGCGTCGGCATACCGGTCACCATCATGAATTGCGGGTGATAGCTGACTGTCACGCACATGCCGCCCGGCGCGGTCAGCCGCCAGGCCTCGGCGTAATAGGGCGCGAGGTCGTCCAGGTGCTCATCGATCAGCGAGGAGATCACCAAATCGTATGCGCCACCGGCCAATCCGGTATCGCGCACATCCGCCTCGGTGAGCGTGGTGTGCACCCCGCGCGCGCGGGCCCGCGCGAGCATCCCCGCACTCACGTCGACGCCATCGATCCGCTGAATTCCCCGCTCCCGCAACCAAGCTCCGGTGCGACCGGTCCCGCAGCCCAGATCGGCGGCGCGCCGCACTCCGCTCCAGTCCGGGTGGTGCAGCCGATCCAGCAGTGCGAGATCCATCTCGTCCATGACGGTCTGCTCATACGTCGGGGCCCACCCGTCATATCCCGCGGCGACATCAACGGTGCGATAGTTGCGGCGATCGAAGTCCGCGAAGGAGGGCATGTCCGCAGTATTGCCGTGATCCATCCGCATCCGCCAGGCGATTTCGGTGGGGTGCTCGGTGATTGCGAAACAGGTGGGACTGGTGGGGCGGATGGGGAGTGATGCGTGTGACAAGTCCGGGGTGGTCGCATGACGACGCCGGTAACCTCGGAAATCGTGGATCTCACGGTGACCAGGGCTGCGTTCGACGGCGTGCAGATCGCCTATCGGGATTCCGCGGTCGGCGCTGGCACGCCGGTCGTGTTGGTGCACGGCATGGGCGGGGACGGGCATACCTGGGATCGGTTCGCGCACACATTGGTGCGGTCCGGGCGGCGGGTCATCATTCCCGATCTGCGCGGACACGGGCGTAGTGCGCATACCGAGTCGTATCTGTTCGCCGAATTCGGCGCCGACGTGCTGAACCTGTGTGACCGGCTCGGATTGGATTCGGTGGATCTGGTCGGGCATTCGCTGGGTGGTTATGCGGTCTCCTGTGTCGCGCAGGAGCGGCCCGAGTTGGTGCGGCGGCTGGTCATCGAGGAGTGTCCGATGCCGCTGCGCTCGGGCGATGAAGAGGTGAGGCTGACCCGTCGCTTTCCGACGATTCCGGAACTCTGGCACGCCACCACCAGCCTGATCCGGCATCCGCGCGCGGTGCTGGCCTTCGATCGCTCGATGACGCGGACCGCGCTCGAGCAGTTCCGCAAACCGAATCCGGAGTGGTGGGATCGGCTCTCCGATATCACCGCGCCCACCCTGGTGCTGCGCGGCGGGCCCGGCGGCATGGTCGATCCGGAAAAGTTGGCGACCATGCGCACCGCCATCCAGAACTGCGCGGTGGCGGCCTTCAGTTGCGGTCACAGCATTCACCGCGACCGCTACCGCGAATTCGAGGCCACCGTTCTGCCATTCCTCGCCGCGTACTGAGCCGCACCCTGGTCCCGGCGTTCCGACTCACAATCGACGTGGATTTCGCCGTGCGTGGCGCGGTTCCGGGGTGGCGGATTCTAGAGTGAAGCGATGTCCGTGCTAGACCGTCCGGTTCTGTTTCTCGCCGACGAGCAGTCGTTCCGTGACCTTCTCGTCGACAACCACGCCTCGGTGGACGGGGTCTGGCTGTGCTTCGCCAAAAAGGGCACCGAACGCAACCAACAGCGGGCCGACGTCGGCTATTTGCTCGCCGACGTCGGGAAACCCGAGACCAGGGCGCGGCGCATCGCGAAGTTGCGGTTCGCCGACGGACAGACGTTGGACTGATGGCCGGATTCGAAGGAATGTTGTGCTCGGCGGCGGCCGCAGTCGATGTGCCCCTGCCCGGCACGGCAACTCGGGTGACGGGGTGGCTGTGCGTCGAGCAGCCGGGTGCGTGGGGGCGGGATGTGATCGGTGACGAGGTGCTCGGCCGGGAGATCACCGCCGAACTCGCCGCCCGCACGTCCGCGGCGAAGGTGCGCCCGACGCTGATCCGGCGACCCGGCCGCAGCGAATTCACCGGCACCCGAACGGTTTTGCTCGCCAGTTCGGGTGCACAGGCCTCCTGGTGTGAGCGCTTCGAGATCACCGATCTGAAGCAGCTGCTCGAGCTGGACCTGCGACTGTTGAACGGACCGCCGCCGGGAATCGGCGCGCCCGTGCGTGATCCGTTGATACTGGTCTGCGCGCACGGGAAACGCGATCAATGCTGTGCGCTGTTCGGCCGCCCGATCGCCGCGAATCTGGCCGCGGACTATCCGGACCAGGTCTGGGAGTGCTCGCATACCGGCGGCCATCGTTTCGCTCCGGCCATGGTGCTGCTGCCCTCTGGTCTGACCTATGGCCGTGTCGATACCGCGGCCGCCATCGCGGCGGTCGAGGCCGCGCGCCGCGGCACCGTCTCGCTGGCCGGTCTGCGCGGTCGCAGCGGGCATGGGCCGGTCGAGCAGGTCGCCGAAATCGCAGTACGCGAACAGGTTTCGGCGGGCGTCGGTGATCTCACCGTGGGACTCGAAACCGACTCCACCGCAACCGATCCCACCCTCGCCGGGGTCGCGGTGGTAACCCATCGCGACGGCCGCCGTTGGCGCGTGACGGTTCGTACCGTCGGATTGCCGCCGCGCCAGGCCAGTTGCGGTGCCGCCCCGAAACCGGTCACCGCGCTCGTCGCCGACCGGATCCAGCCTTTGACCACAGGCTGACTGCGTCTCCGGTTGAGAACGACGAACGGGACATGGCCGCGGCGGTCTTCGAAAGCCACCGCGGCCATATCCCGTTCGCGGCGACCTTTATCGCCCCCTGCGGGATGAAGGTCGCGGGATCACCAGTGGGTGCCGGGGACCCAGCGGGCGGCGCGGCGCACGGCGGTGCCGGTAACCCGGCGGGCGGTCGACAGCGGGCGCGGTGCACGCTGCGGAGTAGGGGACTGCGCGGGTTCGTCGTCCGCGGCATCCACCTGCTCGCCCTTGGCGGCGGGTGAATCGGGGAGGGCGCGGTAGTAGCGGTGCAGGATGCGGTCGCGAATCTTCGGGGTGAGCAGCGCGCCGTATTCGGCGAAGGTGCCCAGCGGTACGTCGATGCGCTTGGGCCGTTCGGTCAGCGCGCGCACGATGGTGGCCGCCGCCCATTCGGGCGATTCCGATGGTCCCTGATCACCGCTCGGTGCGATCATCGGGGTGCGCACCAGCGGCATGTGGATGGTGGTGAAGGTGACGCCGTCGGCCATGGTTTCGACCGCGGCGACCTCGGTGAACTTGTCCAGCGCCGCCTTGCTCGCGAGATAGGCGGAATAGCGCGGGGTTGCCACCTGCACGCCGGCACTGCTGATATTGACGATGTGGCCGAACTTGCGCTCGCGCATCTGCGGCAGCAGCGCCAGTGTCAATCGCAGTGCGCCGAAGTAATTGACCGCCATGGTGCGTTCGAAATCGTGCAGCCGGTCGGTGGAGCGGTGGATGGCGCGGCGGATGGAGCGGCCCGCATTGTTCACCAGCATGTCGACGTGGCCGTGTTCGTCCAGGATGGTCTGGACGGTGCGGTCGACGGAATCGGAATCGGTTACGTCACAGTGGTATCCGTAGGCGGTGCCGCCCTCGGCCCGGATCTCCTCGACCACGGCCGCGAGTTGGTCGGCGCGCCGGGCGAGCAGGAAGACGATGGCGCCCTTATCCGCGACGGCCAGCGCGGCGGCCCGGCCGATGCCGGAGGATGCGCCGGTGATGAGCACATGCCGCCCCGTGAGGTCGCGGTTGCGCCGGATCTGCCCGCGCAGGTGGGTGTCGTCAGCGGAAGCTCGGGTCATCGCTGCTCCTTTGCAGGTCGAGTTGGCATGAACTTACTCTGAAGTAAGTTTACCTGCCAAGTGCGGTTCGTCACGTCGAGCGTTCGAACCGGGGGCGCGCCGAGGTGTTCGAGCCGGCCTCGAATCTATCGAACATATGTGCGATACTCTGCGCATGGCGGACGATCGGATGGCGGAAATCTTTGCCGCGGTGCGGCTCTCCGGCAGTGATCCGGAGGCGGCGCGGCGAATGCTGGAGGGATTGTGGGACGAGCTCGGCGACGGTGGAGATCCGTTGCAGCGCTGTGTGATTGCGCATCACCTTGCCGATCTGCAGAATGCGGCCGAAGATGCGCTGCGCTGGGATCAGCGCGCGCTGGCCGCGGTATTCGGCCCCGGCGTTCCGCTCGATGAGGGGCTACGCGGATTCCTGCCCTCGCTCTACCTGAACCTCGCCGACAGTCATCGTCGCGTGGGTGACTTCGATGTGGCCTATATGCAGTTGACCATCGCGCGGGGCCATCTCGATGTCCTTGCCAACGACGCCTATGGCGCCGTGATCCGCTCGAGCCTGGACAAGGTCGAGGCCGCGCTGGCCGGGAAGTCGACGGAGCCGCTCCCGGTCGCCTGATTCGGCGGGTGTCCGCACCTCCCTCGCAATTCGAATGTATGTTCGACTATGTGAGGAGGTGATGTGTCATGGGTTGGAGCAACGGCCCGCCGACCTGGGCGGAGATGGAGCGAGTGCTCTCCGGGCGTCCCGGCCGGACGAATCCGGATGCGATGTATCCGGGCGACGGTGGCGACAGTCCGGCGTGGTCGCGCAAGCGCGGGGAATATCGGGCCGAGCCGGTCGAACCAACCGGTGCACCGGTGGTGCCCTACGCCGAGTTGCACGCGCATTCGGCCTACAGCTTTCTCGATGGTGCGAGTCAGCCGGAGGAACTGGTGGAGGAGGCGGTGCGGCTGGGGCTGGAGGCGATTGCGCTCACCGACCACGACGGCTTCTACGGAACCGTGCGCTTCGCCGAGGCGGCCAGGGAATTGGGTATGCCGACGGTCTTCGGATCGGAGTTGTCGCTCGGATCGCAGGGTGGCCCGGAGTCCGTGCGGCGCGGTCGGTCCGTGCGTGGTCCGGTGGCCGAGGGCCATGCGGGCGCCCCGGATTCGATGCCGCGTACCGGTGCGCCGGATCCGGCAGGTCCGCATCTATTGGTCCTGGCCCGCGGCCAAGAGGGCTACCGTCGCCTGTCCCGCGAGATCGCGGCAGCGCATATGGCCGCGGGTGAGAAGGGCATCCTGCGCTACGACCTGGACGCGCTCACCGCGGCGGCGGACGGGCACTGGCACATCCTGACCGGCTGCCGCAAAGGTCATGTGCGCCAAGCCCTCGACCACGATCTGCGGGCGGGGGATACCCGGCTCGTGCGGGCGGAGGCCGCGCTGCGCGATCTGACCGAGCGTTTCGGCAGCAACCGGGTGAGCGTGGAACTCACCCACCACGGCATCCCCGAGGACGACGAACGCAACGCCCTCCTGATCGCCCTCGCCGACCGCCTCGGCCTGCCCGTATTGGCCACCACCGGAGCCCATTTCGCCGCACCCGCGCAGCGTCGCCGCGCCATGGCGCTCGCGGCCATCCGGGCGCGCCGGAGCCTCGACGAGATCGCTGGCTGGCTGGCGCCGACCGGCGGTGCGCATCTGCGCTCCGGTGCGGAGATGACGCAGTTGTTCGCCGCCTGTCCGCAGGCGGTGGCGAATGCGGTGACGTTGGCCCGCGAATGTGCCTTCGATCTGAAGTTGATCGCGCCGAAGCTGCCGCCGTTCGATGTGCCCGATGGCCATGACGAGGCGTCGTGGCTGCGTGAACTCACGCTGGCGGGCGCCGCTCGGCGCTACGGCCCGCCGGAGGGAAATCCCAAGGCGTATCGGCAGATCGAGCACGAACTCGCGATCATCAACCGGATGAAGTTTCCGGGCTACTTCCTGGTGGTGCACGATATCGTCAGCTTCTGCAAGAACAATGACATCCTGTGCCAGGGCCGGGGTTCGGCGGCCAATTCGGCCGTCTGCTATGCGATCGGCATCACCAATGTCGATCCGGTCGCCGCCGACCTGCTGTTCGAACGATTCCTCGCGCCCGAGCGCGACGGCCCACCCGATATCGACGTCGATATCGAATCCGATCGCCGCGAAGAAGCGATCCAGCACGTCTACACCAGGTATGGCCGGGAGTATGCCGCTCAGGTGGCGAATGTGATCACCTATCGCGGTAAGTCCGCGGTCCGCGATGCCGCACGCGCACTGGGCTTTTCGCCTGGACAGCAGGATGCCTGGAGTAAACAGGTCAGCCGCTGGTCGGGAGTCGGCACCGAGAACGGCACCGATATTCCCGCCGAAGTGCTGGAGCTAGCCGCCGAAATCGAGGGTCTGCCGAGGCATCTGGGCATCCACTCCGGTGGCATGGTGATCTGTGACCGGCCCATCGCCGATGTCTGCCCGGTCGAGTGGGCGCGCATGCCCGGTCGCAGCGTGCTGCAGTGGGATAAAGACGATTGTGCCGCAATAGATCTGGTGAAGTTCGACCTGCTCGGCCTCGGCATGCTCTCCGCGCTGCACTACATGATCGATATGGTGCACGAGCACAAGGGGGAAACGGTTGAGCTGCACAAGCTGGACCTGACGGAAGCCGCCGTCTACGACATGCTTTCGCGCGCCGATTCGGTCGGGGTGTTCCAGGTGGAGTCGCGGGCGCAGATGGCCACCCTGCCCCGACTGCGGCCGCGGAAGTTCTACGACTTGGTGGTCGAGGTGGCGCTGATCCGCCCCGGCCCGATCCAGGGTGGCTCGGTGCACCCCTACATCCGGCGCCGCAATGGCCTCGAGAAGGTGCGCTATGACCATCCGGCGCTGGAGAATTCGCTGGAACGCACGCTCGGCGTGCCGCTGTTCCAGGAACAGCTCATGCAGATGGCCATCGATGTCGCCGGTTTCACCGCCGCCGAGGCCGATCAGCTGCGCCGTGCCATGGGTTCCAAACGCTCCCCGGAACGCATGGAGCGCCTCAAGGGCAGGCTGTATGAAGGCATGCGCGATCTGCACGGCATTACCGGCGATGTCGCCGACCGCATCTACGAGAAGCTCTACGCCTTCGCGAATTTCGGCTTCCCGGAAAGCCATTCGCAGAGCTTCGCCTCGATCGTGTTCTACTCGGCATGGTTCAAACTGCACCATCCGGCGGCCTTCTGTGCCGGACTGCTGCGCGCCCAGCCGATGGGTTTCTACTCCCCGCAGTCGCTGGTTGCCGACGCCCGCAGGCACGGCGTTCTGGTACACGGCCCCGATATCAACGCCAGCCGTGCCGAACCCACCCTCGAAAACCGCGGTACGGAGGTGCGTCTCGGTCTCGCGGCGATCCGGCACATCGGCACCGACCTTGCCGAACGCATTGTCGCCGCCCGCTCGACGGGTCCGTACACCTCATTTCTCGACCTGACCGGACGGGTGGAACTCACCGTTGCCCAAGCCGAATCCATCGCCACCGCAGGCGCTTTGGGCAGTCTCGGCAGCACCCGCCGCGAGGCGCTGTGGACGGCGGGCGCCGCGGCGGGCGAGCGCCCCGACCGCCTCCCCGGCACCGGCGCCGCCACCACCGCACCGGCCCTGCCCGGTATGAGCGAACTCGAATTGGCCGCCGCCGACGTCTGGGCCACCGGCGTCTCTCCGGGCAGCTATCCCACCGAATTCCTACGCCCCCAACTGGATGCGCTCGGCGTCATCCCGGCCGCCGGACTGCTCGATGTGCCCGATGGCTCGCGTGTCCTGGTCGGCGGCGCCGTCACGCACCGCCAGCGCCCCGCCACCGCCGCCGGTGTCACCTTCCTCAACCTGGAGGACGAAACCGGCATGGTGAACGTCGTCTGCTCCGTCGGCCTCTGGACCCGCTACCGCCGCTTGGC
This sequence comes from Nocardia sp. NPDC005998, assembly GCF_040614395.1. Lineage (NCBI taxonomy): Bacteria > Bacillati > Actinomycetota > Actinomycetes > Mycobacteriales > Nocardiaceae > Nocardia > Nocardia sp. NPDC005998. The sequence continues at coordinate 21,855 of NZ_JBEXUI010000025.1, read as the reverse complement.
CCAGAGCGCCACCGCCCTGCTCATTCGCGGCCGGGTCCAGAACGCCGAGGGCGCGGTCAGCGTCGTCGCCGAACATCTACAGCGCATGGACCTCCGCATCGACTCGAAGTCGCGCGACTTCCGTTGATGCTCAGAACATTCCGTTTGCATCGACGGCCTGCTCCGGGACCGGCTGGATGACATCCCAGTGTTCGACCAACTTGCCCTCGTCGAGGCGGAAGATATCCGATCTGGCCGCCGCTCGCCGATCGGATCGAACGATTCCTCGTCGAACTGGTCGGTATCGCCCCGACCTCGGCGGACGGCCCGCGACGAGCTTCGTGACCGAATGCACTACAGCGGCTACCCTGCGTCCATGCGGAAGCTTGCTGTGCTGGTGATCGGCCTGCTGGGTGTGACGTTGCTGGTCGGCTGTGGTGATGAGAAGGGCGGCGACAGTACCGGTTCGGGGCGGTCGAACATGGCGACCATCGCGCCGATGGCGCCGCCGCCGAGCCTGCGCGAGGGATCCCCGGCGAAGGGCGATACCGGCGGGAACACCGTCGAGTCGCGCAAGGAGGTCATTACCGGCAGCGTCGATATCACCGCGGGGGATCCGATCAAGGCGGCCGGTCAGGTGACCGATCGGGTGCGCGAGGTCGGCGGGCGGGTCGACAGCCGCACCGAGCAGCCGGGGACCGATGACACCGATCCGGAGGCCACGCTCACCGTTCGGGTGCCCGCGGATAAGACGGATAAATTCATCGACGGCCTCAGTGGCGTCGGCCGGGTCACCCGGATCAGTACCAACCGCGATGACGTCACCATGCAGTGGGAAGACCTCGACGCCAGGATCAAGGCGCTGCAGGCCTCGGTCGACCGGCTGCGCGCGCTCATCGCCGGGGCGACCAATACCGCGGATCTCATTGCCGCCGAACAGGCGCTGTCGAATCGTCAAGGCGAACTCGACAGCCTCACCGCGCAGAAGCGCCATCTCGACGATCAGGTCGCGCTGTCCACACTCACCATCGAAATCACCACCGAGGACAAGAAGTCCGATGCGGGTCCGTCCAATTTCTGGGACGGCATCGTCTCCGGCTGGCATTCGCTGGTGGATTGGCTGAAGGACGCGGTCGTATTCACCGGGAAGGCGATTCCGTGGCTCGGGTTCGTCGTGGCGATCGGCGCGGTGGTGTGGGGTGTGGTGCGGGGCGTACGGCGTGCGCGCAAGGGTGGGGCCGCGAGTCCGGAATCCACCGGCGGGTCCGATGCCTCCGCAGCGCTGGTCCGTGCTGGCGCAACGGCAGCGGAGGGTGCCGACGCAGGTATGAGTGCCGGGACGGGTGCGGGCGCTGACACGGCGAAGGGCACTGACAAGGCGAAGGGCACTGACACGGCGAAAGGGCACTGACAAGGCGAAAGGCGTTGGGACGGCGAAAGGCGTTGGGACAGCGAAGGGTGCTGGGACGGCGAAAAGCGCTGGGACGATAGGAGATACAGGTGCCGACGGTGGTCAGGGCGACGATCAAACCGAACAGCCGTAAGGGCCCACTCGTCGAAATCCTCGACGACGGCACCCTGCAGCTGTACGTCCGCGCTCCCGCCGTGGAAGGCAAGGCGAACAAGGCCGCCATCGAACTCCTGGCCGAACACTACGGCGTTCCCAAATCGGCCGTCCGCCTCGCCGCGGGCGCGACCTCGCGCTTCAAACGCTTCGAGGTCGACCGCTGAAACTCATTCCGGCACAGGCGTTATACCGCGCCCGGAAAACCGGACTGGCGCCAAGCCTCGTACACGGTGACGGCGGCAGCATTGGACAGGTTCATCGAGCGGCGACCAGGCAGCATCGGAATGCGCAGTCGGTCGGTGACGTGCGGATCGTCGAGCACCTCCGCGGGCAACCCCGTCGGTTCGGTGCCGAACAGCAGCACATCACCCTCGCGATACGCCACATCCGTATACCGCCTGCTGGCCTGCGTCGTGAACGCGAACACCCGCTCGGGCCGCACCGCATCCCATGCCGCCGCGAGATTCTTGTGCACCGTCACCGAAGCCAGATCGTGGTAATCCAATCCCGCCCGCCGCAACTTCGCCTCCGAAAGATCGAACCCCAATGGCTCGATCAGATGCAGCTCACACCCCGTGCCGGCGACCAGGCGAATCGCATTGCCGGTATTACCCGGGATGACTGGCTCGTGAAACATCAGACGGAACACCAGTGCAGTCAACCAGGTCGGCCGGGCTGGCCGGGAACGGCGTGGTCTACTTCGCCGGGCGCTCTGGCAGGGCGCATGCCCCGGCTTCGGCCATACCGGTTGGGCGGACGCCGAGCCCCTGGTTGTGGCGGGCGCGCTGGTTCTCCCAGGCGATGGTGGCCGCCAACTCGGCAAACTGTGCCTTGGACAGGTGGGTCAGCAATTGGGTGCGCAGGTCGTCGATGCCGACGGCGGGGGTGGCGGTCATGGCCTCGGCGAAGGAGATGACCAGCTTTTCCAGGTCGGTGTAGGCATCGCTGGTGCGGTAGCGCGGCAGGTCGACGAGCTTTTGTTCGGTGAGACCGCTCGATTGCGCCAGTGCCGAGCCGATATCCAGGCAGAACTCGCAGTTCACCAGCCCGGCGGTCTTCAGTTCGGCCAGTTCCTTGAGCTTCGGATCCAATTGGTTGCTGAACAGCATTGCCGTCTCGTAACCGACCGTGCCGAACAGGATCTGTGGACGGCGGATGAGCCAGCCGAACAGGTCGGATCGGTTCCGTTTCGCCTGCCGAAGCGCCCGTACATAGTGCCGAATCCGGGTCAGTGCTCGCATTGTCCGTACCCCCTTGTGCCGGATGGATTCTTCATGTTGAAACTACGCCGCGTAGTAGGTGAGGGCAATGTCTGTGTGACTCGCCACGAAACCTATTGCGGGACAGTAGCTATGAACAGCCACTCGGTGCGTGGATGCGCCGACGCATCGTACTGCTGCGAGCGGCGGCGGGCCGTCTGCAAGAATCGGGGCGTGACCGACGTGGACTCGACTGCCAGCGAGCGGCAGTCCGACAGGAACAGCCCTGGTGAGCAGTTCCTGCGCTGCCACCTGCCGATGCTGGTTGTGACGGCGGTCATTCTGCTCGCGGTCGTCTTCGTGGCCTGGGACCGGTGGCGTCGTGGCGCGCTGTTCTTCGGCGGTGCGACACTGCTCGCGGCCACATTCCGGTTGTGCCTGCCGACCGCGCGGGTCGGACTGCTCGCGGTGCGTAGCAAGCCCTTCGATGTTGCTGCGCTGAGCATTCTCGGCGCCGCCATCGTCTTCATCGCCGCCACCATCAACACCCTCGGCGTCAGCTGAGACGCAACGACTTTCGCCGTATCCGGCGGTGCCGACACACTAGTTGTGGCAGGTGTCCCTGTCGTTGTAGAGCATCAGCTGGGTGACCTTGGCATCGGCCGGCATATTCCGGTAGATGCCGAGGAAGCCGTAGTGTGCGGAGTGGTCAGGGACCGCGGCGGAGCTCCAGTTGTAGCCGATCTCGAGCGTCGGATAGGCGGCGCGGACTTCGTCGACGGTGGAGCCGACGCCGATGCCCTCGGGGGTGTGGGCCGCAAGTCTGCCGGGCATGATCGCGACTATTTCGCCGTTGTTGGTAAATCCCTGCCAGCCCGCGCGCGCGGTGTATCGGCCGCAGCCGGGCGGATCGTTGGTGTCGGCGAAGGCGGCGATTTCCCCGGTGGCCTCGGCCTCGGCGCGGCTCATCCCGAGTCGCAGCTTGCCGAAGCCGAGCGGGCCGAGGGCGGTCGGCGCCGGGGCCACCGTGGTCGACACCGCTACCGGGCTGGTTGCGGCGGGCTCGTCCGAGCACGCCGTCGCACCGGTGAATACCGCGCCCAGCAGCGCGAACATCATGACGGCACGGTGAATACCCATGGTCTACCCCCAATTTCGTCCATGAACCGGAATGCCCGTCGACTCGACCGGGCGCGATATCGGCCCAGTCTGCCCATCGGCGACTCGCTCCGTCAAGGCGGCATCCATAGGCCGAGGTGCAGCCTATATGTCACCGCCAATCCGCGATGTCGGCTGAGGCGCAACGACTTTCACCTCGCGACACCACCCCTCCGACGTAACCCACTGGCGGAACGCCCTGCGTCGGGTGCTGCGCCGGCGACCAGCCCCGCGGGCTCGTTCTTGCGGCATGCCGCCGAGCATGCACCGCGTCGCGGGTCCGGCCTCCGGTCAGGCCGAGGACACCCCGCCGCCGAATACCGACGCCGGTCGCGCCGCGGCGATGCGTCCACCGCGGGCGGAGCCGCGCCGCCGCCACGCCCGAGACGCCGCCACCGAGTAGATCCCACCGCTGCGCTGGATCGTGCTGGCGGTCGCCCCGGTGTGCCGTCGGTACGCCGAGCCAGGATCAGTCCGCGAGCACATCAGGGAATCCGAACGTCGCGACCAGTGCGGGATCCTCGAACGCGATCACCCGGGACACACCGGCGGCGGTCGGGGCCAGCACCACGGTGCCGCTCGCCCGGAGTTCGCCATCCCCGTCCCGGCGGTACACAACGGCTGCCGGTTGGCCGTTGGCGGTGGTGGGGATCATCCGCCAGTCGCCCGGCGTGCCGAGCACGTACGCGTCGAGCATCTGGATGCACATCGCCCGGCCCGCCTGCCATTCGCGGAATGGCGTCGCTTCCAGCGTGGCGTCCGTCCGTAGCACCTGTTCCAACAGGTTGGCGTCGGAGCGCTCGAAGGCCGCGATATAGCCGTCGAGTAGCGCGCGTGCCCGCTGGTCGGTTGGCTCGAGCAGTTCCTCGGGCTCCGGCTCCAGCTCATTGAGCCGAGCGCGGGCGCGCTGTAGACCGCTCTTGACCGCGGCCGTGGTGGTGTCGAGGATCTCCGCGGTCTCGGCCGCGGAGAACGCCAGCACCTCGCGCAGGATGAGGATCGCGCGCTGGCGGGCGGGCAGGTGCTGCAGGCTTGCGATGAGTGCCAGCCGCAGCGATTCGCGTGCGACCACCACTGCGGCCGGATCGTCGTCGGCCGGGGCGATCCAGCTGTCCGGCAGCGGTTCCAGCCACGAGACCTCGTCCGGCGCAACGGAACTCGGCGGACGGTCGGGTCCGTCGCAGGGACCGGACAGCCCCGAGGGCAGCACCCGGATCCGCTGCCGCTGCAACGCCGTCAGGCAGACATTGGTGGCGATCTTGTAGAGCCAGGACCGAATCGACGCGCGGCCGTCGAAGCCGCCGTAGAACCGCCACGCCCGCAGATAGGTCTCCTGCACCAAATCCTCGGCATCGTGCGCCGAGCCGACCAGGCGGTAGCAGTGCGCCAACAGCTCCCGGCGGAACTGCTCGGTCTCGGCGGCGAAGTGATCTCGGTTCGGTGCCGTCCGCGCGTGCGACGTCATGCGGCGAGCCTGAGCCGGTCTGCGGGTCGGCGTCGGGCCGTCCAGCACAGGTCCGCCGCCGGAACCGGCAACCGCCGGTACAACTGCACCACCATCGACTGCTTGCACACCATGGGCTGCTCCTTCTCACGACCGGCCCCGCTGGTCGGGACCGTCCCCCATTACGACCGCCACGCCGCGGCGAAGGAATCGAACCCCAGGTCAGCCGGCATTCAGGCGGAGGCAACCGCCCGTGACGTTACGGGGTGCCCCGACGATCGGCACGGGGCGATCACATGTCGTCGAGTTGGACGATCATGCCGCGAATCGTGCTGTATCGGGACAGATTCGTGATGGCGTCGTCGGCCGTCCTGTTGCCCGCATCGGAGCCCAGCGCCGCGCCAAGCGATTCCATGTCGTCCCAGTCGAGCATTGCCACCAAGTAGTAGGGCTCGCCGATCACCGGCGTCGCATCGTGGCTGACCGTGTATCGCCGCAGGCCGGGAAGCTGCTTGGCCAGCGGAATATGGACCTCGCGATAGTGACGTTCGAACGCCTCGATATCGGACGGCTTGTCGTACATCACCACGAATCGCGCCAGCTGCCCGGTGATCCGCTGGTTCTCCAGCTCTGTGCTCACTTGTTGTACTCCTCAGCTCGAGGGATGGCCGGGTTTCAGGGCAGCAGAGCCAGTTTGCCGACGGTGGCCCTGGCGCCCAGTTCTGCGAGCGCCTTCGGGCCGTCGGCCAGGTCGTACGCGGTGGGTCGGCCGGGGGTGAGCACGCCGGTGGCGATGAGTGCGGAGAGCTCACCCATGAGTTCACCGAAGATCTGCGGTGCTGCCTGGATCAGCACGCCGATATTGAGACCGATGATGTGGACCTGGTGCTTGTACACCAACTCCCAGTTGGTGATCCCGGCTTGGCCGCCCGCCACGCCGTAGACGACCACCCGGCCGGTGACCCGCTTGGCGGCGGCCAGGCTGGCGGCGAAGGTGGCGCCGCCCGCCGACTCCAGCACCAGATCGGCACCGGCGCCGCCGGTAAGCCGCAGCACCTCGGCGGCGAGGTCGCTGCTGCGGGAGTTCAGCACGTGGTCGGCGCCCAGTGCCAGCACTGTCTCGTGCTTGCCCGGCGAGGCGGTGCCGATGACCGTCGCGCCGTAGTGCTCGGCCATCCGGACCGCGGCCTGGCCGGTCGCGCCCGCAGCGGCCTGAATCAGCACGGTCTGCCCTGCGGCAATGCCGCCCAGCGGCCTGAGTGCGGCCAATGCGGTGGGCCAGTTCACGACCAGACCCAGCGCCTGCGGTGCCGTCCAGCCCGCGGGCACCGGCACCGCCGCGGCCACGGGCAGCACCATGTACTCGGCGAAAGCGCCGTCTCCGACGCCGACGACACGGGCCCCCGGTTGCGGGGCGGTGACCGCCTCGCCCACTGCGACGACCTCGCCGACGGCCTCGAAACCCGTCAGGTACGGCGGCTGCGGGCCGCCCAGGAACGTGCCGTAGGCCTTCGCGATGTCGGCGAAGTTGACGCCCGCAGCGGCGACCCGGATCAGGACCTCGCCCCGGCCGGGGACCGGCACCGGCGCATCGGTGATCAGACGCATGTCCTGCGGACCGTTGAAGGAGGTTTGCTGCAGGGCGCGCATGGTGGCGGGGATGCTCATCGTGATCGGCTTCCTTTTCTCGGTGCATGATCGAGACCGGCCCGTCCAGCGGGCCGCTCCTTCCACCATGTAGACCCCGGCCGCCGCCGAAAGGATTCGGCCCCGACGCGTCGGGGCCGAATGCGGAGTCAGTTCGACGGATAGCGCTCGGTGAATACCGTGCGCTCGCGCGGGCGACGGCCCGGGTGCGGCGGGGTGGTGTTGCTGTAGCCGATCGCGACCATGACCGCGATGGCGAGGTCGGGCCGGTCATCGATGCCGATGGCCTGCTTGACCAGATCCGGGTCCCAGCCGTTCATCGGTGCGGACGATAGGCCCAGACTGGTGGCGGCGAGCATGACGTAGGTCGCGGCGATCATCGCATTCTTCACGGCGTTCTCCCGGAGCAGTCCGCGCTCGCGCAGCGAGTGGAATTCGGCGCGCGCGGCGAACATCGCGGTGAACTCCGCATTCCACGCGCCATTGCGACCGGCCAGTTCGGCGATATCGGCGTTCTCCGCCGCCCAGGCTGCTGTCTCGGCAACGAAGACCAGCACCACCGGCGCCTCCAGCGGTTGCGGCTGGCCGAAGGCGGCGTTCGACAGTTCGCGGCGACCGGATGCGCTGGTCACCACGACGATCGAACGGTCCTGCATATTCCAGGCGGTGGGCGCCTCCACCGCCAGGTCCAGCAGTTCTTCGAGCAGTTCGGGTGGCACCGGCTCCGGGCGGTAGTGGCGGGTGGTGCGGCGAGTGCGGATCGCGGCGGGAACCGAAAGTGTCTGTGCGTTCATGATTCTTACTATTGGAGAGTGGCGCACTATTGGGAAGACAGCACTTGATAGTGCGCTACACTCCGAAAGGTGCGTACGGTGATCGAGGCCAGTGGGCTGCCTGCCGATGTCTACTCGGCGAAATGCCCCACCCGACAGGTGCTCGACCATGTCGCGGGCAAATGGACCGTGCTGATCGTGGACGCCCTCGCCGACGGCACCATGCGCTACACCGATCTACACCGCCGCATCGAGGGCATCTCGCAGAAGATGCTCACCCAAACGCTGCGGCAACTCGAGACCGACGGATTCGTCACGCGCACAGTGCATCCCACGGTTCCGCCGCGCGTCGACTACGACCTCACCGACCTCGGCCACAGCCTGCGCACTCCGATTGCCGCGCTGCGTGATTGGATCGAGGTCAACATCAATCGCATCGAGGAAGCTCGCCGCCGCGTTGCGGGCTGACCGGTGGAATGCGGATTCGCCAGCTGCGCAACATATCTCGTAGCTGTACGACATCCACCCCGGCTACCAGGTGGCCCCTGCGGCGGTCGACGCCACCGTGTTGCGCCCTGGCGGCCGGACCGGACGATGCGGTCGGACCATCGGAGGATGGATGCGCTGCATCAGGCGAATTCCGCAGCGAATTCGTCGCGCACACAGGCCATCTCGGCAGCCGGTTCGACTATCCCTGAACGGAATTCGGGGGCAGCACTAGCTCGCGTCGCCGACCGCACGTCGCCCACGCCCGCCGTACAACCGCCGCGCCTCGCTCGGCGTAACCGTCTCCGGTCGCGTCGGCGATTCGCCCTTCAGATGCTGTTCCAGAATTTGACCCGCCATCGGCGCGATGTACGGCGCGGCGACGATCAGTCCGAACGAGTTGAACGCCTTCGTGCCCCACACGATGATCTTGGCGGCCGGGCGAACCGCTAGATCCACGAGTTCCGGCCGATCGAAGCGACCGAGCTTACGCATCCACTTCGGCAGCGTGGCAACCGAAGCCAGCGATAGCAACCGACTGCCGAGGGCATAGCTGATCCCGGCGCCATTGTGCGGGGAGGTCCACAGCAGGTGATGCATGCCCTCCTCGGCACGCTCGGAGGTGCACAGGCGCGGGCGGACCTTCGCGAAGTAGGCGCGCACCTCCTCGCGCGAGCGCGGCACGTCCTCCGGCTTGCAGCTCTGCAGCTCGGCGGCGATCGCGCACTCCTGCCAGTAGCGCGCCTCCTCCTCGGGGCCGAGCGGCCCTGGTCCGAAGACCTCGTAAGCCTTGAGTACCGAATGCCAGCCGGTGATGTGGATCCACAGCTGGGTTTCCGGGCTGTTCGCGCTGTAGCGCTGACCGCTGATCGGTTCGATGCCGGTCATCGCGGCGTGCACCTGCATCAGGTGTTCCGCGGCCTGGATGGCGGTGCGGCCGTCGGCGATCGCGACGAGCAGGAAGTAGGCAAAGGTGTGGTCGAGGCGGCTGCGCGGATCGGTGTAGATGCCCTGCGAGTCGGCGACGGCCGCGGTCAGAAATGGATCGAAATGCTCGAGGACGACCGCGCGCTGGAAGCCGATTACGGCGGTCGGTGCGGTCCAGATCTTCCAACTGGGCGAATCCGGGCCGAAGAAACCGTAGTCGTCCCGGCGAAGTGTGGTCGGATCGAAGGCCATCTGCTGCTCCTTTGCCTGCTCGCCTTCCCTGAGCGGCGAATGCAACGCAACCGTAGCAATTGTGATCGGACAATACAACGGACCCGTAGCATTTATCTGTGGACGAATTCCGAATCCCTGGCCGGTGCTGACAGGATGGACGCGGAATGGAGGTGAACCGACAGTGACCGAATCGCGTTCCGTGCCGAAGCAGGCCGCATCGGACCGCCCGCGACGGCGATACGCGCCCCGCCTGCCGCCCGACGAGCGTCGCGCCCAACTGCTCGACGCCGCCTACGCGGTGCTGAGCCGAATGGAACTGCACGAACTGAGCATGGAGGCGGTCGCGCACGAGGCCGGTGTCGGAAAACCGGTGCTGTACACCGTGTTCAAGACGCGCGCCGAACTCGTTGCGGCACTACTGGAACGCGAACGCGAGCGCGGCCTGGAGCAGGTGGCCGCGACGCTGCCGACCGATCTGCTCGGCGCGGATCCCGTCGTGGTCGCCTCCGCGACTGTTGCGGCGTTTGTCGGTGTCGCACTGGAGAATCCGACGCGCTGGCGGCTTATCCTCGCCGGACCGGGCACTGCCCCCGACGAATACCGTGCGGCACTTGTCGATTCGCGCACCGGCGTCTTCGATCAGGCCGAGTCGCTGGTGCGCATGGGTATGGCGGTCGATTCGCGCTGGGCGGGAATGGATTCCGGACTGCTCACGAACTCGCTATTGAGCGTTGCGGAAATGCTCGGCAGGCTCGCGGTCAGCGCACCCGAGGAATACCCCCGCGAGCGACTCGAAGGCTTCGTCCGCTCCATCGTGCAGTTGCTCGTCGGCGCGCCCGACGCAGCCACACCGCGAGCTGAATAATGTTGCGGTCCAACTCGATTAGGTTTCCCAGCCCGGAAGACATGGGCACGCCGATGGAAATGGCATGATCTCGATCATGACCAATCGACGACTTCCCGCACTCGCGCTGACCGCGCTTCCGGCCTTCGCAATCGCCTTCGGCTCGGGCGCCACCGCCACTGCCAGCGGGCTGGAGCCCCCGGTGATGGAAGAGGTCTTCGCGCTGACGGGAACCGTCTCGGCGAAGTTCCACAACCCGAACGACCGTGGCGTGTGCTGGGTCTACAACGCCGACACCGGCGAAATCTTCGGCGGCAACAACCCCACCTCCTTCGCCATCGCCGACGGCAAGATGGTCCAGACCTCCCTGGGCAACGGCAACCTCCCGACCGGCCAGGTACACGTCCGCGGCGCCTGCGCCTTCGAGCGCCCAACCGGCAACCACGACTACGCCTCCACCACCGACATCATCACCATCGACGTCACCGGCAAGCCGAGCACCGGCAGCTTCGGCTGACCCACCCGAACGCCGAATAGCCCCCGGGCCCAGCAGTCCGGCCCGGGGCGCTGTTGTCCGACCAACCGATCGCGGACAGACCGGAGTCGCGTGGCGGCACCGATGTCGAACCGCCGACTATCGCGGCGAGAGTTCAGTGGGTGCGGCCGATTCGGGCCAGGCGCATGGTTTCGGTCAGCAGCTTCGAGACCGCTGCCGCTTCGGTCAGGAAGCCGTCGTGTCCGTCGCGGGAGTGCACGATCTCCAAACCTTCGCAGCCGGGGAGGCCGTCGGCCAATTCCTGCTGGGTTCGCAATGGGTACAGGCGATCGGAATCGACACCGCCGACCACGCACGGGACCGGGGTGGCGGCCAGCGCGGCCGATACGCCGCCGCGGTCGCGGCCGATATCGTGCCGGTTCATCGCCTCGGAGAGCAGCACGTAGGTGGCGGGATCGAAACGGCTACAGAGCTTTTGGGCCTGGTGGTCCAGGTAGCTCTGCACCGCGTAGCGGCCGCCGTGCCACGGATCCTCATCGCCCTGCGCGTGGTTCTCGAAGCGGTGATCGAGTTCGCCCTCGGTCCGGTAGGTCAGGTGCGCGATGCGTCGAGCGATGCCCATGCCGGTCATGGGGGCGCGGTCGGTGTCGTGGTAATCGCCACCCTGCCAGTCCGGATCGGCCTTGATGGCGGCGATCTGCGTTGTCTGCGTGCCGATCTGGTCGGCGGTGGCGCGTGCGCCGACGGCCAGCACCAGTGCGGATCCGACCCGCTCCGGAGCGCCGACCATCCACTCCAGCACGCGCATGCCGCCCATCGAACCGCCGACGACGGCGGCAAGGCGCTCGATGCCGAGCAGATCGAGCAGCGCCGCTTCCGCGGTCACCTGATCGCGGATGGAGATCTCCGGAAACCTTGCGCCCCAGGGCTTTCCGTCCGGCGCCAGCGATGACGGCCCGGTGCTGCCCTTGCAGCCGCCGAGCACATTCGTCGCGATGACGCACCATTCGTCGGTATCCACCGGCGCACCGGGGCCGACCATGCCGTCCCACCAGCCGGGCAGCGGGTGGATATCGTCGGGCACCCCGACTACGTGCGAGTCACCGGTCAGCGCGTGCTCGACCAGCACCACATTGTCCAGCGTGGGGGAGAGCTCGCCCCAGCGCTGCACGGCCAGATGGACGTCCGGGATGACCGCGCCGTTCTCCAGCCGCACATCCCCGATGGCGATGATGCCGAGCCGCCCGTCCGGCGGTGGCAGGGCCACCGCGGACGAACGGGCGGTACTCGGGTCGGCACTCACAGTCACGTCGTGGCCGCCGCGAAACCGGCTCGCAGATCGGCCAAGATGTCATCGATCCCCTCGATACCCACGGCGAGCCGGACCAGCCCAGGGGTGACGCCGGAGGCCAGTTGCTCAGCGGGCGTCAACTGCGAGTGTGTCGTCGACGCCGGGTGGATTACCAGAGAACGCACATCCCCGATGTTAGCTACATGGCTGTGCAGGGCTAACGCGTCCACGAACTTCTTGCCCGCATCGACGCCGCCGCGCAGCTCGAACGCGACGATCGCGCCCGCGCCCTTCGGCGCCAGTTCGGCGGCGCGTCGATGCCACGGCGAGGATGGCAAGCCCGCGTAGAACACCGATTCCACGGCCGGATGTGTGCTCAGGAATTCGGCCACCGCCTGTGCGTTGGCGACGTGACGCTCCAGCCGCAGGCTCAGTGTTTCGATGCCCTGACTGATCAGGAACGCGTTGAACGGCGATACCGCCGCACCGAGGTCACGCAGCAGTTGCACCCGTGCCTTGAGTGCGAAGGCCGGAGCGCCGAGATCGGCGAAGACCGCGCCGTGGTAGCTCGGGTCCGGGGTGGTGAAACCGGGGAAGCGGGATTCACCCTGCGCGTCGCGCACGGTCCAGTCGAAGGTGCCGCCGTCGACGATCACGCCGGCGACCGCCGAACCGTGCCCGCCCAGGTACTTGGTTGCGGAATGCACGACGATGTCCGCGCCGTGGGCCAGCGGCCGGATCAGATACGGGGTCGCGACCGTATTGTCGACGATCAGCGGCAGGCCCGCCGCGTGTGCGATCGCGGAGATGCCGCGGATATCGAAGATCGCGCTGCTCGGGTTGGCGATGGTCTCGCCGTAGAAGGCCATGGTATTCGGCCGGATTGCCGCGCGCCACTGCTCGAGGTCGTCCGGATCCTCGACGAAGGACACCTCGATGCCGAGCTTGGGCAGCGAGTAGTGGAACAGGTTGTAGGTGCCGCCGTAGAGGTGCGGGCTGGAGACGATGTGATCGCCAGCGGCCGCGAGATTGAGGATCGCGTAGGTCTCCGCGGCCTGACCGGAGGCCAGCAGCAGCGCGGCCACACCGCCCTCCAGGGCGGCGATGCGCTGCTCGACCACGTCCTGGGTCGGGTTCATGATCCGGGTGTAGATATTGCCCGGCTCGGCCAGCCCGAACAGTGCGGCCGCGTGATCGGTGTCACGGAAGGCGTACGAAGTGGTCTGGTAGATCGGGAGTGCGCGTGCGCCGGTGATCTCGTCGGGGGTCTGGCCCGCGTGGATCTGCTTGGTCTCGAAGGACCACTGCGCCGGATCGGTTCCGGCGGCATCGATATCGGTCGCGGACGCGTTGGGGTCACTCATGACTTGCTCCAAAGAGGTTGTTCGCCAGCAGGTTTCAATGGGATGCGGGTGACGTACAACAACAACACATGGCGGGAACCTCCTGAAGTGCGCGCTTGCTCTCGGCTTTCGAGAGCCCGGTCATCACCCGGAGCACCCCACCGCAGCTGGAGGGTTGCCGTCCAGCAAGCCGGGGCTTCGCGCTGGCACTCATGACCTGACCGACATGGTAACCGGAGTGCGGTCGTCGGCCGAAATCCGTTACCGGTTTTCCGCCGCGGCGGCGTCGGTGCGCCCGGTGCATACCCGCATGAACTCGTCGAATGATGTGGTGAACGCATTGCGGGCGTCGGCAGCGGCGGCCGAGGCGTCGGCATCGTCGAAGATCGAGTTCGTGCATTCCATACTGAGATGACCGATCAGCTGCCACGCGCCGACCACCAGTCGCACCGGCAGCGCGTCGGGCTGGGTGTCGAGTCGCTCGGCGATCACATCGGCGATCGCGGCGTGCTTATCGTCGGCGAGTTCCATACTCTGCGCGCTGACCGTCGGGCTGCTGCGCAGGATCCGCTGCATCTGCTGGAAGCGCCGGAACGAGATGGGGCCGTCGACGCTTTCCGCGGCGTGATCGACGACCTGCAGGAATGCCTCGCGCAGCGATTGCAGTTCATTGCCGGTGACCGGAAGTCCGCGCAGGCATTCGGCGATGGCCAGGCCGAAATCCTTGACCGGCCCGAGGACGATGTCCTCTTTGCTGTCGAAGTATCGGTTGATGGTGCGCGGTGATACGTCCGCGCCGTTCGCGATCTGCTCGACCGTCGTCGCGTCGAATCCCTGTGCGTCGCACAGGTCCAATGCGACCTCGATGATGCGCAGCCGGGTCTGCTGCTTCTTGCGTTCGCGCAATCCCACGCTCGCGCCGCCGGGAGATGAACCTGGGTTTTGGTTTGCTGTGGCGCGCACAGCATCGTTGGCCGCGGCGCTCGCGACGATCGGCGTTGATGACTCGAGCATGTCCCCATGCTATCGCAATCGGGACATTTCGTGTCCTTTACGGTCAAATGTCCGAGTGCGACATTTTTCTCTTGACGACAAATGTCTGTCGATGACAGGATGGCGACACGACATCGGACGGCTAGGAGAAGACAGTGAGCGAGACCGCGACAGTGGTGGAAGTTCCGGAAAGACAGGCCAGCTCGACGCGCTGGCTGGCGCTGGGGGTGATTGCATTCGCCCAGCTCATGGTGGTTCTCGACGCCACCATCGTGACCATCTCGCTGCCCTTCGCGCAGCAGGATCTCGATATCAGCGACGGCAACAGGCAGTGGATGCTCACCGCATACACGCTGATCTTCGGCGGTCTGCTGCTGCTCGGCGGACGGCTGGCCGACTACATGGGGCGGCGGCGAGTCTTCATCGTCGGCATGGTCGGCTTCGCCGGGGCATCCGCGGTGGCCGGTCTGGCGCAGAACGGCGCCGAGTTGTTTGCCGGGCGTGCGCTGCAGGGTGCGTTCGCGGCATTGCTCGCACCGGCGGCGCTGTCATTGCTCTCGGTGACCTTCACCGAGGCGAAGGAGCGTGCGACCGCCTTCGGCGTCTTCGCCGGAATCTCCGCGGGTGGCGCGGCGCTCGGCCTGATCATCGGTGGCGCACTGACCGAGTACGCCTCCTGGCGGTGGTGCCTGCTGGTGAACACCCCCGTCGCATTGCTCGCGCTGCTCGGCACGCTGGCGTTCGTGGTCAAGGATGTGCCGACCCCGCGTACCGGCGGCTATGACGTGCCGGGTGCGGTCACCGTGACGCTCGGTCTGATCGCCATCGTGTACGGATTCAGCCGGGCCGCCGAGGACGGCTGGCTGGCCGGGAGCACCCTCGGGCTGCTCATCGTCGGTGTCGCACTGCTGATCGCCTTCGTCGTCATCGAGCGTCGCTCGACGAATCCGCTGCTGCCGCTGCATATTCCGGGTGAGATCAACCGCGGCGGCGCCTTCATCGCCGCATTGCTGATCCCGATCGCCATGTTCGCGATGTTCCTGTTCCTGAGCTACTACTTCCAGATCACCCTCGGCTACTCGTCGCTGAAGGCCGGCTTCGCCTTCCTGCCGTTCCCGGCGGGCATCGCGATCTCCGCCGGTGTCACCAGTGCGCTGCTGCCGAAGCTCGGCCCGCGTCCGCTGATGGTGGCGGGTGCCGCGCTCGGTGTGCTGGGGCTGGTGTGGCTGGCGCAGCTGAGCTTCGGCGACAGCTACGCGGCCACTGTGCTGCCCGCGGAGGTACTGATCGCCCTCGGCATGGGCCCGCTGTTCGTCGGCATGCAGACCGTCGCGCTGCATCAGGTCGAGGAGGAGGATTCGGGTGTGGCCAGTGCGCTGCTGAACGCGGCCCAGCAGGTCGGCGGTGCGGTCGGTACCGCGCTGCTCACCACGATCTCGGTGCAGACGGCCAAGACCTTCGCGCAGAACAACCCGACGGTCGACAACCTGATGGCCCGTGCCTCGATCCACAGCTACGACGTCGCGTTCTATGTCGGCGCCGGATTCTTCCTCGCCGCAATTCCGGTGATCGCGTTGATGATTCGGGACAAGCCGGAAAACCTGATCGAGGGATCCGAGGAGGGCGCGCGGATTCCGCTCGCGGTCTGATCATGAAATAGCTGGTCCGGGTGTCCTTCGGGATACCCGGACATTGCTATTTCGCGGTGGTGCACGTCACTGCCGACCTACTTGTCGGTAACAATTTCGAGCGTCTTCACATGGGGGGCTGCCCGCGCGGTGCGGTCAATGGCAGCAGTACGCTTGTCTTGTTTGCACCACATGTCCCGCGGACAACGCGGGACATATACGTTGTCTGTTGGAACAGCTGGGGTCCGCTCACAAGCGTGTTCGCCTGGCCGTGCAATGAGGGCACCATCCTAGGAGGACACGAAGATCCATGTCCAAGATCAAGGTTGAAGGCACAGTCGTCGAACTCGACGGCGACGAGATGACCCGGATCATCTGGCAGTTCATCAAGGACAAGCTGATCCACCCCTATCTCGATGTGAACCTGGAGTACTACGACCTCGGTATCGAGTATCGGGACAAGACCGACGACCAGGTCACCATCGACGCCGCGAACGCCATCAAAGAGCACGGCGTCGGTGTCAAATGTGCCACCATCACCCCCGATGAGGCCCGGGTCGAGGAATTCGGCCTGAAGAAGATGTGGCGCTCGCCCAACGGCACCATCCGCAATATTCTCGGCGGCACCATTTTCCGCGCGCCGATCATCATCTCGAATGTGCCGCGTCTGGTCCCCGGTTGGACCAAGCCGATCATCATCGGCCGTCACGCGTTCGGTGACCAGTACCGCGCCACCGACTTCAAGGTGTTCCAGGGCGGCACGGTCACCCTCACCTTCACCCCGGAAGACGGCAGCGAGCCGATCGTGCACGAGGTCGTGAAGATGCCCGAGGACGGCGGCGTCGTCATGGGCATGTACAACTTCAAGAAGTCCATCGAGGATTTCGCGCGCGCATCGCTCAACTACGGGCTGCAGCAGAACTACCCGGTGTACATGTCGACGAAGAACACCATCCTCAAGGCCTACGACGGCATGTTCAAGGACACCTTCCAGGAAGTCTTCGACACCGAGTTCAAGACCCAGTACGACGCCGCGGGCCTCACCTACGAGCACCGCCTGATCGACGATATGGTCGCCTCCTCCATGAAGTGGGAGGGCGGCTACGTCTGGGCCTGCAAGAACTACGACGGCGACGTGCAGTCCGACACCGTGGCCCAGGGCTTCGGTTCGCTCGGCCTGATGACCTCGGTGCTGCTCACCCCGGACGGCAGGACCTGTGAGGCCGAGGCCGCGCACGGCACCGTCACCCGGCACTACCGCCAGCACCAGCAGGGCAAGCCGACCTCGACCAACCCGATCGCGTCGATCTTCGCCTGGACCCGCGGCCTCGAGCACCGCGGCAAGCTGGACAACACCCCCGAGGTGATCGGCTTCGCGCAGACCCTCGAGGACGTCGTCATCAAGACCGTCGAGGGCGGCCAGATGACCAAGGACCTCGCGCTGCTCGTCGGCGGCGACCAGGGCTACCTGACCACCGAGGAATTCCTCGGTGCGCTCGACGCCAACCTGGCCCGCGCCCTGCGCTGAGCTTCCCCGCCTCTCCGCGCCTCTTGCCGGTCGTCGGTGCAGATCTTCGCACCGGGCTGCCGGTAAGTGCGCGGCTGAGGTCGGGGCGTCCCCGACGAGTTACCCGTGTTCGAGCGAAATTAGTTGTCGCTCGAACAGGCTGATGTGAAAGCCGGGCTCCACCTACTGTGCGGAGCATCGGCGTTGAGCCGGGCACCTGCACCACGACGGTGGTATGGGTGCCCGCACTGTTTCCGCGACCCGCGCGTGCGGCGGCCCTTCACGTGATCCGTATCTTCCTGCTGGGTGCCCGCAGGCGACATGTTGCCGTCGGGCTGCCCGATATGCACGGTGCGGCCGTGGCTCGTCCGAATTCTCAATGCTGACGTGGGGGAACTCACGTCCACCCGGGAAGCGACAGGAGTCGCCGGGCGGTTACATGAATACGTGACCGGTTCCGTTGCCACCCAGACCCCAGCACGCGCCGAGGCCGAACGGACGGACTGGCATATTCCCGCGATGCTGGCACTGGCCCTCGGCGGATTCGGAATCGGCACAACCGAATTCGTCACAATGGGTTTGCTGCCCGATATCGCCAGCGCCATGAGGGTATCCGAGCCGACCGCGGGGCATGCGGTATCGGCCTATGCGCTCGGCGTGGTCATCGGAGCTCCGGTGATCGCCGCGCTGGCCGCGCGGGTGCCGCGCAAACGTCTGCTCATTGCCCTGATGGTGGCGTTCACCATCGGAAATGCGGCGACCGTTGGCGCGCCCTCCTTCGAAACCCTCGTCATCGCCCGATTCGTTTCCGGCCTGCCGCACGGCGCGTACTTCGGCGTCGCCTCACTGGCCGCCGCCACATTGGCTCCGGTCGGGCAGCGCGCAAAGGCGGTTGCTGCGGTTATGCTGGGATTGAGCGCCGCCAATGTCGTCGGCGTTCCCAGCGCCACCTGGCTGGGCCAGCATCTGGGCTGGCGCGACGCCTTCGTGGTGGTCGCGGTGATCGGCATCGTCACGGTCGCCGCCCTCATTCGGTTCGTTCCCGAACTGCACGGCATCCGGATCACCAATCCGATGACCGAACTCGGCGCACTCCGTCGCCCGCAAGTACTGCTGACCCTGCTGGTCGGTGCGATCGGCTTCGGCGGCATGTTCGCCGTCTACACCTACATCGCCACCACGCTGACCGATGTGGCGGGCATGCGGCTGGGTCTGGTTCCGTTTGTGCTCATGCTCTTCGGTCTGGGCATGGTCGCAGGCAATATCGTCGGCGGCATTCTCGCCGATCGCGGCGTCGACCGGGCGATCTACCTCTCGATGATCGCCATGGTGGTCATTCTCGCGGGATTCGTTGCCGCCGCGCACAATCCGTATACCGCGGGTGTCGGCGCCTTCCTCATCGGCGCGTCGGGCGCCGCGCTCGCGCCAGCTCTGCAGACCCGGCTGATGGATGTCGCCGCCGACGCGCAGACACTTGCCGCGGCGCTCAATCACGCCGCCCTCAATATCGCCAATGCCGCGGGCGCGTGGCTGGGTGGGCTCGTGATCGCGGCGGATCTCGGCTATACCGCTCCGGCCACGGTCGGCGCGGGGCTGGCTGTCCTCGGCGTGCTGTTGTTCACTCTCACGGTCTGGGCGGCGCGTCGAACGTAGGCGTCAGGTGCTCGGTTGCAGCACGACGAGCGGAATCACCCGACTGGTCCTGGCATGGCCGCCACCATCGCGGCGTAGAGCCGACCGCGTTCGGGGCCCGTGGTGATCGGGGTGGCGGTCGCCTCCAACAGAATCCGGGCCCGGCCATGGATGTCGGTGGCTCGTGGCAGTGTCAGCCGCTGTGACTGCTTCAGCTGATGACGACGCTTGGGTTCATGATCATGGACTGTGTTTCCTGACCTTGATCGCGATCAACGAACCGGGGGCGTCGTGAACACCATGACCGGTGGACTTGGGTGGATGTACGACAGGGATCTGCCGCTACTCAGCCTCACCTTCGCGCGTCAGATCAACGCCCGGGAGCTATTGGAGCGGATGGGCGTCGACCAACACACGGTGGCGGTGCGCGAGTCGGATGACTTCCACTCCGAGCTGGGCGGGCTTCTCTACGCAGACGGCGGATATGTGGTCAGCGCAGGGCATTACGGAAGCTGGGCCTGGGCGTGGGAGCACGGTAGTTGGAAATGCGTCGAAGACCGCGGCCTGGTGCTGCGCGCCTCGATCGGAACCGCGGCATTGGTGCTGAACGCCAACGAGAAACCGGGTGTGGTGTTCCGGTACGCCGAGGACGGCCGCCTCATCACCGGAATCAACACCATTACCAGCCTCGCCCCAGCCGACCGGACCGGCAGTGACCCGCACCGCTTCGACACCGAGATGCAGGCCCTCGGTGCCCGACCCGAAGAAGACGAATACGGTCCCTGGGGGTCCCTCGGAATGTTCTACAGGCTTGCCGAGAACCTCGGCGTCGGGGTGCCTCTGGATGACCTCAACGAACGTCCCGTCCTCAGCGGCCGGCTCCTGCCCCCAGCCTCGCGGTAGCCGCCGAGTCACTCATCACGCGCGCCGCCGTTCCTCGCCTCGGAAGCACAGGACGGTCAGCCGACTTCCTGGAAGGTTTCGATCATCTGGATCAGTAGCGCGCGTTGAGCTTCGGCTTCCGATGTAGTCACGGCGCCTCGCCGCGATCAACCTTCGGTCCTCGTCATCGAGGTAGCAGAACCGTTCGAGTTCCATGCGGGACAACGCACCGAAACGCCCGTAGTCGGGCCCACCCACATCAGTCACGCCGACATGAAATCACCAGCACAACAACAGCGCATCAGACGATGATGATGGAGCAGGGGACAGGCAGCACTGTCCTTCCTGTGGCCTAGGCGGTGGGTAGGTGACACTGAGGTGGGGTCGTCTCGGTCGAGCCGGTGACACCACCTAGCAGCGCACACAGCAGCGCATTCAGCGCGGGTCCGGCAGAGCCCGAGCTGGACCCCGTCGTCCCCGCCACCAGTGCGGCCTCGCCGGGCCGGTCGACGACCATGGCCGTCGCCGGAGCGCCGACGCCCGCCAGCATCCCCGCTGAAATCGCAGTCAGCACAGCAACGTTCGCAATGATTCGCACTACCCCACAGATCCTCTCCGCAAACAGGTGTCCATGGCCGCGCTGCATGTCGCACAGGCGGCTCTGTCCGGTCCAGCGCCAAGCGCGGAATCGAGACCTGGTAGACGGTAGCCTCGATCGGCCGGATCGAAACGCCATGATTTCCAACGCCCCATTTTTCGTGGGATACCGCAGCGAAGTTCTGGTCTTACCACGGGTGTCCGGCTCCCCAAGCCCTGCGGGATCTCCTCGTTCCTGGGCGATTTCGTTCGGCGAAGTCCGGAAGTCCGTCCAGCGGCTCGACATGGCCGCTATCGGGCTGTCCTGGGTTGGTCTTCATCCGTCGGGTGGCGTTGCTGTTGTCATGGATGAACGACCGTTTGCCGGGTTCTTCAGCAGAATGCGCCGGGGGTTGATCCACGCCGTGAACGTCTCGGATGCGGGGAACTCGCGCGAAGCTAGGGATAGGTAGGGCCGGGGCCTTGGCCGCGTAGTCCTCGATGCGCTGCGTCAGGGTCTCGCGGTGCGGAATGGGCTCCCGCCGGAGGTGAGCCACCAACAGGTTCCGGCCGTCGCGGAAATAGTCCATGGAATCCGCGGCGAGAAACCCCGATTTGTGAGGCGTTGGGCCATCGCGGCGATGTCGATCGGCATCGCCGTTGCGGCGGATCTCGGCTATACCGCTCCGGCCACGGTCGGCGCGGGGTTGGCCGTGCTCGGCGTGCTGTTGTTCACCCGCACGGTCCAGGCGGCGCGTCGAGCGTAGGCGTCAGGTGCTCGGTTGCAGCGCGACAAGCCCCATTATCTGCGGTAAATCGTTAGCGCCGGATTCCGCGCGAATGTGCGTTCTGACACCAAATCGCCAGGTCGACGCCCTACACGGTATCGTCACGGTTCTGTCGAGACTCCGAACAGTGGCAGGCACTCCGCCAGCCCGGTCACTTCCACCGGCACGCTCCGATGGGCTTCCCATCGAGCGCGGGTCAGCCGCAGCCGTCGTATCACGGCTGGTTTTCCCCGGACCGCGTGCACCTCGAGCCCGTCCTGCTCGTACCCAAGTTTGTGTGAGACCCCGTGCGAGCCCATGTTGTCCTCGAACGCGCCCGATACCGCCGAGTCGGCCCCGAGATGAGCGAAGGCCAATTCCAGAACTGCGGCCCGCATCTCCGTTCCGATGCCTTGGCCGTGGTAGGTCCGGCCGAGCCAGGATCCGCTGTTCACCTCGGAGCAGACCGCGAAGTTCTTCGC
>NZ_JBEXUI010000024.1:0-134615 GCF_040614395.1 Nocardia sp. NPDC005998 | reverse complement strand
ACCTCCCCAGGCAGCATCACCACTGCAGCGCCAGCGATCAACTCGCCACCCCGCTGACCCGATTACCGAGCCAACCTTCCTTGCAGAGGCACTAGTTGTACGTCCGGAGAGATTGCCAGAGCGGGATGGATAGCGCGAGGCACCTGGAACCGGGCTTGGTCGGCGGCGACATCACGGAGCCGGGCGCGGAGCCAACGTCCGGTCGCGGCCGTTCCTGCCGCGAGGATGCCGACAGACATTGCGGCGGTGAGGAATCGACACTGCGACATTCTTTCGGCGGTGCTGGTACAGCTGCCTGCAGTCCGGGTGATCAGCAGTCGCAATGCGGCGATGCGTACCACGATCCCCCAAGAACGCGGAACCGCGAACCATGCGGTGGCAGTGGGGTTGCGATGCCACGAAGACCGCGAAACCCCGAACGCCAGTCTTGGTTTCTAGGGGTCAACACTGCTGGTGCTAGCTAACCGGCTACTGCGGTGTCGCGTTGATGGCGTCGCGGACGGTGGATTCTTGGTTGCCGAGGAATTTCGGGGCCGGGTGTACGAGCATGTCGAATGCGGCCTTGGTGGCGGCTAATTGGTCGCGGAGCCAGCACTTGTTGTAGGTGAGGTTGTGGGGCTGGGTGTCGTCGCCGATGCCGGTGGCCTCGATGCCTGCGTCGCGGCAGAGAGCGATGGTGCGAGGGAGGCTGAAGTCCTGGGTGACGACGATGGCCTGTTGTACCCCGAAGATCTTGTGTGCGCGGGCGCAGGATTCGTAGGTGCTGAATCCGGCGTAGTCGAGGGCGATTTTGTTGGCGGGCACGCCTTTGCGCACGAGATAGCTGCGCATGGCGGTGGGCTCGTCGTAGCTCGGGCGGCCGTTGTCGCCGGTGAGCAGCAGTGCCTTGACCTTCCCGGTTTCCAGTAGCCTGCGGCCGAGATCGAGTCGGGCCGCGAGATATGGGGAGGGCTGACCGCTCGCGTAGACCTGCGCGCCGGGAATCAATGCCACCTCCGCGGCGGGAACGGTGTCGACCGAGTATTCATAATCGCTGGACGCGAACCGGATCCAGATAATCGAGCTCAGGCCGACGACAGTGGCCAGTGTGGCGGCAACCGCAGCGGTCCGCAGCATTGTGCGCACGCGAAGCCAGGATCGGACCCTCCCCCGACCTCGTGTCATGAAGTCACGAAATCCCATTCCGCCGAGTTTGCCAGATCGCGCCGACCCGTTCACCGACCGGAATATGCGACCACTCAATTCGGGCAGGTTCGGTTGTCATGCGATGTGTTCAGCTGCCAGCATCGTGCAGGTGGCTGATTTGGGATCTGCGGTGAAGCGCAATGGTCGCAAGGGTTCTTATCATTTCGGGGATCTGCGTAGCGCTCTGGTGGGGGCCGCGGTCGAACTGGCCGGGCGGGGTGGGCCATCGGCGGTGACCGTGCGGGCGGCCGCGCGGCGCGTGGGGGTTACGCCGACGGCGGCCTATCGGCATTTCACCAATCATGGGCAGCTGTTGCGTGTGGCCAAGGAGCAGGCGCAGTGCAGCCTTTTCGGGGCCATGTCGGCGGCACTTGCCACGCTCGAGCCGGGGACGCACGGAGTCACCCGACTCAACGCGGCCGGGCGCGGATATATCGCATTCGCGATGAGCGAACCGGGACTGTTCCGAACTGCCTTCTGCGACACCGCCGATGGCGAAGAGCGCGATTCGCCGGCCTTCGACCTGCTCTCGGAATTGCTCGACGAACTGGTCGAGGTCGGGTTCACCGATCCGACGCATCGACCGAATGCCGAGATGGCCGCGTGGTCCACGGTGCATGGCCTGGCGTCGCTGGTGCTCGACCGCGCCGGGATCGACGCGGTCACGCGCGAGCAGACGATCACCGATACCTTGGCCGCCATCGAACGTTGCTTCGCGACCGGACCCAACGCCACCGACTACCGCAGCCGGTAATCCCCCGGCCGCCGGATTCGACGGCCGGGGGATCAGCTGTGCGGTCAGGTCAGCGCGGGCACGTCCGACTCGGTGGGCGGCTGCGCTTCGGCCGGTGCTGGTTCGCCATCCGATTCCTGAATGCCGAACCGGGCGTAGAACTTTCGCAGCGGACCCGGAGCCCACCAGCCGGCGTGGCCGAGCAGGCGCATGATCGCCGGAACCAGCAGGATCCGCACGATCGTCGCGTCGAGCACGATCGCGACCACCATGCCGACGCCGAAGAGCTTCATGGTGAGTACCTGGCTGAAGGCCATGGCCGCCAGCGGAACGCACATCAGCAGCGCCGCACTGGTGATCAACCTGCCGGTACGCTGCACGCCGGTAGCGACCGCAGCGGTGGGATCGCCGAGCCGGTCGTACTGTTCTCGCACCCGCGAGAGCAGGAACACCTCGTAGTCCATGGACAGGCCGAAGATCAAGGCGAACAACATGATCGGCATATTCGGTTCGATATTGCCGGTCGGATCGAAACCGAGCACGCCGGACAGATGCCCCTCCTGGAATATCCAGACCAGGATGCCGAAGGTCGCCGACAGCGACAGCAGATTCATCACAATCGCCTTGAGCGGCAACAACACCGAGCCGAAGGCGAGGAACAGCAGTAGGTAGGTGGATACCGCGATGTACAGCAGCATCCATGGCAGCACCGCGCCGAGCTTGCGCAACGTATCGTCGTACGCCGCGGTCTCACCGCCGAAATACGCGGTCGCGCCCGGCGGTTTCGGCTGGGCACGCAGGCGGTCGAGCAGTTCTCGGCTCGACTTCGATACCGCCGCACCGTCATACGACACCGACACCCGCGCCATCGTGCCTTCGGCGCCGGTGATCTGTGCGTTGCGCACACCCGCTACGCTGTCGAGTCGCGTGGCGTAGGCAGCGATTTCGCTCTGCTGTGCGGGCGCATCGGCGGGACCGGACAGCTTCAACACGGCGTCGATCGTCTTCGCACCATCGCCGTCGAAATCATCCGCCAGCATCTCGAAAACCTGTCGCCCCTCGGCGGTTTCGGGCAGCTGACGGGCATCGTTGGCGCCGAAATCGATCTTCAGCAACGGCGCGGCCAGTACCAGCAACAGTGCGACGGCGACCGCGGTCACCGCGATCGGGCGACGCATGACGCCGTGCGCGAGCCGGTACCAGAAGCCGCCATCACCGGGGACGGCCGAACGCTGCTTCCACAGCGACAGCGCATTGACCCGGTGGCCGAGCACGCCCAGTGCCGCGGGCAGTGCGATCAGTGAGAAGACCATCGACAGCAGCACTGCCGCGATACCGCCGTAGGACATGGATTTCAGGAATACGAAGGGGAAGAAGCTCATCGAGGCCAGCGCCACCGCGACTGTAATACCGGAGACCGCGACGGTGCGTCCGGCGGTGGCCAGGGTGTGCACGATGGCGTCGGCGCCCTCTCGGCCGCGTTCGGTTTCCTCACGGTAGCGGCTGACGATGAACAGACCGTAGTCGATGGCCACGGCCAAACCCAGGATGGTGACCAGACTCATCGCGAATACCGAGATATCGGTGAACTGGGCCAGCAGCCGCAGCACCGCCATCGAGCCGAGGATCGACAGGCCGCCGACGACCAGCGGCAGGCTGGCCGCGACCAGTCCGCCGAATACGATCACCAACAGGATAAACAGCACCGGGAACGAAAGTCCTTCGGCCATACCGAGATCGCTACCGACCTGATTGCCGGCCTCGTATCCTGCCGGGGTATTGCCGCCGCGGACGCTCCGCAGCCCATCGACGCCGAGCTTGTCCTTGATCTTCAGATAGCTGTCCTGTTTGGCATTGTCATCCGCACCCGCCAGGTTCAGCCCCACATAGGTGGCATGGCGGTCCCGGCTGGCCAGATCCGGCGCTCCGGTGGTCCAGAAGTCGACCGATCCGGTGACCACATCCTTGGGCAGCGCCGCGATCCGGTTCTGCACCGCAGTGCGGAAGGTGGAGTCGTCGACGGTTCTGTCGGCGGACCGGTACACGATGACCGCATCCGGCGCGCGCTGCGGAAATGCCTTTTCGGCCAACTCCGCGGCCTGCCTGCTCTCGGCGTCACGCGCCTCGAAGCCGTTGGGCACCATATCGCCGAATACTCCGACGCCATACGCCCCCGCCACCACCGCGAAGAGCAGCGTCAGCCCGAGCATCGCTTTGCGCCAGGTGTAGACGAACACACCCAATTTCTCGAACATCATTACCTCCCATCAAGATCCGGTTCGAATGCGGTCAGCCTCGGACCGGGGCCGCTTCGGGTTCGACAACGGCATCGGCCGGTTCGGACGCCTCGATGGCTGCCCGGCCGGGCAGCGCCATGGCGAACAGCGTCGCCGCGCCGAGGATCGCGCAGCCCGCCCACACCGCGGGGGCGAAACCGTCGGTGAAGGTCTGTCCGGTCGCATAGCTGCCATTGACTGTGAAAACCGCTCCCAGCGCGGCGATTCCGACGACGGTGCCGAGATTGCGCACAGTATTCGACACGCCGGAGGCAACACCCTCGTACTCCGGTGCGACATATTCCAGCGCCAGCCGGGCGATCGGCGGGAAGAACAGTCCCATTCCGGCACCACTGATCACAAAGGCGGGTACCAGCGCCGCATATGACACCTCCGGATCGGTGACGGCGGCCAGCCAGCCGAGTCCGACAGTCTGCAGCACCAACCCGGTGACCAGCACCGGCTTACCACCGATCCGGTCGATGAGAATACCCGCGATCGGTGCGGTCAAGGTCGGCATCGCGGTCCAGGCCAGGGTGTACACGCCCGCCTTCAGCGCCGAATAGTGCTGCACCGTCTGCAGGAACTGAGCCAGCAGGAAGATCGCGCCGAACATACCGACGGCCATGGCGAATCCGGTCAGGATGGTCAGGGTGAAACCGCGACCGGCGAACAGCACGGGCGGAACCATCGGCGCCGACGCGCGCAGAATCCAGACCACGAATGCCGCGAGCACCAGCGCACCCGCGACGATCGGGCCCAGTACACCCGCACTCGTCCAGCCGTGGTCGTTGCCCCGGATCACACCGAACACCACACCGAACAGACCGGCGGCCACCAGCACATTGCCGACCACATCCAAAGAACCATGCGCACCGAAACTTTCACGCACCATCCACACCGCGACGGGCACCAGCACCACCCCGATCGGCACGTTCAACCAAAAGATCCACTGCCAGGAGGCGACGTCGGTGATCGCGCCGCCCACCACCGGCCCGAGCCCGACCGCCAAACCGCTCATCGCGCTCCACATGCCAATGGCCGCACCACGTTTCGCGGGCGGCACGGCATCGGCGAGCAGTGTCAGGGTGAGCGGGATGAGAATCGCCGCACCGATGCCCTGGATCGCCCTTGCACCGATGAGGAATTCGATCGACGGTGCCAGCGCGCATGCCGCGGAGGCGGCGGTGAACAGCGCCAGTCCGAGCGCGAAAACCCGTTTACGTCCGAAGCGGTCGCCGAGCGAGGCGCCCGCCAGCAACAGCACCGCCTCGGTCAGCGTGTAGGAGTTGACCGTCCACTGCAACCCGTCGAGGCCGGTGTGCAGTTCGGCACGGATGGTGGGCAGCGCGTTGAACACCACCAGGTTGTCCAGCGACACCATGAAGACCGCGAAGCCGCAGACCACAAAGGTCCACACGATCCGATTCTTGTCGGGGTGTGTCATCAGTTTCTTCCTGAGTTAGTTAGTGATCACTTAGTTTTCGCGCGACACGGCAAAGGCCAAGGATCCGAGCGTAATTCGGGGTGCGAGGGTTAGTCGGGCAGGTTCAGATCGAGTGCGCTTGCCACATTGAGTAGCATTCCGTCGGCCATGAATTTCGACTGCACGTCCGGGTCCGCCCCGGTCAGCTCGTGCACCAGATCGAACAGCCGCTGGAAGCGCACCCGGCTCAGGTCGCGGATCTCCTCATCGAGACTGGCCGCGGCGTAGACATGCAATTGGAAAGTCAGCAGTTGACGGTCGGCGAGCAGCGCGATATAGGCGTCCCCGATCGCCGCCAGCCGCTCTTCTTCGGTGTCGCCGACCGCATTGTCCCGGAAGGTCTGCTCGACAATGTCGAATGCGCGTTCGGCGGCCGCGAGGAAGATCGCCTTCTTGGTTTTGTACAGCCGGAACAGGTATGGCTGCGAGACGCCCATCCGGCGGGCGATCGCTTCCGTCGCCGTCCCCATATAGCCACCGACCGCGAATTCGGCAATGGCCTCGGTGATGAGCTGCTCGCGCCGCTGCTCCGAGGACATCCGCACTTTCGCCGGTGAACTCACATTGCCAACGTTAGTAATCAATCACATACCGGTCAATGAGTAGTCAGCTCATTGAGTAGTCGGCGGCGGCACTACCGACGGGCTCGCCGAGCAGCAGCGGTGTGATCAAGCGATCTACGATGGCCGAGCCATTGGTCGTCATCACCGAGGCCGGATGGAACTGTACCGAGGCAAACCCGTTGCCGCGCAATGCGTGTACTGCTCCGGTATGCGGATCACGGCAGACTTCGATCGGACCCGAGCGACGCCGGCTCCAGTAGACCGCATCGTCATGACGAGCCTGGAAGGTGTTGTAGAAGTAGACCGATTCCGGTGTGCCGAACAGCTCGACGCGGCGCGCCACGCCCTGGTTCGGGACCGGGCAGCGGGCCACCTGCAGGCCGAGCTGGGTGCTGAGTACCTGATGGCTCAGGCAGACCGAGAAGAAGGGCACCGGGCCGTCGAGCAGCGTGCGCGTGAGCGCATGCAGCCGGGCGATCTTGGGATCGGACAGGTCACGGGGATCACCCGGACCGGGTCCCATCACCACGAGGTCATAGCGGTGCGGTTCGACCGGTTCGCGACATGGGTGCACGGTGACATCGAGACCGAGTGCGCGCAGCAGCCGGGCGCCCATCGCGGTGAAGGTGTCCTCGGCGTCCACGATCAGTATCCGGCGACCGGCATGCGGTCGCGCGACAGCCGTCGGTCGCAGCCAGAGCGTTGCCAACAGCCCATTCCTATCCGAAAGCGCCTGTTGCACAGCGGGATCCGCGCCGAGCTCACGGGTGGTTGCGGTGCGGGCGCGGTTGTGCAGCGCGTCGAGCAGACCGGCGGCCTTGGCGCGGGTCTCACGCGATTCGGTGGCCGGATCCGAATCACGCACCAAGGTCGCGCCGACGCCGATGCGCAATCGGCCCGCGCCATCCACCTCGGCGGTGCGGATCATGATCGCCGAATCCATGCGCGGGCAGCCGCGTTCGTCTCGTCCGGCCAGGGCGAGCACGCCCGCATAGTAGCCGCGGCCGGTCGGCTCGAATCGGGTGATCACCCGGCAGGCATTTTCGAGCGGGCTGCCGGTGACGGTGGGCGCGAGCAGCGTTTCGCGCAGCACCTCGCGATAGTCGCGGTCGCAGTCCCCGGCTATCCGATATTCGGTATGCGCGAGCCGGGCCATCTCCTTGAGCCGCGGACCGTGCACATACGGCTCGGGACAGATGCGGCACATCATCTTCAGCTCTTCGTCGAGCACCATGTAGAGCTCATTGGTTTCCTTGCCGTCGGCCAGGAAATCCAGCACGCCGGAGACCGTGGGGCCCTCGGCGGGATAGCGGTAGGTACCGCTGATCGGGGTCATGGCGGCCGTGCCATCGGCCAGGCTGACCTGTCGCTCTGGGCTCGCGCCGATGAAGGTGCGACCGCCGGTGTGCACCAGGAACGTCCAGTAGGCACCGGTTTCCCCTGCGAGCAGCCGGACAAAGTACGCCACCGCGGTGCGCACGCTCCAGTTGGTGACCTCGCATTGCCAGGTGCGGCGCAAGACGAAGTTGGCACCCGCGCCATGGCCGATCTCCTCGGCGAGCACGCGATGGACCAACTCGGCGTAGGCGGTGTCGTCGATATCGAATTCGCCAGGGCCGACCTCGATCGGCCAATCGGCAATGGCGGCGCGCAGCCGGTCGACCGGCAGTCGGGTCTGCCGGTCGACAGCGAGGCACAGCACCGGCGCACCGTCGTCATGGTGCGCGAAGCCGCGTTCGCCGATCGCCCGGTACGGCACGATGGCGAGCAGGGCGTGTGCGTCGACGGCGGGTGCCAGCGCGGGCAATTCGGCCGTGGTGGTCCGTTCCGACACCGTGCCGAGCAGTAATTCGATCCCCTCCCCCGGCCCGGATTCCGGCCGCTGCAACAATGCGAACGGCGTTGTCCCCGAGAGACATTCGGCGAGCAGCGGAACGAATTCTTCGGGGCTCACCGCGCCGCCACCTCGGCCGCCGCGGACAGCTCGGCGAGTACCTGCGCGGATACCACCACCCGGCCACAGCGGCTCGCGACGTAATCCAGTGTCATTCGATGGAATTCGGGTGTGAAGTCGGCGATCGCGTCGGCGATGACGAACGCCTGCTGGTCGTTGGCGAAGGCGTCACTGGCCGTGAGCAGCACTCCGACGTGCCCGTACACCCCGCAGATCAGCAGCTGATCGCGGCCGGTACGCCGCATCAGATCCAGCAGTTCGGTGCGATGGAAGGCACTGGCCCGCCATTTGGTGAGCACCGGATCGGCGGGCCCCGGCCGCAATTCGTCCGGGATGCCACGGTGTTCGGGAGCCGCGCTCATCCCGGGGCCCCAGAAGTCCTTGAGCAGCCCGCGCTGCTCGTCGGTCATGCTGCCGGGCTGGGCGGTGTAGACGACCGGAACCGAAAGGCGCGCACACAGCTCGCGCAGTGCGGTGACACTGTGCAGTAGCGCGGTCAGCGGCTCCCGGTCCGCCGAATACGGCGCAAGGAAATAGTGCTGCATATCGTGGACGAGCAGTACGCAGCGCCGCGGCTCGATCCGCCACCGCACGGTGTTATCCGGCAGTTCCGCCGCGCCGGGCATCGGGTAGGGGGCTATCGGTGCGATGGCCACAGCTGTCTCCTTGTTCAAGCACCGAGCGTGGCGCCACCGTCGACGGTGAGCTGCTGCATGGTGATGTGGCGGGCCTCGTCGGACAACAGGAACAGGACGGCATCGGCGATATCGCTCGGGCGCGCGATCCGCCCGAGCGGAATGCCGATCCGAAAGTCTTGCGGCACACCGTCGATGGTGGCGCGCTCGGCATCCGAGCCGTCGAACAGCGCGGTCAGCATCGGGGTGGCGGTCGAGCCGGGGGCCACCACATTGCAGCGAATTCCGTACTCCGCCAGTTCGAGTCCGAGGCAGCGGGTCAGCATGCTGGCCGCGGCCTTGGAGGCCGCGTACGCCGACATGCCGATGCGCGGTGTGGTCGCGGCATTCGAGGACACGGTGACGATGGCACCGCGCCGACGCGACTGCATGCGTCGCGCCACGGCCTGGCAGACATGGAATACGCCACCCGCGTTCACGGCGAGGGTGGTCGCCCAATCCAGTTCGGCCATTTCCTCGATCCGGCCGTGTTGCAGAATGCCCGCCGCGTTCACCAGAGCGTCGACCGGACCGAGTACGGCTTCGGTACGCGCCACCGCCGCGGCCACCTCCTCGGGCACGGCGACGTCGGCGGCCACGGCGAGCACCCGGCCACCCGCCGCGTCGAGCTTCTCCGCCAGATCCCACAGGGCCGGAATCCCGCGGTCGACCAAGGCCACCGCCTTCTCGGATTCCACCAGGGCACGGGCGATTTCGCTGCCGATGCCACCCGCCGCTCCGGTCACCAGTGCGACACTCATCGCCGCGCTCCGGCCAATATGCCCCCGACCACCTCGGCGGGCACCCCGAGGCAGCGGGTGGTGAACGAGCCGAGCGCGGTCAGATAGCGCTCCCGCAGCTCGTCGACGTCGACGCCCACGCTGCCTCCGCCGGACAGCAGCACCTGCCCGCCCACGACGACGGTATCGACGTCGTGGGATCCACCGAGCCACAGAAAGCTTTCCAGCGGACGGGGATTGAGCAGATAGCGCCAGTCGTCGGTGCGGATCAGCACCAGATCGGCCTGTTTGCCGACCTCGAGGCTGCCGATCTCCCCGGCCCAGCGCAGGCCCGCGGCGGCGATACGGGTGGACATGGCCAGCGTGTCGGTGGGCAGCACATCGGTCTGGTCGGCGACCATCTCGTTGTACATCTGCCAGGCCGCGCGCATGGCCTCGGCCATTCCGGCATTCGGGAGCGAGGCCCCGTCGGTGGACAGCGATACCGGCACACCCGCGCGACGCAGGCGCGGCACCACAGCGGTCTCGGTCAGCGTGGATTCGCCGGAGGGGCCGTACTTTCCGGGCGAATGGCTGATATGCGCACCGGCCGCACGCAGCAGCTCCTGCTCCTCGTCATCGATGAACGCGCAGTGCGCGGCCATCAGCCGGTCGGTGACCAGCCCGAGATCGTGCAGGCGGCGAACGCCGGTGGCGCCGTAGTACTTTCGCATCAGTTCCGGCTCGTTGCGCACCGCGCCGACGTGCGTGACGAAACCCGCGTCGTACCGCGCGACGAGTTCGGCGAAACCGCGACCGAGTTCATCGGTCATATTGGTGACATACGCGATCGACGGACGACAGCGGATGCGGCCGGATTCGTCCTGCGCGCAGCTCTTCAGCAGCTCTTCGAGTTGGGAGAGTACGGCGTCGGCATCCCTGGTGCGGACGAAGGAGTCGGCGGCGGGCGGGCAGATGGCATCGGATGCCCAGGTGGTGGCACTGAACCGGATGCCGAGCGTGCGCGCGGCGGCGACGAGTGCGGCCGGGCGGTTCAGCGAACCCGCGTCGCCGAGCGTGGTGACACCACCGCGCAATTGGGTCCACATCGAATATTCCGCGATTGCCTGGCCCTCGTCGGGGGTCAGGCCGGAGATGAGGCCGTCGAACGAGTCGAACATGCCGGATATCTTGTGCATATCGCCGCCGCCGCCGAACAAGGCGACCTCATCGGTGCGGTCGCTGGCCGGACGCAGTGCGCCGCGCAGCGGGAAGCCCATGGCGAACATATCGTGCCAGTGGGCATTGATCAGACCGGGCAGCACCATCATTCGCGCGGCGTCGATGGTGCGCAGTTCGGACCGCACCGGATCGGCGAGCGCGGCCGCCGCCGCGGCGACGGTCTCCGGGACTCCGATCGCCGCGATCTTATCGTCCACGACGAGAATCGAGCCGCGCGAGAGCACCGTTTCGGCGGCATCGGCGGTGTAGACGACACCGTTTTCGATCAGCAGGGCGCTCATGCGTTCTTCGCCCCCTGCGCGACGATGGCCGCGAAATGCCGCAGCCAGGCGGTCAGCGTGGGGGTGGCGACCAGTTCTTCGAATACCGCGGGCACCCCGGCCTTGTTCCAGCGACCGACCATGCGCATCAATTCGAGCGAACTCAGGCCCAGGACAACGAGATTGGCGTCGGGATCGAGTTCGGCGGCATCGGCGAGGCCGAGTACGGGCGCGAGTTCGGCACGCAGCTGGGCCTCGGTGGGAACGGATACGACGGTCACGACGGCACTCCTGTTATCGATGCGCCCGCACGGGTGCGGACCAGGGCTTTCTTATCGACCTTGCCCAGCGGGGTCAGGGGCAGTTCGACAACGATCTCGATGTCATCCGGAATCTTGTAGGCCGCAACACCGCGAGCGTGCATGGCCTGCTTCAGTTCGGCCGGATTCGGGGCGGCGGCCGTTGGCACGACGAATGCGCAGGTGCGCTCGCCGAGGAAGGGGTCCGGCATACCGACCACCGCGACCGCGCGCACCCCGGGGCAGCCGAGCAGATGTTCCTCCACCTCGCCCGCATTGACCTTGTCGCCACCGCGAATGATCATGTCCTTGATCCGGCCCTCGATGACCAGATCGCCGTCGCGGGTGAGCCGGGCCAGGTCACCGGTCCGATAGAAGCCGTCGGCGGTGAAGGCGACTCGATTATGTTCCGGCGCAGCGTAATAGCCGCGCAGCGTGTAGGGGCCGCGGGTGAGCAGCTCCCCGACCTCGCCCGGTGCCAGCGCGGTGCCGTCGGCGTCGGCGATCACGATCTCGTCGGCGTCGGAGATGGGCTTGCCCTGGGTGGTCAGCACCGACTCGGCGGGATCGTCCGGGCGGCTGAAACACAGCAGACCTTCGGCCATGCCGAATACCTGCTGCAGCTCGCAGCCCAGCGTCGGGCGGATGCTCGCGGTAAATTCGCGGGTCATCCGCGCGCCACCGACCTGCAGCAGCCGCAGGCTGCTCAGATTCCAGGAGGCCCATTCGGCGACCTCCAGCCAGACCGCGACCAGCGAAGGCACCAGGGCGGTGACCGTCACCCGCTCCCGCTCGATCAGCGGGAAGCAATCCATCGGGTTCGGGGTGTCGGCCAGCACCACGGTGCCGCCGGTGTGGAAGGTGCCGATCACGCCCGGACAACCCCAGGCGAAGTTGAATTCGATCGGCAGCGCGGCGAGGTAGACGTCGCGGTCGTTCAATTCGCACACCTCGGCGGCGCGCAGCGATTGATAGACGTAGTCGTCGTGGGTGCGCGGGATCAGCTTCGGCAGTGCCGTGGTGCCGCCGGACAGCAGGAAGAACGCGACATCCGCCGGATCGGTATCCGGCAACCGAGTCTGATACGGCTCCTGATCCGTGTCCTCGATCGAGACGAAACCATCGGCGCGACCGCCGACGAGGAACAGGGTGCGCAACTGGTCGTGCGTCGCGCGGATGCGCTCGCCCATGTCGCGATGGCTGAACTCGCGGTGGGTGTCGGGCAGCACGTAATGGGTTGCGCCGCTGAGGCGCACCAGGTGGCCGACCTCGGTCTCGCGGTGTGCGATCAGGCAGAACACGGGTTTCGCACCGATTCGCAAGAGCGCGAACGTAATCGCGACGAACTCCGGGATATTCGGCAATTGCACCAGTACCCGATCGTCCGAGTGCACGCCGTGCCGTTGAAACAGCGCGGCCAGTCGATCGGCCCAGGCATCGAGGTCGCGGTAGCCGATCCGACGGTCGTCGTGGACCAGCGCGGTCCGATCACCATAACGCTCGGCGGCCTGCCGCAATACCGCCCCCAGCGTTTCGCCGCTCCAGCACCCCTGGGCCCGATAGCGTTCGGCGAATTCCTGCGGCCAGGGCGTGAAACCCTCCAGCATCGCCGCCCCTACTTCGCCGGTGCGGGTGCGAGGATCTCGACCACCGCGGCACCCGCTTCCATGCCGGTGCTCGCACCGATCATCAGCACGTGGTCGCCGGGGCGCACCTGTCCGGTGCGCCACACGTGTTCGAGACCGAGGAACATGTCGGCGGCGCCGGTGTGCCCGATGGTGTTGGTGAAATCCCAGACCTCCTGGGCCTTTTCGACGCCGAGCGGCTGCAGGAACATGGCCTCGAGTGAACCGCGGCCGAATCCGATGTGGCAGACCTTGCTGATCTTGTCGAACGAGACGCCCGCCTCGTCCATGGTGCGCTCGGCGATTGCCGCCACCGCCAGGCCGAAGTTGCGGATCGGCGGGGCCTGGCCCGCGGCCCACTGTTCACGGACCTTCGCCGCGCGTTCGTCGAAGTTCAGACCGCGACCGCGGGTAATACCGGGCGGGAACAGCGCCTCACCGGCGCGGTGCAGGATTTCCATCGATGAATCCGAAAGCGAGCCGACGGCACGCACTTTCGCGAATCCGTCGCGCCGCGACACCACGGCCGCCGCGCCCGCGTCGGCGAACAGGAACAGCTTCGAACCACGCCAGCGGTCCACCAGCGGAGTGGAGAAGTTGTCACCGGTGGTGAGCAATACCGCGTCACGGCTGGGGTTGGCGATGAGCCGGTTGGCGGCGGCCTCCAGACCCGCCAGCATGCCGAGGCAGCCCTGTTTGATCTCGACCGCCGGGATCGGGCGATCCACGGTGTTGTTCAGGATGTAGTGCACGGCGGACCAGCCGTCGGGGCCCTGGTGGTGGGTGTAGCTGTGCAGCAGCGCACCGATATCGTCGCAATCGTGGCCGCATTCGGCCAAGGCGATGCGGGCCGCGCTGATCGCCAGATCCGGCGCCGGGGTGTCGGGGCTCACCGCGCACGAACGCATACCGGACGCGATGCGCTCGGCCTGGTCGTACCAGCCCGCGGCGACGGCGGATTCGGTGGAAATCGACTCGGGCAGGTAACTGCCCACGCCAGCCAGATAGATATCCTCGGTTTGCATGCGGCCCAACTTTCTCGTGTCGCCGTGCTACACCTGGGATGCAACCAGGTCGATGCGGTGAAATCGTGAGTAGTTGCTACTCAATTTCTGGGAGTCCGAAGCACATTTTTCTCAATTGAGTAGCAATTGAGTAGCTGCCCGGCTGGCGTGGGCGTCGCGCGGGTGTTGTCCTAGGTCGTAGCATCCGAGGAGGATCGATGACCGTAATTCCCAAGGGCGATATAGCGGTTCGCAACCGTCCGGAAATCGGCGATTGGACCACGCCCGACGAACTCGCGCAATTACAGCGGGCACAGCTGCCGAGAATATTCGGACAGGCCGCGCGGTCGCCGTTCTATGCCGCTCGATTCGATCGCGACGGAACTCCACGGGTGGCCGAAGATTTCGCCGGTCTATCCCTCACGTCAAAACAAGACCTGCGCAATGCGTATCCGTTCGGAATGCTCGCGGTGCCCCGCGCGGAATTGGCGACCTATCACGAATCCAGCGGCACCTCCGGGGAGCCGACGGCCTCGTATTACACCGATGACGACTGGGCCGACCTCGCGGAGCGGTATGCCCGCAAATGGGTCGGCATCACACCGGCGGACACCTTCCTGGTGCGCACGCCGTATGCGCTGGTGATCACCGGACATCTGGCACAGGCGGCGGGGCGGTTGCGCGGTGCGACGGTGGTACCCGGCGATGCCCGCTCACTCGCATTGCCGCTGGCCCGCATTGTGCGGCTCATGCACCGCCTGGATGTCTCGCTCACCTGGTGCAATCCGACCGAAGCCATGATGATCGCGGCCGCGGCCCGGGCCGCGGGGCTGCGGCCGGAGCGCGACTTCCCGGCCCTGCGCGCGATGTTCGTGGCCGCCGAACCGATGACCGCGGCCCGCAAGCGGCGGCTGAGCGAGATCTGGGGCGGGGTGCACATTGTCGAGGAGTACGGGTCCACCGAAACCGGCACCATCGCGGGCGAATGCCCGGAGGGCAGGCTGCACCTGTGGGCGGATCGGGCCATCTTCGAGGTGTATTCGCCCGAGACCGGCACACTGTCCGATATCGGATGCGGGCAGCTGGTGGTGACGCCGCTGTATCGCGCGGCCATGCCGTTGCTGCGTTACAACCTTGCCGACGATGTCGAGGTGCGCCATGAACCGTGCGCCTGCGGGTGGCGGCTGCCGAGCGTTCGGATCTTCGGCCGCACGGCGTTCGGATATCCGGTCGGCGGGGTGACGGTGCGGCAGAACGATCTGGAGGAAATGGTTTTCCAGCTGCCACTTGCCTACGAGGTCGGCTTCTGGCGCGCACGGGCCGAAACCGATGTGCTGCGAGTGGAATTCGAAGCGCCCGATGGTGTGCGCGACCGTGCCGCGGCGGAGTTGGCCGCGGCCATCGATCGGACACTCGGCGTCAGGCATGCCATTACGGCATTGCCGGTCGGCAGCCTGGTGCCCGTCGAGGCCTTGACCGCTCATCGCGACATTCTCAAGGCCCGCTATCTGTTCGGCCCGGACGAGCCCTGGGACAAGGCACTCATGTATCAGTGACGCGGTCGATCACCGCCCCGTCGACCCGGACTCGTTCCGGGACCACACCTTCGCGTGCCTGTGCCGGTCTGCTGATCGCCGGTGCAGGCACCGCCGTTCGCATAATCGGTGAGGACCTTCTCGTGTACGAGCCCACTGCCCCCGTGACCACAACCGCCGACGACACCACCGCCGCCGCCGACCGGATCGCCGTCGTCGGGCTCGGCTGCCGCTTCGCTCCCGATCTGAGTTCGCCGGACGAGCTCTGGCAATTCCTGCTCGATAAGCGGTGCGCCGCAGACACCGTGCCCGAGGATCGGTGGGCGGCCCATCGTGCCCACTCGCGCGAACACGCCGCGGTGCTGACGCGCGTCACCCCGCGCGGCGCATTCCTGACCGATATCGCCGGATTCGACGGCCGGTTCTTCGGTATCTCCGCCACCGAGGCCCGTCAGCTCGACCCCCAGCAGCGGATCGCGCTCGAAGTGGCGTGGGAAGCCTTGGAGCACGCCGGAATTCCACCGCACACGTTGGCGGGGACCGATGCGTCGGTATTCATGGGCGTCGGTGCCGACGACTACGGACGCAGACTGCTGGAGGAGCTGCCGGAGGTCGAGGCGTGGACCGGTATCGGAGCCGCACCGTGCGCGGTGGCCAACCGCATCTCCTACACGCTGGACCTGCGCGGGGCCAGTCTCACCGTGGATACCGCCTGTTCCTCCTCGCTGGTCGCACTGCATCAAGCCTGCGCCGCACTGTTGCGGTACGAGACGCCGCTCGCACTGGCTGGTGGGGTAATGGTGATGGCGGGCCCCGGGCTGACCACGGTGCTGGATCAGGCGGGCGCCATCTCGAAGGACGGGCGCTCCAAACCCTTCGATGCCGCGGCCGACGGATACGGTCGCGGTGAGGGATGCGGCATCATCGTGCTGAAGCGATTGTCGGACGCGCGGCGCGACAACGATCGGGTGCTGGCGGTGATCCGCGGCAGCGCGGTCCATCAGGACGGACGCACCGAAGGCATTATGGCGCCGTCCAGTTCGGCGCAGGAGCATCTGCTGCGCCGGGCATATGCCGCCGCCGGGGTCGATCCGCGCGAGGTGGAC
Source organism: Nocardia sp. NPDC005998 (assembly GCF_040614395.1). Lineage (NCBI taxonomy): Bacteria > Bacillati > Actinomycetota > Actinomycetes > Mycobacteriales > Nocardiaceae > Nocardia > Nocardia sp. NPDC005998. The sequence continues at coordinate 117,954 of NZ_JBEXUI010000024.1, read as the reverse complement.
TACGTCGAAGCGCATGGCACGGGTACGAAGGTCGGCGACCCGATCGAGGCGGCGGCGCTCGCCGCGGTCCTCGGACACCGGGCCGATGGGGCCGCACCGTGTCTCATCGGTTCGGTGAAGGGCAATATCGGGCATACCGAGGCCGCGGCCGGGATCGCCGGGGTCATCAAGACCGTGCTCGCGCTGACCCGGCAGATCATTCCACCGACCGTCGTGGTCTCCGGGCCGAGGGCCGAAATCCCCTGGCACGATAATGGTTTGCGGGTGGTCACCGAGGCCATAGCGTGGCCACAGGTGGACCGGCCGCGCACAGCGGGTGTGGCGAGCTACGGCTACGGCGGGACGATCGCGCATGTCGTACTCGAAGAAGCGCCGCGGCCAGACGGTGGTGTGGACCAGCCCGGTGGCATCGAAGACGCATCGGAGCCGATGTGGCACAACCGATCCTGGATCTACCCCATTTCGTCGGCGACCCGGGCCGGGCTCGCCGCCCAGGCGGCGCGTTTGCTGCCGCTCGCCGCATCCGCCGAACTCGGCGATCTCGGACATACGCTGGCACGGCAGCGCGGACATCTCACGGTCCGCGCGGGTGTCGTCGCCGCCGATCGCGCCGAACTCGTCACCGGGCTGACGGCACTGGCCACCGGCGGCACCGAACGGTCGGTCGCCGTCGCAGAGACGATCGGACACCAGGCCGATCCGGTGTGGGTCTTTTCCGGGCACGGCGCGCAGTGGTTGGGTATGGGCCGCGAATTACTCGGTGCCGAACCGGTTTTCGCGGAGGTGATCGACCGGATCGGGCCGATCTATCGCGAGGAGATGGGACTGACGCCGCGCCGGGTGCTGGAGAGCGGCAGATTCGACTCGGTGGACGTCATCCAGGCCATGCTGGTCGCCGTCCAGCTCGGACTGGCGGCGGTATGGCGGCGCTACGGTGTGCGTCCGGGCGCGATCATCGGACATTCCGTCGGCGAGATCGCCGCCGCGGTAACCGCGGGCGTGCTGACCGAGGCCGAGGGCGCACTGCTGGCCTGCCGCCGTTCCAATCTGCTGCGCAAGGTGGCGGGCAACGGCGCCATGATCATGGTCGACCAGCCGTTCGACGATGTGCTCGCGCAACTGGGTGCGCGCACCGACGCGGAGGCGGCGATCTGCGCGGCGCCATCCTCGACCGTGGTCGCGGGCGAGGTCGACGCGGTCGACGAACTCGCCGCACAGTGGCCGGGACTCGGTTGGACCATTCGCCGAGTCGATTCCGATGTCGCCTTCCATACCAATCAGATGGAGCCGCTGGCCGCCGATCTCGCGATCGCCGTCGCCGATCTCGCTCCCTCCCCCGCCGCCGTACCCCTCTACGTCACGGCGGTGGACGACCCGCGCTCGGCACCGTCGCAGGACGCCGCATACTGGGCCACGAATCTGCGCGCGCCGGTGCGCTTCCACCAGGCCGTCGCGGCCGCGATCGCCGACGGACACCGGGTCTTCGTGGAGGTTTCGGCGCACCCGGTGGTAAGTCACTCGATCCTGGAAACCCTGTCCGCCAACGGTATCGATGACGGGCTCGTCCTGCCGACCCTGCGGCGCAATACCGCCGAACAGGCAACCCTGCTGCGTTCGCTGGCCGCGCTGCATTGCCGTGGCATCGGCATCGACTGGTCGGCGGCGGCACCGGCCGGTCGGCTGTTGGATCTGCCCACGAATGCCTGGCAACACCAACGCCATTGGGTCGACGGTCCGCCGCGCGCGGAATCTCCCGTCGATACTCTGCTCGGCGCATACAGCGCCGTCCACGGCACCCCGGTCCAGCTCTGGCGGACCACCCTCGACTTCCGCACCCGCCCGTATCCACGTCGCCATCCCGTACTCGGCACCGAAATCACCCCGGCCGCCGTGCTGCTCAACACCCTGTGCACCGCGGGAAGCACCACCGAACTGGTGGCGGTCCAGCTGAAACAGCCGGTGGTGGTACCCGATCCGGCGCAGACCCGCGAGCTCCAAGTCGTCCGCGACGGCACGGCCCTGCGTATCGTCTCGCGCCCCCTCGGCGCGGACGACACGGCATGGGCGACCCACACTATGGCGCGCACCGGATCGGCTTCCACCCCGGATCATGCATCCGTACTCGAAACTGCTGCGGCCCAGAGCAACTCATCGCTCGACCCGCATTTCGTCGTCGACCGCCTGGCGGAACTGGGCGTCGCCGATATGGGCTATCCATGGCAGATCGAGACCCTGAGGCAGGGCGAGACCACCCTGTTCGCCACCGCCACCGCCGATCTCGACCGCAGCTGGGCCGCCGTCCTCGACGCGGCCCTGTCGATGGCCTCGGTCATCTTCCCCGGCCCGGCAACGCTGCGCATGCCCGCCCATATCGACCGCGTCACCCTGACCGGGCCCGCACCGCGGCGCGCCGATATCGCGGTCCGACTCCGACCCGATCAGCCGACAACCGTCGATGTCGTTGTTGCTGGGGATGATTCGGCGGCAACACTTATCGGACTGCGCTACGCCGAACTCACCGCCAGCCCCGGCGCAGCCGATGACCGCCACCTGGCCACGACCCGTTTCGACCTCATGTGGCAGCCCTTGGCCGAGACCTCGCCAATCGCCGATACCTCGATCGTCGTAGTCGAATCCGCGGACGACACCAGGCTGGTCGATGCCGAACAGAGTGCGGACGTGGTATTCGCACCGCCCGTGGGGACGCCTTTCGATGCTGCCGCGGCATTCGCCGCCGTCGTGCGACGGGTGGGTGGGGTTGCGGCCGAGCGGCGGCCTCGATTGTGGGCATTGACACGCGGGGTGTGCGAAGGCGATACCGCGCATGCACCTTTGTGGGGCATGGGCCGGGTTGCCGCGAGTGAGCATCCGGACTTCTTCCGGGCGGTCATCGATATGTCCGCCGATGACGATCCGAATATGGTGATACGCACGGCTATCGAAGCCGGTATCGCGGACCCGGTGGTCTCGGTTCGCGACGGGGCGGTCTTCGGACAGCGGATCGTGGCGGCGGAACGCGAGCGGGGTGCGGCCTTCACCTGCCGTCCCGACGGAACCTATCTGATCACCGGCGGATTGGGAGCGCTCGGCCTGCTGGTTGCCGAACATCTGGCCGAACGCGGGGCCCGACGCATCGTGCTGCTCGGGCGGCGGCCGCTGCCGCGCCGGGCCGAATGGTCCGATGACGACGAGCGGGTGGCCGTCGTGCGACGGCTGGAGAATGCCGGTGTGACCGTGCGGACCATCGCGGTCGATATCACTGATCGCGCGGCCACCGAATCCGCACTCGCCGCATTGGATCTGCCGCCCGTGCGCGGTGTCGTACATGCGGCGGGCACGGTGGACAGCGCGATGTTGCCCGACCTCGATCCCGAGGTGCTGCGAAATGTCATGCGCCCCAAGGTGGATGGCGCGCTGGTGCTGGACGAGCTGTTCCCGCCCGGCAGCATCGACTTCCTCGTGCTGTTCTCCTCGGCCGGTCCACTGCTCGGACTGCCCGGCCAGGCCGCGTACGCCGCCGCCAACTCGCTCCTGGACGCGCTCGCGGTGCAGCGGCGGCGCGCCGGACACCGGGACACCGTGAGCCTGGCCTGGACCAGCTGGCGCGGCCTGGGCATGTCCACCTCGGCGGCTGCGACCGATCTCGAGCTGGCCGCTCGCGGCACCGCCGATCTGACGGCCGAACAGGCACTCACAATCTTCGACAACGCCTTGGCCCAGGCGAATTCCCCGGTACAGGTCGCGCTGACCGTGCTGCGCGACCATCGTGGGCCGCGCCCCGCACTCCTGGCCGAGCTGGTCCTCGAAACCTCCGAAACCGAATCCACCGAACCGGATTGGGCCGAGCTGTCCGGACCCGAGCTGACCGACTATCTCCTCGACCTGGTCAGCACCCGCACCGCCAGCACGCTCGGCGCCGCCCCGGACGACCTGAACCCACACCGTCCCCTCACCGAATCCGGCATCGACTCCCTGCTCGCCACCGCCCTGCGCGCGAATCTCGAACGTCACCTCGGCATTCCGCTGCCCGCCACCCTGCTCTGGAACTATCCGACGATCACCGATATCGCCCGCTACCTCCAAGAGGTCCTGCGATCCCGCTGACCCGGCCGCCACACCCGACCGCCTTGGCCCGCCACCAACGCACCGAATGCGATGATGGCGGGCCCACTACGGATCTGGGGATGCTCAACAGATCGGCAACGCACCGGGCAACACATCACGGTCTTGGCTCCGCATCCCGACACCTTCGACCGAGTCAGATCATCGCCCGCAGCGGCCCTTGCGGCTCGACACCGAGCGCGCTCAGCGACGCCGCGTGGTACAGCGTGCTGGGACTGCGGATCGCGTCGCGCCAATACTGTTGCAGTGCCTTGTCCATTCGCAGCGCCGTACCGTCACACCGCGGATAGATATCGTCAATCGCGTGCACTGCCTGCCATGCGGCGCGCAGTTGGCCGAGCCGCCCGCGAAATCGGACGGTCTTTTGTGCTCTTCCATCCGATCCGACGCCAGGGCACCACCCCGTGAGCGTCGCTGGTATCAGTAGTCAGTCATCGATGACAGGGTCTTCCAGACTGAGGTCGTAGTCGTCGAGTTCGGGGTCGTAGGAGTCAGGTGCAGGCAGGTCGCTGGCGATGGCGCCGGACTGTCGAGCGGCTGCGGCGTAGGCGATCCGGTCGTCCTCCGATCCGGCCAGCGCGCGCCACGGCGCGATCAGCTGGTCCAGGTGCGCGGTGAGTGTGGCATCGGGGAAGCGCTCGCCGAGGGCGATGACAGCCATGGCGTCTCGACCGATCCTTTGAGCTGCCGCGAATGCGTGCAGGTCCGCGGAACGATGGTCAGGGGAGTTCAGGCAGGTCTGGAAATAGAGGGTGACCAGTTCGATGGTGTCGCGCCATTGCCGATACCGCCCCTGCTGCTGTGTATGGTCGCGTACGGCCGCCCAGGCGTTATTGCGTTGCTCGGTATCCACCGGCATGAGCATCGCGGCACGGGAAAACCACGTCTCGAACGGGATCGAAGTGATCTCGGTGTTCAGGTCGAGCACCTGCTCCCAGCCGGTGCCGAACTGATCGAGCAAGTGGGCGTCGGTGATCTCGAGCCGCGCAAGATAATCGACCCAAGCCTCCTTGGCGTTCGGCAGCACCGACCCGCGCCCCGAGCGCCACGAGAACACATCCCAGACGATGTACGCATCCCCCGGGACCTCTGCTGCCCTGGCAAGCGCGCCATCGAAAGTGAGTTCAGTGCCGGTGGCCACCGCTGGCCCCCAGGCGAGCCCGTTCACTCGGAGCAGCTCCGCCGCGCGGTGAGCCAGCTCGGTCAATCGCGGTGCCGGAGAACCAGCAGTCGGATCCGATGACATGGATGCAGGCTAACCGAAGTCCGACAAGATCCTCGGCCAGCTCTTGCCACCACCTGCAAACCCACCGGGCCTTCGACCCCGGTCAAAGCCTTCGGACAACCTACCGACACACCGACAACACGTCCTGGTCAGCTGAGTGCCCCCACCTTCCATTCGGTGGCACGGCGGCGCTGTGCCCAGAACGCCGCGTAACGGCCTTCGGCGCCCAACAGGTCATCGTGCGTACCCGCCTCGACAATCGTGCCATTGTCGAGGAACAGGATCTGGTCCGCGGCGGCGACGGTGTTGAGGCGGTGCGCGATCACCAACACTGTCCGGTCCGCGGTCAGCGCGCTCAGCGCCTGTTGCACGGCCTGTTCGTTCTCGGGGTCCAGCGATGACGTCGCCTCGTCCAGCAGCACGATCGGGGCGTCCTTCAGGATGGCGCGGGCGATCGAAACCCGTTGCCGCTCACCGCCCGAGAGGCGGGCGCCGCCCTCGCCGACCTTGGTGGCCCAGCCCTCGGGGAGACGTTCGACGATCTCGTCGACCCGGGCGGCGGCGGCCGCCGCACGGACTTCGGCATCGGTGGCACCGGGGCGACCGAGTCGGATGTTCTCCTCGATGGTGTCCTCGAACAAGTAGACGTCCTGGAAGACAATGGAAATGCGCGATATCAGCTCGGCCGGGTCGAGCTGGCGTACATCCACCGCACCGATCTGAACGCTGCCGTCGTCGACATCCCAAAATCGGGCGATCAAGCGGGCGATCGTGGTCTTGCCGGATCCGGACGGTCCGACCAGCGCGGTGACCCGGCCCGCCGGGGCGGTGAACGAAACATCGTGCAGCACTGCGGATTCGCCGTAGCCGAAGCCGACCGAGTCGAAGCGCACCGCATTGCCCTCCGGTAGCCGGGCCGACAATGGCTCGGGCAGCGGCGGTTCGATGACCAGTTCGCGCACCCGGTCCAGCGCGGATTCCGCCGTGCGCAAGGTGGATCCGAGAATGGCGAATTCGGCGATCGGCTCGGTGAACCGCACCGCAAGCACCAGCACCGCCAGCAGAGTCGGCACGTCGAGGCTGCCGCCGAGGGCCAGATAGGTGCCGTACACCAGGATCGTGGTGAATGCGGCCTGCACGATCAGGGTGAAGCCGACCAGACCGGGCACACCGGTGACGAGCACCTTGCGCGAGGTCTCATATTGGGTGCGCAGTGTGCCATCCAGCGTATCCGCGCCGCGGCCGAATACCCGCAGCACCGGCTGCAGCTGCGCGAATTCCACTACCCGCCCGCCGGTTTCGGCGTTGGCCGCGGTGCGCAGCTCATCGGCAGTGCGGCTCAGCGACACGCTCCAGCGGTAGACCGCGATGATGACCGGAACGGTCAGCGTTGCGGCCAGCGCCAATCGCCAATCGAAGAAGTACATCAGCACGACCACCGTCACCGGCGTGACGAATGTGGTCACCATCGGCCGCAGCAGATGCGCCGGTACACCCATGATGTCCATGACACTCTTGGTGGCCAACTGCCCGAGCTGCCCGACCCGTTCGGGCCCGAACCACCCCAGCGGCAGCCCGGCCACCGTGTCACCGATGCGCGTGTGCAGCGTCTTCGCCAGTGCCGCACCGACTTGCGCGCCGATACCCATGCTGACGTAGTACGCCAGTGCATACAGCGCGGCCACCCCGAACAGGGTGCACAGCCACGGCCACACCGAATCCGGATCCGAACCGAGCAGCGCCTGCAGAATCGGCACCAGCAGTGCGAAGGCCACACCCTGCAGCACCGCGCCGATCACCAGGACCGCGAGCATTCTGCGCAGCGCCGCACCCTGTTCCGGCCCGACCACCGCGAGCAGTTTCCGAATCATGCCCCGGTCCTTTCCAACTGCTGGTTCCGCCAGCCCCCGGCGTTCTCGTGCGCCCGCCACATCCGGGCGTAGCGGCCCTCGGCGGCAAGCAATTCGGTATGGGTCCCGCGCTCGGCGATCGTGCCGTTCTCGAGCACCACGATCTGGTCGGCCTCGACGACAGTGGCGAGTCGGTGCGCGATCATCAGCACGGTCTTGGCACCGGTCAGTGCCGACAGCGCATCCTGCACCTCGGCCTCGGACTGTGGATCGGCGTAGGCGGCGGCCTCGTCGAGCACGATGATCGGGGCATCGGCCAGCAGTGCCCGCGCGATCGAAAGCCGTTGTGCCTGACCGCCGGACAGCCGCGCGTCGTCCCCGATCACCGAGTCGTATCCGCGCGGCAGCGCCAGGATCTCGTCGTGGATGCGGGCCATCCGCGCGGCGGTGTGCACCTCGAATTCCGATGCATCGGGCCGGGCCATCCGGATATTCGCCGCGATCGAATCCTGCGCCAGCCGGACATCCTGGAATACGAACGCCACGCGCTGGTACAGCTCCTGGGGCGCCATCTCGCGGATGTCCACACCACCGATGCTGACCGCACCGCGGGTGACATCCTGGAATCGCGGCAGCAGCGTGGCCAGGGTGCTCTTACCGGATCCGGACGGACCCACCAGCGCGGTGACCGTGCCCTCCGGCAACTCCAGGTCGATACCGCTCAGCACCTCGGTCGCACCGTCATAGGAGCACGACACCTCGGCGAGCCGAACGACATTGCCGCTGGGCGACTTCGGGGAGTCGACGACCGGAAGTGGTGCGGTGTCGAGCACCTCGATGACCCGGGCCGCCGCCTCCTTGGCGAAGCGCAGTTCATAGCTCGCGTAGAACAGCGCCAGGATCGGTGCGGTGAGTCCGACCCCGAGCAGCGCGAACGGCAGCAGATCAGCGGCGGCCAACCAGCCCCGGGTGACGAACCAGGCGCCGCCGCCGAGCACCGTCGCCAGCACCGCGATCGGCGAGAGCGCGATCTCGGCCGCGGTTTTGGAGCTGAGTGTCGACTTCACCCAGCCCAGGAAGAATTCCGCGAAATCGCTTGCGGCACTGGCATATCGACCGTGTGCGCGGTTGGCTTGGCCGAAGGTCTTGACCACGGCAATGCCCTGCACGAATTCCACTGCGCTGCCGTTGATCCGGCCCATCGCCCGGTCGTATTCGGGCAGGTGCTTACCCATCGCGGCCATGGTGACGCTGTACAGACTCAACCCGATCACCAGCGGAGCGATGGTCACCAACGTCATCTTCCAGTCCACCCAGAACAGGTAGACCAGTGCGGTGACCGGCAGCACCACCGCGGAGGTCAGCTCCAGCACCGAGTGCGCGACCAGGTGGTGCATCGCCGCCACATCATCCTGCACGATCTTCTTGACCGTGCCGGAGTTGTGTCCGGAGAACCAGCCCATAGGCACCTCGCCGAGCCGGCGTACCAACCGTCGGCGGATGTCGAGGGCCAGCTCGCCATCGGCGAAGTGGGTGAGCGCGCCCGCGGCCAGCAGGAGGATCAGCCGCACCAGCAGCGCGCCCGCGGCGACGGCGGTCAGCGTCCATGCCTCGCGGGTCCGATCGGGCCCGTTATCGAGCAGCACCCGGCCGAGCTCGGCAACGGCGATGAAGGGCAGCACCGCGGCGACGGACGAAATGGCTTGGGCGGCAACGGCTAGACGCACGCGACCACGGATCGGACGGAGTAGTTCACCGAGAGCGGATCGTTCCGCGGCCATGGCGGAAACCTCCAATTTCGAGAGTCAGGAGTTCCTTGGGGTGAGATTAGTGATCACTAACAAACTAGTCAACGGCCGGAAGTGAGATCGAGCCTGCTGTGGATGCCGAGCTTGCTGTAGATGCGATGCAGGTGGTTCTCGACCGTGCGGACGGAGATGAACAGGAGCACTGCGATCTCACGATTGGACTTACCGTCGGCCGCCAGTTCGGCGATCACGGCTTCGCGACGGGTCAGCCGCGGATCGGCGTCCCGCAAACGCGCCGGATGATGCGCGGTTCTGCTGGTCGGGTATGTGGTCGGCGCGGACATCGCGGTACTCCTGTCAGTAGCCGGTCAGGCGGAAGCGACCGGCGCGGGCAGCTGCCCGTGCCGGACGAAGAATGAGGCGTAGGTGCCGAAAAGCCGCTCGTCGATATTCGGGCACTCGATCCCGGTGCCGTCGAGCAGGCGGCGCGTGAGGTGGTCGGTGAACAGCAGCGGCTCCTGCCGCTCCATCAGCATGGTGGTGCGGATCAGCGGGAACATCGCATTGGTGACATCGGCCGAAATGGCCTTGAGCCACTTGATGATGCTGACCTCTTTGATCTCGAACCCGGCCGACCGGATGAAACCGAGGATGGTCTCGGAATCGATGGCCGCGGGTCCGATCTGGTGGTAGATCCCGCCGAGCGCGGCATCCTGGGCGGTGACCGCGGCGATGGCCGCGCACACGTAGTCGACCGGAACCAGATTCATCTTCAGCCGGAAGTTGCGCGGATATACCCCGGCCTGGATGGAGCCGGTGATAAAGCGCCAGACGAAGTCGTTCTTCTGGCAGGCGCCGGACTTCGAGTCGCCCCACACCTGCGCGGGCCGGTGCATGGTGATCGGCACACCACGCCGATCGGCCGCCAGCATCAGTTGCTCGGCAACCCATTTGCTCTTGGTGTATCCGAGCGGCATATCCGCGGCGGGTCCGGTGGGATCCGATTCGCCGCGCGGATCCGAATCCGCGTCCCCGGCGAAGACGCCGAGGGTGGACACATGGTGCAGCGGTGCGGTCGCCGCGCAGGCGAAGCGCAACATCTCGTGCGTGCCCGCGATGGTCTGCTTGCGCAGCCACTTGTAGGGCGTGAGGAAGTTGACCTTCGCCGCGGTGTGATAGCTGGCCTCGACCCGATCCGCGAGTTCGGCGTAGTCGCCATCGGATAGACCGAACTTCGGCAACGTCACATCACCGGGCACCACCCGGATCCGGTCGGTGGCGATGGTCTCGGCCAGCTCGTAGGTGTCCAGATTGGCGGTCAACCGGGCCAGTGCACTGTCGGCGGCGGTCGCGCGCACCAGGCAGTGCACGGTCAGTCCCCGGTCCAGCAGTTCCTTCAGCAGGAACGCCCCGAGGAATCCGGTTGCGCCGGTGAGGAATACATCCCGCACCGAGCTTGCGTGCACGGTGGGAGTGAAGCCCTGGATATCGGCGGCCAGTTCGGTATCGGCGGCCAGTTGTTCGGCCGCGCCCTCGATTTCGAGCGATGTCATGACGATGCGTCCAATCCGGGTCGGGTCGGGTCGATGGCGGCGGCGGCCTGCTCGATCGCACCGCGCAGCAGCAACAGCGCCTCCGCGACATCGTCGGAGGTGGCGATGATCGGCGGGATCAGCCGCAGCACTTCGGGTCGGCTCAGACAGGTGGACACGACCAGTCCGCGCTGTGCGAGCCCGACCTGCACCTCACCGGCGAACTCCGGCGAACAGAAGTCCAGCCCCCACAGCAGACCCCGCCCGCGCACCGCGGTGACGACGGTGTTGTGGTCGGTGGCCAGCAGCGCGAGTCCCTCGGCCATTTCGCGCGCGATCCGAACCCCGTCGGCGACATGGGCTTCGATGGTGGCCAGCGCCGGGGCCACGGCCGAGACGCCGAGCGGATATCCGCTGAAGGTAGCGGTGTGCAGCACCGGATCGCCGGTCAGCGGGGCATACAGCGCCTCGGTGCAGACCAGCGCCGAGACCGGCACCACACCGCCGCCGATCGCCTTGCCGAGTAGCACCGCGTCCACCGGCAACCCGTGCGCCAAGGCGACGGACCGGTCACCGCAGCGACGCAAGCCGACCTGGATCTCATCGGCGATGACGAATGCCCCGTGCGCATGCGCGTCGGCACACCAGCGCGACAGGATCGCCGGATCCAGCAGCGTGACTCCGTTCTCCCCTTGTACCGGCTCGAAAATCAGTGCGGCGACCGAGTTTTCGGCCAGCGCACGGGAAACTGCGTCCGGATCGGCGGGATCGATGTGCACGGTGTTGTCCAGCACCGGACCCAAATTGCCCTTGAACCGTTCGTGGTGGGTGAGCGCCAGCGCACCCAGCGTCTTGCCGTGATAGGCACCCTCGACCGCGAGTACCGTGGCACGGCCGGTGGCCAGCCGGGCCAGCTTGGCAGCCGCCTCGACGGCGTCGGCGCCGCTCAAACCGAAGTACACCTTCGACAGTTCCGGCGCGTGATCGCCCCCGAAGTCGGCGGCGGCCAGATAGTCCACTACCGCCTCGGCGGCCTGCCCGGGCAGCGGGTTCAGCACCGACCTGGTCGAAGTCGGCATCCGGTCCAGTTGCGCCCGGACCGCCTCGACCACCGTGGCATTGCGGTGACCGAGCAGCGCGACCGCATAGGAACCGAAGTCCAGCACCGCGCGTCCATCGGACAGGGTGACCCGGCAGCCGCTGGCCGAATCCTCGACCGCACCTTGACCGGTGAATTTGCCCGCCAGCGCCATCGATGGCGCGAAGTGCCGCTTGACCTGCTTGAACGTGGTCTTCGCGATATCCTTGGCACCGCGAGTCCTGATGTCGCTCATGGCAATTCCCTCACCGTGCGGCCCGGGTGACGATCGAGTTCGCATAACCTTCCAGCGCCGTGGCGATGGCCGGATGGATCATCTCGGCGACCAGCGGCAGCCCGATATCGAATTCGACATTGAGTTCCAGTTCGCCGCCGGCGCCGCCCTCGTGGAGCTGCCAGTAGCCGTGGTAGCTCTGTAGATCGCCATCGGTCTGCCGGAATTCGATCCGATGCCGTTCGGCATCGATCAGATCTTCCTGCTCCCACTCCATTTCGGAGCCCTTGAGCTCGACGACCCAGCTGCTCATGCGGCGCGTACCGTCTTCCTCGAGGATTTCCACCTCGTTGACCCCGCCCATGTAGTCGGGGAAGGACGCACAGTCGAGCAGCACCTCCCAGACGTCCGCGGGTGCGGCCGTCTGGTGCCGCGAATTCATCGAGTACACAATGTGTCCTTCCAGGGTGTTACGTCCGAGATAGTGGTCAGGCCGTGGTCTCGCCGCTGGCCTGCAATTGGAACTGCCAGTGTGAGAAGAGTTTCCGGTCGCGGTGCAGGTCCAGCAGCACCGTCAGGACACGGTCCACGACGACCGCGTCGGTGACCGGGTCCGCCGGGTGGAAGCCGCGCCAGATGCGTTCCAGGCACAGCAGTAGCACCGCGCCGTCCGGGAACGGCGGCGCCAACACCGCCGCCGAACGCACGGTCAGGTGGATCAGCGCGGCGGCCGCGTGCAGTGCGCAATATTGTTCGGCGAGCCGGTAGATTTCGGCGGAGGCGCCATAGCCGCGGCCGAGGGTCTGCTTGGCCCGCTGCTGTTCGAGCAGGATCCGGTCCAGTTCGACGAGTAGGCGTTCGGCGAGGTCGGCCGATTGTTCGAACCAGCTCCGCTGCTCGCCTGCACGGGTTCCGGCCAGTGCGCGCAGATCCGCGATCGCCTGCGGCAGGGCCAGGATGGCGGCATCACCGGCCCGGCTGAACAGCTGCTGCTGGGCGGGCTGCCATTCGTCGAGCTTGGCGTCGAGATCGTAGCTGCGCGCAACCTTCTCCGCCGCGGCCGAGCGCTGTTCGGCGGTGGCGGAATCGGCCGCGGTCAAGATCTGCTCGAGCTGCGCACCAACGGATTTCAGATTCACCACGGTATTGCCGTCGGCGAATACCGACACCACGATATCGCGCAGCATCTTCTGGAAGATCGCGTAGTGCGGGTGGTCGCGCAGGTACAGCCGGGCGCCCAGCACCTCCGACAGCTGGGTCATGGTGCGCTGCAGCGAGGTCGGCACGAAATATTTGACGATCGCGGAATCCACCGCGATCTGCTCGGGCGCGGCCTGCAGTCCGCGCACGGCGCCGGTGGCCACCGCCTCGGCCAGCAGCAGATCGGCGAAGCTCTCGGCGATCTGGCGGCGGGTGTAGGGGAATTCGACGACCTGCTGCCCGAAGATCTCCCGCGTCACAATGAAATCGCAGGTGACCCGCAATGCGGTATCGACCGCACCGAGCGCCAGCCCGCTGATCGTGGTGCGCGCCACCTGGGCGCTCTTGAGCACCATCTCCAGGCCCTGGCCCTCGGCGCCGATGCGGTGGCTGTCGGGGACGAAGAACTTCTCCAGCTGGATGCCGCTGAGATCGAGTGCGCGCAGTCCGTGCAGCCGCTCATTGGGCAGCTCGCGCACCGCGCCCGCCGGACCGAGCCGCTTTTCGACCAGGAAGATGGACCAGTCGCCCGGTCCGCCGCGTTCGCCGGTGCGGGCGTGCACGGTCACCATATCCGCCAGGGTGGCATTGCCGATGAGGTACTTCTCCCCCGTCAGCAGATAGCCGTCATCCACCTTCTCGGCCCGCATCTCATTCGAGAGCACATCGCTGCCGTGGGCCCGCTCGGACAGCCCCCACGCCAGCTTGGCACCATTGTTGATCTGCGATACCAGCCGGGTCCGCTGCTCATCGGTGCCCGCAATCCAGGTGGGCATGAATGCCAGGTCGGTGAGCATCAGGGCGGCGGCGGTGGTGGGGTCGCGGCGGGCGACCAGGCGCAGCAGCGAAAATCCGGTCTCGACGTCACCGGCGCGGCCACCCCACTTGGCCGGCAGGCAGTATTCGTGCAATGCCCAGCGCTGCAGCAGACCGAGTAGGTCGTGCGGGAATTCCTCGAGCTCGTCACAGCGCAGAATGCGCTGGAACGACATCTGATTCGCGGGATCGTGCGGATCGCCGAGGTACCGTTCCAGTTCCTCGGCCAGCTCGGTCACGTACTGCACGGTCATGACGGTTCGGTTCCTTCCTCGGTGGCGAGCGGGAGCGGCCGCGCGGTGAACAGCCGACGGTCCCGGTGCAGCCGGGCGATCACGTCGAATGCGTTGTCCGCCAACACCATCGGCAATCGGGCGGTACGGCAGTCGGCCCGGTCGAGCAGTAGCGCCAGTGCCGGGAGCAGCCAGTCGACCGATCCCGGGGTGGTGCCGTAGAGCGAACGCGCCCGGTTGAACCACCACAGCTGGACACACGCCGCGCCGGCATGCAGGTAGGCGACACGCAGCGCGAGATCCACTGTCACGGTGGCGCGTTCGGAGGTGGACAGCTCGGCCAGACCGGTGATGTCGGTGCGCGCCGCCGCCAGCGCTCGCTCCAGCCGGTCGACCAGCTCCAAGGCCCGTCCGGTGCACGGACGGGCCGCGCCGAGTACGGCGCGCATACCCGCCGCCGCCACCGGGAATCCGCCGGTGACGACCTCGAGACCGCGCGCCGACAAGGTCAGGCTGGTGAAATCCAGCGAGGGCAGAGTGGCATCGAGATCGAAAGTGTCCGAGAGTAATTCGAGCGCGCCGTCCTGCGCGGCGGTGAAACCGGCTTCGACGAACCGGCCCAACTGCATGGCGACCAACCGGAGATTGGCGGTGGGACTGGTATCGAAGTAGCGAACCACCGCGTTATCGGCACGCAGCACATCGAAGGTGCCTTCGGGACCCTCACGCAGTACGCCGCGGGTACCGAGCACATCCGCGCAGCGCGTGAACGCCTCGGTGGACAGCTCGGTGAGCACCGCTTTGAGCAGCCCGGACCACAGGCTCTGCGCCGCGGGGAAGGTATGTATCGCACGCGCACAGGCCAGTGCGACCGCATCGCCGGCCAGCAAGGCCGCCGCAGCGGTCCCCAATTCGCGGCGATTGAGCGCATGTTCACCGACCGGGCGGCCCGCGACCACGTGACGCCCGGCGAACTCGAGGGTGAGCCGCAGCGCCGAATCGACCGCGGCCAAGTTGGCCCCCACGCTGGTGGCCCGGACCACCTGCATGGCGCGCATCGCGGTCTCCATCCCCCGGCCGATCCGGCCGACGATCGCGTCATCGGCCACCGGCAGCTCGGTGAACTGGAAATGCGCGAAATCGGTGCCGCGCATGCCCGCTGGACGCTGCAATCGGTAGCGGGCCGAGCTCTGCCGCAGGGGATCGTGCACCAGCGCCATCGAGTACGCGGCCGGACCGCGTCCACCGGTGTGCGCGATCACCAGCATGGCACCGGCCCGCTTGCCGAATCCGGTCAGCCATTTCTCGCCGTCGAGCAGCCAGCCGCCGGTCACCGGATCCGGGGTCAGCGCACAGGTATTGGCGAGCAGATCGCTGCCGTGCGCGGGTTCGGAGAAGGCGAATCCGATGGACTCGCCCGAACGCAATAGCCGCACTACCCGATCGCGCTGCTCGGGCGAACCGGCCAGCAGCACACACAGTGTCGCGGTGATGTCGATCATCGTGGCGGGCATGATGGTCAGATCACGTCGCGCGGCGACCCGAACCAGCATCAGGGTCTGGTCGTAGGTGATCAGATCGCCGCCGTACTCGGCCGGGACATAGGACAGCCGCAGCGCAGGTCCGGCGATATCGGCGAGCGCATCGGGAAAAGCATCCCGTTCGGCACGTGCCAGCATGGCGGCGAAGCCGAACGAATTGTCTTGTGCCCGTGGATCTCCCAGCGCCGCTTCCAGGGCAGCCGCCGCCGGATACGGTCCGAGATCGATGGCGGCAGTGCGGCTTTCGACGGTGGTCACCGCGCGCCCCCGGAATCATCGGCCAACGGCGCCGGGCGGTAGTCGGCGCAGCCGCGCGGCACCCGGACACCGTTCACGGCCAACTGCTGGATGCGGGTGGTGAAGGCGGCACCGTGCAGCAGATTCAGCGCCACATCGGCGACCCGGCGGTTCTCGGTGGCCGCCAGATAGGAGCCGCGCACCCATTCGTTGAAGCTGCCCATGGCCGGACCGCACCAGATCTGGTAGTCCAAGCCGCGATCGGCCGCACCCACCACGGCCCAGCGCGAGGCCATGCCCAGGTACCAGCGGAAGACCAGGGCCATCTTGCGCTTCGGGTCATCGGCGGCCCGGGTCAGCTGGTCCGGATCGCGGCGGGTGAAGTAGCCGACCACGTCCTGCCAGACGTCTTCCACCGAGCGGCGCAGGATCTGCTGTTCCAGCCGGGCGCGCTCGGCGATCGGCAGCACGTCCAGCCCGTCGTAGGTGCGGTAGAGCTCGTAGAGCCGCTTCGCCCGCATCGCGAACATGCTGCCGTTCTTCAACACCTGCAGCTCGACGCCCATTTCGAACATATCCGCCGCGGGCGCCATATCCACATCCGCGACGCCCGCCGCCGCCAGCAGATGCCGGACCTCGTCGGAAGTTCCTGCCTCCAAGCAGGATTGGTTGACCGAACCGGTGACCACATAGTCGGCACCCATGGCGAAGGCGGCCGCGGCGGCGACCGGGGTACCGATACCACCGGCCGCGCCAACCCGGACCGCCACCGGATAACCCAGATCCTGCTGGACCTGGTCGCGGCGGCGCAGGATGGACGGGAACAGGGTGGTCAGCGGGCGGCGGTCGGTGTGCCCGCCGGAATCGGCCTCGGCGGTGATGTCATCGGCCAGCGGCACGAATTTGGCCAGCTCGGCCTGTTCGGCGGTGATCAGCCCGCGCCCCAGCAGATCGGAGACGATCGCGGCGGGTGCGGGGCGCATGAACTTCTCGGCGACCTCGGCCCGGGATACCTTGGCGATCACCCGGTTCGCGATGAGCACCCGCCCGTCGCCGGTGCGGGCCAGTCCGGCCACCCGATAGCGGACGATATGCGCGGTGACATCCATGAACGCCGACGCCTCGACGCAGCGCACCCCGTATTTCAGGAACAGCTCGACCGCGGCGCGTTCCAGCTCCTCCTCACTCGGGCTGTGAATCAGGTTGGCGGCGTAGGGCAATCCGGGAATCTCGGCCGCGAATCGCTGCAGCGCGGCCTCGACGCGTTCGGGCAGCAATCCGGCCGCGCCGAACGAGCCGAGACAACCGGACCGGGCCAGCGCGATCACGTAGTCCTCCGAGGCGATACCACCCGCCATCGCGCCACCCATGTAGGCGTAGCGGACGCCGTGGCAGGCGCGGAAGGCGGCGGAGCCGAGCTGCGCGGCGGGCAGCGGGCCGATCGCGGCGATGACCGCGGCGTCGTCATCGGGACGGGTGGTACTCAGGCCGGTGCCATGTGCGGTACGCACCACATAGACCGGCTGGTGCAGGGCGGTCAACGTCTCGTAGAAGCCGTCCTGGCTGTGGTGGACAATGGGTTCGACGGCGTAATCCGCTGGATCCCGCTCGGTTCCGACAAAGATGCTCATGCCTGCGCCTCGCTAACGCTCGGCTCCGAAATGCGCAATACGCGCTGCCACATGATTCGCTCGCTCCGCTCACTCATTGTTCGTCCTCTCTGCGTTCGTGAACCTCGACGGCGACGTTGGCGAGTTCGTAGATGCGCATCCCCGGCTTCCACACATTGGCGTCGGCGATCACCAACACCCGATCGTCGGCCCGCCGCACCTCCTTGACGTGCAGGTCGAAGGTCATCGGGCCCTCGGTGCGCAGAATCTGTCCCCGGTATTTCCAGACCATTTCGATGTCCAGCGGCATCGCGAACACCGGGTCGGTGAAGCCGTCGCCCGCACCGATCTCGATCGCGTAGACCTGCAATGCCTGGATCAGCGCCTCGACGCCGAGCGAGCCGGGCATCACCGGGTCGCGATAGAAGTGGCATTCGAAATACCAGTCATCGTGGTCGATTCGGCGCAGGCCGCGCAGATAACCCTGCCCGTGCGTGCCGCCATCGTCGACGATGTCGACCTCGTCGATCAGCCGCAGATGTCCATCGGCCAGGCGCAGGCCGGGGCGGGTGCACCAGCTGTCCGCGGAGCGCACCGCCAGTGTGCGCACCCGGCCCGGCGCGAGTTCGCCCTGCTGATCCAGCCAGGGCGCCACGTATTTGGCATTGTCCAGACCGATCTGATTGCTCAGCGCCTCGGCGGTGTGATAACCGAACATGGACTCGCCGTGGTAGAACAGCTCGCCGTCGGCGAAGAGCTCGTAGCGGAATTTCTGCAGCGAGGTACCCGGCATGATCTGGTTGAACAGCATCGTCGTGTGCTGGCGAATGGTCTTGCCGCGCAAGTCGATCTGCTTGACGACGGTCGCCTTACCGTCCAGGTTGCGGATATTGAGTTCCTGATCGGGCGTGGCCAGGCTGGCGCCGAGGTAGTAGCCGAGCAGGATGGCGGCCTGCAGCGAAGACTCCATGTAGACACAGTTCGGCATGCCGGGGAAGGCGTTCTCGTGGAAGTACCAGGCCTCCGGCGGGCAGTCGTATTCGGTCTCCATGGTGGCCCCGGCCGCGAGTTCACCGCGCACACCGCCGAATTTCATGATGCGGTCGACGAATCGGAAGTCGCCGTTGGGAATATAGGGCGCCTTGCGGTCGGCATAGATCTCGAACTCCGGGCCCATGGCGGTCGCCAGATCCCCCTTGGCGGCATGCGCCAGATGCAGTTCGTTGATGAAGGCCGGTTCGCCCGCCGCATTCCGGCGGCCCAGAAACGCCGGCACGCCGCCGGTTTCGGGCCGGTACGGGGTGCCGGGCTTCTCCCGAACCCGAACGCCGAAGTTACGCATGCTGATCATCGGCTTATCGCCGTCGTAGACGATGATGTCGGCGATGATCGTCGGACGCGGCAGCATGGTGATCTCGGTGATCTCCACGTGGTAGCGGATGCTGCGCTGTTTCGGGGTGATCTGGCCGCGCACCTTCACCTGGGTCTTCAGCCCCGGCACCGACTGGAATTCGGCATCGGGCAGGACCAGGTGCAGGCCCAGGTAGAGCGCATAGGTCTGCAGCAACTGCACGCCGCCCTCGGCGACCAGAGATCCGGCCAGTACCGGGTCACCGGTGAAGTGGCACTTGAAGTACCAGCCCTCGCGGTCCAGGTATTTGACCGCGGTCAACTCACCCAGGGCACGCGGGCCGCCGAGCCGGTCGATCGCGGTGATCTCGTCGATCATCCGCAGCATCCGATCCGGCAGGCGCAGTGAGCGATTCGAGCCGTCCGCGGTCTGGTCCCAGGCCGGACCGAAGACCTCGGCCGGACGTCCGGCGGCGAGCAGTTCGAGATCCGCCCCGCTCAGGGCGGTCCGGTCGGTGCGTGCGAGCGGCTTGAACCAGGTCTTGGTCATCGACTCGCGGCGCTTGCGATCGGCGGCATTGAAGACCACGCCGAGGGAATCCTCGAGTTCGGCGGCGGAGAAGAAGCCCGCGCAGGCATCGAGCAGCTCCAGGATGAGCACACCGTCGGCGAAGCACCGGTAGTTGAAGAAGAACAGCAGACTGTCGCCGTTCCAGACGAAGCGGTCGATCTTGATCTCGTAGCGCAGGGTCTGGCCCTCGCGGGGCAGGCCGCCGTGGAAGACCAATTCGCTGTCGAGCAGCCGGTAGACCTTCTGACCCTTATTGCGGAAGTCGATGCCGAGATAGCTGACCAGCAGCAGGTCGCACTGCCCGGCCTCGATGGTGACCGCGCACGGCACCAGTCCGTCCACCGAGTACCAGGCACCCTTCGGCACATCGTATTCGGTGGTTATCGCCGACGGCACGTATTCGCCGGTGGTGGCCCGCAATTCGGTGACCCGGGTGACGAAGTGGTACGGCGGCTCGGGCAGTCGCACCCGCACCGGGTAAGTATCGATCTCGGCGAAGTCCGGGCCGAAGACGTTGGCCACCTTGCCGTTCGCGAATTCCAGCAGCGCCGCCTCATCCCAGACCACCAGGCGGTCCGGTTGCGGTGCGGCGGAGGGGAATTCGCTCGGCGGGGGCGGGAAGCCGCGTCCCGCCTCCAAATCGTCCAGGCTGCGCTGCACCAGGGCGCCATGGACGCGCAGGAAGGACCGGTGCGCCAGCGAGACGCTATGACTCATCGGACGCAGCACCAGGGCCCGGGCGGTGTCGAGCGGATCGGCAACGCGGGCGATCGGCGCGGCGGCCGGGGCACCGACCGGAACTGGTTGCGGTGCGGGCTGTTCGGCGGCAGCGCGACGGGGCAGGTACACGAACGGCTCTCCCTCGATGATGATCAGATCCGGATCCACGATCGGGACCGTGGGGATGACGGTGACCGGATCCACCGTCCGGTGCGCCGCCGCCCGCTTCGCCGCCGCCAGGATCGGGGCGGTCCGCGCGGCGACTCGGTCGACCACCGATTCCCCTCCGCAGGTCACCGCGATGCGGTACTTGGGCTGGGCGGCGACGGCTTCGGTGGCCGGAAACAGCAGGTCGAGGCGTACGGCGACGCCGTGGCTGACCAGCCTGGCCAGCGCCTGTCCCAGCGCGACGCCGCTCGGGATGCCGCGCCGGTCGGCGGCGACGGCGATATGGTCGCGGCCGGTGAGTGTTTCGCCGATCCAGCGGGTGCAGGTGGCTGCGGGGCCGACCTCGACGAACACCCGGAAGCCGCGGTCATAGGCGGTGTTCACCAGTCTGGCGAAGTCGACTGTGCTGCAGAGTGTTTCGGCGATCCGATGGGCGATGACCGTGCGGTCGGACGGATCGACCCGGTCGTAGTCGTAGCTGGACAGCAGCTCCAGGCCCACAGCCGGATGACCCAACGGATGGTTGTTGAGTCCGGCAAAGGCAGCGCGTTCGGATTCGACTGCGGCACAGTGCATAACGTGGTTCGCAGGCGCCTTGGCGGATTTGCAGCCGAGTCGGGTGATGAGTTCCCGCACCGCGGCCGGACTGCCCGCGACCACGACCTCACCCGAGGTATTCACATGGGTCAGGTACACCCGGTCCAGGTCGGTCATCGCCGCACGCACCGCATCGGCCGGAGCCAGTAGTACCTGGGTGGTCCAGACCTCGCGATCGGCCAGCGTATCCGGCAGCCCCCACCGCTTGCGGATCAGCCGTTTCGGGCCGCGCAACTGGTCGACGAACAGCGGCGAGTTCCGCAGCGGGGCGTCATCGCGCACCGCCGCATCCCAGACGTCCATCGCGAAGAGCATGCTGCTCTCCCCCAGGCTGTAGCCGAAGCCACCGTCGACCCGGATGCCGAGCGAATCCCGCAGCAGCCGCGTCGACAACACCGCGGCATTCGTGCCGATGGCCAGCATGGTGGGAATCGACTCGATGAGTTCGCCCTCGTGCCGCATCAGCGCGGTCCGATCGATCCCGCGCGGCGCACTCGGATACAGCGCCGAATGCTTGTATTCGGCCCACGGCTGCTCCGACTCTCGCTCGAAGGCCGCGAGCAGCGACGGGAACAGCGAGAACAGTTCGCGTCCGGCTCCGGGGTAGGCGGTGAACGCGCCGGGATAGACGAAGGCGATCCGGGCGTCCGGTCCCACCGGCCGCGCGGTGCAGAAGCTGCCCGCCGGGGTGGCCCAATCCCCGCCCGCTGCAATGGTTTCCGGCAGATATCGCGCCGCGGCCTGCAGTTCCTTGCGCAGCTTGACGCCGTCGGCGGCAACCACGACCGCGGTGTAGGTCCCCGACCGCGGTGCGGCCACATATTCCCGCGCCAGCTCCACCGGATCCCGGCCCGCGTCCAGCGCATCGAGGCAGGCTTCGGCCCGCGCGGCCAGCTCCGCGCCGGTATCACCGTGCAGTGGGATCAGCAGCGGTCCACCGCCGCCCACCCAGTCCGCGACCGGCACCAACCCATTGATACCCGACGCCGAGTCACCCGAGGTCTGCTCCGCGAAATGCGGCAAGGCGGCGGGGGCCGCGGACAGCAGGATATGGGCGGTGCTCGCGCCGCTGATCGCGTGCACCGCGGCGATCCGGCGGCGGTCGCGTGCCATGGCGAGCCAGGTGGCCGGGGCGTCCAGCAGGTGCAGGGCGGAGTCATCGAGTTCCGCCATGTCAGCGGCGATCCGGCGCAGAGTCCCGGGGGCCGGAGGCAGTTCGCGGTGACGCAGGGCCAGGGCGGCGCTGACGACACCCGCGAGCACTCCGGCCTGCTGTGCGTCGCCGGTCAGGGCGACGTGATTGCCGAGGGCGCAGCTCGCGATGTCGCCTTCTCGGGCCGGGAAGATTTCGGACAGCGCCGTCAGGTCGGGGCCGGATACCGCACCGGCGAGTTCCAGGTAGCCGACCTCATCCGGTGTGACACCGAGTGCCGCATAGCACTTTTCGAGCTCGTGGCGCAGCTCGTCCCGGTCGCCGCGGTCCACGGTGATGTTGTCGATGGTGACCTGATCGGTGCCGTCGGAGCGGCGCAGCACCAGGGCGGCGGCGCCATCGCCGAGATCCGGGCGGTCGCCATCGGCGAGGACGCTGCGGACCAGCGTATTCTCCACTCCGGCCGCGAGTTCCACACCACCCACGAGCACCGCTTCGACAGTCGGGTCGAGCAGCAGCAATCCGGCCACCTCGAGGGCGTGGGCGCCGCCGGTGGCGTCGGCCGAGATGGTGAAGACCGGGCCGGTCAGGTTGTGTGCGGAGGCGATCCGGCTGGCCATGATATTGCCGATATAGCTGAGCACCTCATTGGCGCCGATCCGCTCGTGCACACCGGTCCGGACCGCGGCCTCCAACCGATCCAGCTCATCCGGCCCGAGTTCGACACCGGCCCTGGCGCATTCGGCCCGCACCTGAGCTCCGATATCGAAGCGAGCGCGATGGGCGTGCGAGCGTGGCTCCATTTCCATGGCCACCACCACCGCCACCCGGCGCCCGGCCTGCTCCCGCCCGCTGCCGGTCAGCCCGGCCTCGGCAAGGGCCTCCTCGGCGGCCTGGAAGAACAGCAGATGTTGCGGATTCATCTGCGCGAGTTCGGCGGGTGGCAGTCGATAGGCGCGGATATCCACCTCGACGCTGTCGACATAGCCCGCGGCCCGCTCGTCGGTGAGTTCGGCGATCCCCACCTGTTCCGTGCCGTACCAACGACCTTCGGGCCGCTGCACCAGCGCGGGTTGTCCGCACCGGATGGTCCGCCGCAGGGCGTCCGTCCCGGCCAGCGCCCCGATCCGAATTCCCATTCCGGACACCGACATTCGAGGCAGCTCGACACCGGTTGCGGTATCCGGAGCGTCGATCGGAACCGGCGCACCGACATGCGACGCGGGCGGCGAAACCAGCAGGAGGTGGGCATTGGTGCCGCCGAAGCCGAAGGCCGAGACACCAGCGCGGCGCTGCGCCGAATCACGCTGCGGCCAGGGCTGATTGATGGTGACGATGCGGTCGGCAACGGACTGGGCGCCGGTCGGTCGGATCGCGTCGCCGACACCCGGCGTTGCGGGGATGACCCCGTGGCGCATGGCCAGCATCGCCTTGATGAGGCTGGTGAAGCCCGCGACCGTGAGCAGGTGGCCGACATTGCCCTTCACGGAACCGAGCAAAGGCACATTCGCGCCGAAGAATTCGGCGAGTCCGCGCAGTTCGATCGGATCACCGACGGGAGTTCCGGTGGCATGACATTCGATGTAGTCGACGGCCGCCGGATCGACGCCGCCGCCGTAGGCCCGGCGGTAGGCGGCCAACTGGCCGTTGATATTCGGGGCCAGCAGGTGAGCGCCGGAACCGTCGTTACCGAGACCGATGGACTCGACCACCGCATAGATGGTGTCGCCGTCACGCTGGGCATCGGCCAGACGCTTGAGCACCACCACACCGGCGCCCTGGCCGGTGACGATGCCGCTGGAATCGGCGCGGAACGGCTGACTGACACCGTCCTCAGGGAAGGCGCGCAGATCCGAGAAGCACAGATGGATGAGCAGCGGGTCCGGCGCGCATACCGCACCGGCCAGCACCACATCGGCAGTTCCGGTGGCCAGATAGTCGCGGGCCAGCCCGATGCTGTAGAGCGCCGACGAGCACGCCGCGTCCAGCGCCAGCCGCGGCCCGCCCAGGCCGAAGGCATCGCCGACCACGGTGGTCGGCAGGCCCGAGGGCCACAGCGATTCGACCGGAACCTCCGGCTCCCACCGACGGACTCCGTTGTCCGGCAGTGGAAGTCCGGCGGCCCGCAGCCCTTCGGCGACCGCGCGTCGGGTCAGCGGCACGCACAGGTCAACGGAGCGTTCGGTCGGGAAGGAGTAGTTGCCGAGCACCAGGCCGGTGCGGGCGAGCACCGCGTCGTCCTCGGCGATACCGGCATCGGCCAATGCCTGCCGGACCACGTACAACGGCCAGCGCACCACCCGCCCCAACCCATCGATCCGCTCGGCCGGAACCCGCAGGCCGGTCGTGTCGATCGCCGGTTCGGTGACGAAACCGCCTCGGGTGGCAGTGATTTGGTGCTCCGGATCACCCCAGCCGCCGATGGTGGCCGGGTCGATTCCGAAGACGTCCGCGCCGCCCTCGGTGCGCAGATCCGCGCCGTCGAGCAATCGGTCCCAGAATTGCCGTGGGGTGTGCGCACCGGGTAGCAGGCAGCCGATTCCGACGATCGCTACCGGCATGCGCGCCGCGCCGCTGTCCGTGTCTGACATGTCCTCACACAGTCCGATCCGTGTCGTCCGTCGTGAATTTCGCACCGAGTGCCTCGCTGATCACCAGCTCCACCGCACCGAAGCGCAGCAGCACCCGTCCGGTCGCGCTGACGGCGGTGACCGTGCCGGTGGCCGTGGCCCCGCGGCTGATCAGCGGATCCACCACAATGTGGAACTCGACATCGCTGGGCACCGCGTCGTGCACCTCGATCGCGCCGACCGCGGTCGGCAGGCTGTTGTGGCCCGTGCTGCGGTGCACCTGGACCAGCGCGGCCTGTAGCAGCAGATCGGCGAGCACCGGGCTGTAGTCCTCGGCCGCGAACGCACCGCCGAGCAGCGTGCGGTCGGCCAGGCGGCAGGTGAGCACCAGACGTCCGTCCTCGGCCTGCACCGCAGCGGTGATGCCGCGCAGCGCGGGGCCGTGGAACAGCGTGCCGTCGGTGTAGACCGAAACTGGTTGTGCCGCAGCAATATCCGACAGCCCGGTCAGGGTCTCGGGCGCGAGGTCATCGTCGACCACACTTGCCCGGAACCGTGGCCTGCCGTCGGAGTCGGTCACCAGTACCGCGGCCGCCACGGCGCCCGGGGTGTAGGTGAGCCGCAGTTCCGTCGGACCGGCAGCGTCGAGGACTACGCCCTTGAGCACCGAGAACCCGGTCAGCCGCCGCACGGTCCGTCCGGTGATCCGCTGGGCGGTTCCGAGGATCGTGCCGATCGCAGCCGTCGCGGGCAGCACCGGAATTCCGCCCACCGCATGGTCGGCCAGCACCGGATCCTGCGCGGCCCCGGCGAGATCGCGCCGCACCACCGTCGGCTCGGCCGACAGCGTCCGCGGCGGCGCGGCCGATAGCGGCGCATTCGGCCCGACCACGCACACCACATCCGCGGACCGTGCGGTGCGGAACTGTTCGGTGAAGAACTCCACGCCGGTACGCAATGGGATCAACGTGACCCCGCGCTCGGTGAACATCCGCTCCAACTCCGGTGTCACCATGCCGCCCGCCCAGGCGCCCCAGTTCACCGAGGTGACCCGGGTGCCCGGCAGTCGCCGCCGCAGTGCGGCGGCCACCCGGTTGAGCGCCTCATTGGCGCTGGCGTAGCTGGACTGACCGCGATTGCCGAAGAATCCGGCGATCGAGGAGAACAGCACCACATGCCGCAGCCGGTCCATATCGAGGGCCGCCAGGGTGGCGGCCAGACCGGTCAGCTTGGTCGCCAACACCGGCGCGACATCCGCACGCCGCTGATCGATGATCGCCTTGTCGGCGAGCACCCCCGCGCCGTGCACCAGACCGGTGATCCGATCCCGGTACGGTGCCAGCGCCGCCGCGGTCGCCGTGGCGTCGGTGACATCGACGGCGAGGTATTCCGCGGTGGCGTCGGCGGCGCGAATCGCGGCCAGGGTGGCTCGGATCTCGCGGCCCGCGACCAGGCCGCGGAAGATCCGTTCGACCTCGCGTGGCGTCGGCTTGCCGCCGCCTGCGCGCAGATCGCCGACGATCGCGCCCTTCAGTTGAGCCTCGGAAACTCCGGTGGCCCAATCGGGTTCGGGTTCGAGTGGGCTGCGCCCGAGCAGCAGCAGCCCGCAACCGTACTGTTCGGCGAGCCCGATCGCGCACGCCGCGGTGACGCCGCGGCCGCCACCGGTGACCACCAGCAGATCCGCCACGGTCGGTTCGGGCACCGACTCACCCTGTGGCAGTAGCGGATCGGTGCCGTCGTCGGTGCACGCGCGCAGCGTGCGACGGGTGCTGTCGGCCGCGATGCCGACCTCGGCGGTGCCGGTATCGACGTCTGCGAGCTCGTCGAGCACTCGGGCCACCGCCTGCTTCACCGCCAGTTCCGGACTCAGGTCCAGTGCCCGGCAGAACAGCGAGGGCGCCTCGATCGCAAGGGTCTTCACCAGCCCCGGCAGTCCGCCGAGCAGTCCGGCGGCGTCGACCGTGCCGGACAGGCCGAACAGGCCGTCGACACGGCTGACCGTGAGGAAGGCCGCGCGGCCGCGCGCCGCCGCCTGTTCCAGGGTGCGCTGGGTCGTATGCGCCAGCTCCAGCGCATCTTCCAACGCCGCAATGGAACTCGACCACCGGGGTGGCGCCTCCGGGGCGAGGAATACGACCAGGTCGAGCCGATCGTCCGGGCCGAGGTCGGCACCGGCGACGACCGACCAGCCCGCCGCCGCGAGGGCGGCGGCGAGCGGTTCGGCCAGCGCGCTGCCGCCACCGGCGATCAGCGCGACCGGCTCGGCTGCGAAGGCCCCGACCAGCGGGGCGACGGCAGGCAGCTCGGAAAGGCGCGCCTGCATCCGCGAGATGCGGGACGCGCCATCAGCTTTTGGGTGCACCACCTCCGCCGCACGCACCGCGCCGGAGCCGCCGATCGCGACGCTGATGAAGGCGATGATCCCGCCCAGTGTGCGCAACTCGCCCATCTGCTCCGGACCCGCCTGCGGGCTGTCCGGGAACCGCTCCTGCAGTGCGCCCATGATCTCGACCCGCTTGATCGAGTCGATACCCAGATCGGCCTCGACATCCATGGATACGTCCAGCATGTCGGCCGGGTAGCCGGTCTTCTCGGCGACGATCGACAGTAGCGCGTCCTGCACCACCTCGGTGGCGTCACCGGTGACCGGGGTCTCGGTCGGGGCGCTGACCACCGGTCCGGCGGCCGCAGCGGCCGCGACCGGAGCCGGTTGCGCCACAACCGCTTCCGCGACGGGCTGCGGTGCGGCGACCGGCGCGGGAGCAGATGCCGGAGCCGACACCGGAGCGTAGGCGGGGGCGGCCGTCAGTTCCGCCTGCGCCGCCAGCTCGGTCCGCGGCAGCCGCTCGACCGGGCGGCGGATGGCCGGAGCGTCGATGCTCTGCCCCGCCTCCAGGTACGCGAAGCCGAGCAGCACCTCACTGGCCTGGCTGTGCGCATGGCCGATGGCCACGCTGTGGTCGCTGACCGAGGCAAGTCCGGCGATGGTGCGGTCGTCCAGGGTGCCCTGGCGCGAGTCGTATTCCAGAATGCCGCTGAGTCTTTCGGCCACCCGCAGCTGGCTGCTCAGGTATTCCCGGTGCAGCGCCAGGTGATCACCGGCGAGATCGCCCTGGCCACCAGCGGCCGCGAGCGCGGGCGGGGCGGCGGACGCCGCAGCGACATTGCCGTTGCCATTGCCATTGCCGTTCCCAGTGGCGGGGGCGGGCTGCGGTACGCGATATCCGTTCTCGAGAGCGTCGCGATAGGAACTGCGCCGCTCCTCCGAGACGTAGTTGATGCCGTTCAAGGGGATCCTCATTCCTTTGCTTTCGACTACTTCGGATTCCTCGGCGCTGTACCGGTTCAGACCGGTCAGCGGCAGTCCCAGCACCGCGAGCCGCGCCGCGAGCTGCTTGAGCGCGCGGTCGCCGTCGGCGCCCGCGTCGGCGGCGAGCACCACCGCGTCCGGCACATCGGCCAGGATCTTGCGCACCAGGCCGGAAAGCACCGACTTGGGGCCGAATTCGACGAAGACCCGGTAACCCGCGTCGTACATCTGCTGGATCCGCGGCGCGAATCCGACGGGCTGGGACAGCTGCTCTACCAGCACATTCCGGTTCGCCGCCAGATCGGCGCCGTATTCGGCGCCCGCGGCGTCGGCGAATACCTCGAGGGCGGGCTTGCCGATCGTCTCCTCGGCCACGGCCGCCCGGAACGCGTCCACCGCATGCGCCACATAGGCGGTGTGGAAGGCGGCGGCCACCGGCAGCAGCTGGGCGTGCAGGCCCTGCTCCTGTGCGGCCGCGGCGAATTCCCGCACCGCCTCGGTACCACCGCCGACGACGGTCTGCTCCGGTGCATTGAGGTTGCACACCACCACATCCGGGTGCGCCGCCAGCAATTCGGTCAGCGCGTCCGGACCGCAGCGCAGCGCCGCCATGGTGCCCCGATCGGCCGCGCCCTCGGGCAGTGTCGCCATGGCGGTGCCGCGGGCCCGGGCCAACCGGTAGAACGTGTCGTCATCGAAGGCCCCGGCCGCCCACAGCGCGGTGAGCTCACCGAAGCTGTGGCCGAGCGCGCCGTCGGGTACGAAGCCCAGTTCGTCCAGGAAGCGGTACTGTCCGGCGGCCAGCGCGCCGATGGCGGGCTGTGCGAAATCGGTGCGGCGCAAGGCTTCTTCCTGAGCCGCGGCGTCCTCCGGGGTGAACGCGGGCGGCGGGAAGATGGCCCGGCTCAGCGGATCGGCGGGATCGGAATGCCCACTCGCGGCATCGAAGGCGGCACGGACCGGCGGCACCGCTACGGCGGTCTGCGCGCCCATGCCGACGTACTGGCTGCCCTGTCCGGCGAACAGCGCGCCGATCCTGCCGGGCACCCCTGCCGCGCGCCGGTAGTAGGCACCACCCGGCACCTCGAACGCGTCGACCGACTGCTGCGCGCGCAGCCGTTCGACGGCCTTGTCCCGCAACGCCATCAGCTCGTCATCGGACTGTGCGACCACCGCCAGGCGGGCGAGCCCCTCCGGAATCGCCGTATCCAGTTCGACACCGCGTGGGCGCTCTTCGATCGCCGCGAGCAATTCCGCCGGCGTCGCGGCGTGCCACGCGTATACGCGGTAATCCCGGTGCAGCGCACGGGCATCGGCGCCGGACGGATCGTATTCCTCCAGCACGCAATGGAAGTTCGTGCCGCCGAAGCCGAAGGACGAGCTGGCCGCCCGCCGCTTCTCCCGGCCCGGCTCCAGCACCCACGGCCGGGTCGCCGAATTCACGTAGAACGGTGAGTTCGGGAAGTCCACCGCCTCCTTGGGCTGCTCCACATTGATGGTCGGCGGCAGCACCTTCTGGTGCAGCGCCAGCGACAGCTTGATCAGCCCGGCCGCGCCCGCCGCCGCCTTGGTGTGTCCGATCTGCGACTTGACGCTGCCCACCGCGCAGAACTGCTTCTCATCGCTCGCTTCGGCGAAAACCTCACGCAGCGCCGACAATTCGGTGTAGTCACCGACCGCGGTGCCGGTGCCGTGGCATTCCAGCAGTCCGATCTGCTCGGGCCCGAATCCGGCATCGGTGTAGGCCCGGCGCAACGCCAGCTGCTGCCCCTCCTTGCGGGGGGCGTAGATGCTCTTGAACCGCCCGTCGCTGGAGGTCCCGATGCCGCGCAGCACCGCGTAGATGCGGTCGCCGTCGCGCTCGGCGTCGGCGAGGCGTTTGAGTGCCAGCATGCCCATGCCCTCGCCGATCATGGTGCCGTCGGAATTCTCGTCGAACGGCCGGATGATTCCGCTCTTGGACAGCGCGGGCGTCTTGCTGAAGCACAGGTACATCAGGATGGTGTTCTCGGCATCGCAGCCACCGCTGATCATCAGATCGGCTCGGCCGGACACCAGTTCGGCGGCCGCCATGTGTACCGCAGCAAGCGAACTGGCGCAGGCGGCATCGATGGTGCAGTTGGTGCCGCCCAGATCGAACCGGTTGGCAATGCGCCCCGACACCACGTTGCCGAGCATGCCCGGGAAGGAATTCTCCTCCCATGGCGCGAAGGCCTTGACGAATTTGGCCGCGATCTCCTCGGCATCCTGATCGCTCAGGCCGCAGCTGCGCACCACTTCTTTGAGCACCGGGGTCTGCAGGCGGGTAGCGAGCGGCTGGGTCAGCGAGTTGGCGCCGGTGATGCCGAGAATGACGCCGGTGCGGCTCGGGTCGTACCAGGACGAATCGGGTGCGCCCGCATCCGCGAGGGTCTGCTTGGCCACCACCAGACTCAGCAGCTGCAATACGTCGGTGACCTCGAGGATGTTCGGTGGCAGGCCGAACTCCATCGGATTGAAGTCGACGGTGGGCAGGAAGCCACCGCGCTTGGCGTAGGTCTTATCCGGCGCGCTGGGGTCCGGATCGTAGTAGTCCTCTATCTTCCAATGTGTTTCGGGTACATCCTCGATGCAGTCCGCGGCCGCGACGATATTCGACCAGTATTCGGTCAGATCCGCCGAACGCGGAAACAGCGCGCCGAGACCGACGATCGCGATGGGCGTATCGCCGAGCCGGGAACCCGGCGCGGGCGAGAGCGTTGTCTGTGATTGCATGGGGGCACTGCTCCTCGACGGCGTAAAACGCAGCGGCGGTGAACGATTCGCGACACTTAGGCCGCGAGCCGGTCCTTCTCGGCGACGATGTACTTGGCCAGTTCGGCGATGGTCGGGTGGTACCAGAGCGCGGTGGTCTCCAGCTCGAACCCCAACCAGGACTCCAGCTCACCCGCGAGCACCAGCGCCTCGGTGGAGTCGAGGCCGAAGCTGTCGAAGAAGTCGTCCACCGAAACCTCTGCCGGCTCGACGGACAGCTTGTAGGCGATCTTCTCCCGCAGCCAGTTCTCCACTTCCTCGACGGAAAGCGATGCGGTGGTGGCCTGCTCGGTCATGGGAAACACACTCCTGATGCGGTAACAGCGAATTGATCTGATGAGGGAGAACTCATTGAGCGGGCGCGGCGGACAGGCTGCGCACCACCGCGTCGGCCGCGGCAGCGCCGGAATCGAATCCGGATTCGTGGTTGCCGACGATATCGATGCCCATCTTGCGCGAATGGAAATACGAGCCCGCGAATTTGACCCGAGAGCTGCCCTCATTGATGGTGTGCAGCACCGGACGCAATTGCCGGGCCTCGTAGGTGAAAATCGGGTGGCGGTAGGCCAACTCGCGGATCACCCGGTCCGGGTCGATGTCGACGCCGCAGTCCAGGGTGAGGAAGTAGTCGGTCTCGCTGGTGAAGCACTGCAGTTCGTTGAGGTAATAGACGACCCAGGACCGCATATCGTCGAGCCCGCCCGAGCGCACATAGTTCCAACTGCGCCAGATCGAACGGTCGCCGGACATGCAGACCGGATCGGTGTGCAGGGTGGCGCGAGTGTCGTTGTAGGACAGGGCTTCCAGCATGCGCTGTGCTGCGGTGGGCGCGGCGAGCATGGCCAGCGCGTCATCGGCGTGCGCCGCGATGATCACCTCGTCGAAGCGCCGTGGGCCCACAGCGGTGTAGACGGTGACTCCGGTTTCGTCCTCGTCGACCCGATCGACGGCGGTGCCGAGCCGGATCTCCTGCCCGGCCGCACCCAGGTGCTCCAGCGTCGCGCGCACATAGTTGATACTGCCGCCGGTGACCGTATTCCACGGGGCGGTGCGCCCGCCCAGGCCCTCGCGGCCGTGCCCGAGAAAGAACGCGATAATGGTTGCCGCGGGCATTTCCCAGATGCGATCTGCCGGTACCGACCAGGCGGCGGTGGCGATCAGCACAATGAATCCGTAGCGAAAGTCCTGGCTGTAGCCGTTGGCGTCCAAATATTCACCCATCGGCATCTCGGCCTGCTTGCGGATGAAATGCTTGGGCGATTCCCGGTAGAACCGCTCCGCCTCGGCCCACATCGGCACGAATTCCGGTCCGTACTTCGCCCTGATCTCGTCTTCGGGGAGTACGAAATCCTCCGAGACGAAGCCGAGTCCGGTGTCGGCATGGTAAAAGCTGAAGGTGCCGGGATGCGATTGCGTCGGCACGCCCAGATCGGCGAAGAATTGCGTCAACCGCTGGTAGTGCGCCTCGTTGTAGACGATAAATGCGGTATCCAGTCCGAGGATCCGACCACTATCGTTCACTTCGATAGAGTTGGCGTGACCACCGGCGTTCGCTTCCTTTTCGAACAGGGTCACTTCGGCCCGTCCACGCAGGTGGTAGGCGGCGGACAGACCGGCGATACCACCACCGATCACGGCCACTGCGGACATACTGCCCCCAATTCATCAGCAAATGTCAGTAATTCGATCCCGAGGCCACTCCGACGCGGGATCGAAACTGACGATATCCGTTCGTTACCAGCACCCCAAGGGACACTTTGGGAACATCGGAGCATGTATCAAAAGAGGTACGTGCCGCCATTACCTGGTCCTTTCCAGCGATTTTCAGCGCCATCGGAACTCTCCCCCAACTCTCCGTTAATTCGCCCCGAACGATCAGGAACCGATCCCCTGAATTAATCGGAAGATAAGTGTGGACCGCGCTCGGGCGCTCGCGTTAGCGTTTGTCCATGGCCACCGCCGCAACGCAACAGGCACACCGGATACGCGCAGTAACGGAAATAATGGCCGCCTATCATCGACTCCGAATGTGTTTCCTGGAAGCGCGCCCCATGGTTCAGCTGATGTTCGTGCTGCGTTTCCTGGCCGCATCCGCAATCGCCGCGGAATACGGTATGGGACACCGGGAATTCGCCATCCGAAGTTATGGCTGCGCACTGCTGTCCTGGTTCTTCGCGACGGTCTGCATCTATCTCGCCAACGGCATTGCCGACGGTGCGAACGACCGGATCAACGGCGTCGGCCGCCCGATCGGGCGCGGCGACCTGATGCCCGCACAGGCACTGCCGGTCGCGATCGGCGCTGCGGTCGGCGCCCTGCTGCTCGGCGTACTCGCGGGTCCGATCCCGACCCTGCTCGTATGCGCATTCCTGGCCGTCGGCTATGCCTACTCGGCGCCACCGTTCCAACTGCGCCGCGGCTGGCTGGGTTCGACTTCGGTGGTGGTCGCCGGTGGTCTGCTCACCTACGCGGCCGGGGCGGTGGCGGTCGGCGCGCGACCGACGCCCACGCTGGTCGCCTTCGCCATCGCAATGTCATTGTGGATGGGCTGTATCGGCGCGGTGACCAAGGACTTCTCCGATGTGCACGGTGACCGCGGCACGCGCCCGCGGACCCTCATCGCGCTGGTGGCCGAGTGGCCGCTGCGCCGCTGCGTCGCCGCGCTCGCGACCCTGATCGCGCTCGGCATTCTGTTTGCCGCACAACAGATTCCCGGCCTCGTTCCGACCTGCGCCTGCCTGCTTCCCGGCGCGGTGGTGGTCGGCTATCTCACCCTCACCACCCGCTACCACCATCCCCGCCGACGCAGCCGCCGCCCCTACCACGCCTTCATGGCCACCCAGTTCGCCGCCAACGCCGCAATGGGTTTGAGCGGCCTGTAACCGGGGGTCGATTGTCAGGGCAGGCTGGGTATCGCGGGCCGGTTCTGGGAGTGCCTCCGGCTGTTGGGAATCGCAGTAGGTGACGTGGGCCCGCTATGTGCGGGTCGACGCGAAGGCACCCGAGCTTGCGGCGAGCGTAGCGGTGACGGCCGCGCGGTCGGGGAGGTGCGGGTCGGGCGGGGTGCGCAGCAGAACCAGTTGATGATAGAGCGGTGCGGTAGCGGCGATCAGCAGGGCGCGCGCGTCGACGTCGGGTGGGAGCTCTCCGCGCCGGACCGCCCGCTCGACGATGATCTCGGACTGTCCGTAGCGGTCCTCCCATAGACGCCGCAGGGCTCGGGCCGCCTCCTCCGATCGGAACGAGACCGCGATCAATGCCACAGCGATCGACGATTCGTCGGTCAAGGAATCTTGGATCTCGTAGTTCAGTGCCGCGAGATCGCCACGCAGAGAGCCGGTGTCGCGGGGGTGCCACGGCTGATGACCGGCCGCGTCGAAAACGTCGGCAAGCAGGCCGCCGACATCATGCCAGCGGCGATACACCGTTGCGCGGTGCACGCCCGCGCGGGCGGCGACGGCATCGATGCTCAGCGCGTCGTAACCGTGCTGGGTCAGCACCGCGCTGACTGCCGCGAGCACTTGGGCTCGGATGCGGGCGGTTCGCCCACCTGGCCGGGGACGGGCTGTCGAGGCGGGCTCGGAAGCATCTGGAGCGGAACTCATCGTGGGAATCCGATTGCTTGACGGGAGGGGACCTCGAGGATATCTTAGTGCGACAGTTGTCGCGCTAAGTAAAGGTCTTCGATGCTCTTGCGAAGTGTTCACCCGGCCCTGCGGTCTCCGCTGACCGCGCCATCCTCGAACGCTTCGGAGTGTGCCCGTGTCACCCCAGATCACCGCGCTAGCGGTCAGCAAGTCCTGCGACGGCAAGCTTGTTCTCGATGAGGTGACGTGTGTGCTCGCCGCGGGCGAGCACACCGGGATCGTCGGTGAGAACGGGTCCGCTAAAACCACTCTGCTGCGCCTGTTCGCCTGGCAGGAGCAGCCCGATCACGGTGAGATCGTCGTTCAGGCCGAGAGCGGTGCCGGCTACCTCACTCAGGAAGAGCAGCTCCCGCCGCACTTGACGGTGCAGCAGGTCATCGACCGAGCCCTGGCCGAACTGCGGTCGATCGAGGAGCGGATGCGCCGCCTCGAAGCCGCAATGGCCGCCGGTGACGAATCCGGCATGGCCGAATACGGTCAGCTGGCAACCGTTTTCGAGCTACGCGGCGGCTACGACGCGCACGCGCGAGTGGAGCGGGCTCTGCACGGCCTGGGATTGAGCCTGGTGAACCGCGACCGCACGGTCGGCGAGTTGTCCGGCGGCGAACAAGTACTGATCACCGGGCAGCGGCAGCGTCTCGCCTTGGCGCGGTCGGTCAGCGAGCCCGTCCACGTGCTGCTGCTCGATGAACCCACCAACCACCGTCTCCAGCACTGGTCGAGGTGTTGGAAACGCCCTGGCCGAGTACCACGGCGCCCTCGTAATCGTCAGCCATGACCGTCGGCTGCGCGCCCGCTGGCGCGGCGCTCATATCGGTTTGCGCGCGTTGGCATCCGCCTGACCTCGCCGAACCCAGATCACCCACGCACCGAAGGAGTTTCGCTGTGCCCACCGATCCCTCCCCGATCCCGGCCGACCCAGCCGTTCTGCACCCCATGCCCGGCCAGCCGCGCGTGGTGCTGTTGAAGCCGCTCGTCACCTCGCCCCTGATCGAGGTCGGCGAGTACTCCTACTACGACGATCCGGAAGATCCGACCGCGTTCGAAAACCGCAATGTGCTGTACCACTACGGGCCGGAGAAACTGACCATCGGAAAGTTCTGCGCACTGGGCACCGGAGTGCGGTTCATCATGAACGGGGCCAATCACCGTATGGACGGCCCCTCGACCTTCCCCTTCCCGACCATGGGCGGCTCGTGGTCGAACCACTTCGACCTGCTCACCGGGTTGCCGAACCGAGGCGACACTGTCGTCGGCAACGATGTCTGGTTCGGTCACGGCGTGACGGTGATGCCCGGCGTGCGGATCGGCCACGGCGCGATCATCGGCACCGGCTCCGTGGTCACCAGCGACGTGCCCGACTACGGCATCGTCGGTGGCAATCCGGCCCGCCTCATCCGTACCCGCTACGGCGACGAGGACGTCGCACGGCTGCTGGCGGTGGCCTGGTGGAACTGGCCCGTCGAGCACATCACCGAACACGTACGCACGATCATGTCGGGCAGCATCGCCGCCCTCGAAGCCGCCGCCGGAGACTTGAAATGAGGGATACTGCAATGCCTTTCCGTCCTATCCATATCGCGATGGCCGGCGTCCCCCTGGTGAGTCATGTCCTGCCGAGTCTGGAGATCATCCGTGAGCTGGTCGCCCGCGGCCATCGCGTCACCTACGCCAACGACCCCGCCGTAGCCGACCTGATCACCGGCACCGGCGCCGAACTGCTCCCGTGTACCTCCACATTGCCTGTCGCAGCGAACAATTGGCCCGACGACCCGATCGCGGCGATGAGCCTGTTTCTCGACAACGCCGTTCAAGCCCTGCCGCAGCTACACGCGGCCTACGACCACGACCCCGCGGACCTCTACCTGTACGACATCGGTGCCTACGCCGCACGGGCCCTCGCCGAAGCACAGCATCGCCCGATAGTCCAGCTGTCGCCCACGTTCGTGGCCTGGAAAGGCTACGAACTGGAGGTAGCAGAACAACTCCGGCAGCTGCCCGGCGCCGACACCTACCGAGCGAGGTTCGCGCAGTGGCTTACCGACTGCGGTGCGGCGACGACCGACGTCGACGCATTCTCCGGCCTGCCGGACCGGGCGCTGGCCCTGATACCCCGGGCGATGCAACCGCACGCCGAACACGTCGACACCGCTGCAGTGACCTTCGTGGGACCGTGCTTCGACACACGTGGCGACGCCGAGGTCTGGGTCCGACCAGACGATGCGGAAAAGGTGCTCCTGATCTCCCTGGGCTCGGCCTACACTCGCCAACCGGAGTTCTATCGCCAGTGCCTACGGGCCTATGGCGACCTGCCCGGCTGGCACGTTGTGCTGCAGATCGGCAAGTACACCGACCCGCGCGAACTCGGCCACATCCCTGCCAATGTCGAAGTGCGCTCCTGGGTCCCGCAGCGGGCGATCCTGGAACAGGTGGATGCCTTCGTCACCCACGCCGGCATGGGCGGCTGCAGCGAGGGACTGATGGCAGGTGTCCCGATGATCGCCGTGCCGCAGGCAGCCGAGCAGTTCATGAATGCCGACCGGCTCGTTGAACTGGGGGTGGCCCGCCGCATCGACACCCCACAAGCGACTGCCCAGAATCTACGGGGTGCGCTGAACGACCTCATCACGGATCCGGAAGTGGCCCGCCGCTCAGCCCATTTGCGTGCCGCTACGCGAATCGAAGGCGGCACTATGCGAGCCGCTGACCTCGTCGAAAGCATTGCAGGGTAACGGCTCACGACCGTGGATCGCGACGATCGGTTCGTGTGGGAGGTACCTCGAATGGGACTGCCACCGGCACAGATCGACCTCGATCCCGATCAGGTCCGACAACCGGCCCACCGTCGCCACCATGCCCTCGGGGGTGGGCCGGGCATTGATCAGATCGCACAGGCCGCCAGTACCGGAATCCATACCCCGACCGTGGTGCCCCCGTGCTTGCGCGAGACCACGGTCACCGCGCCGGAAAGCAGTTCGGCGCGTTCACGCATGGAGTCCAGCCCGTTCGTGCGGTGCTCGGCCTTCGGGTCGAATCCGATACCGTCGTCGGCCACCGTCGCCCAGACCTCATGCGGCGCGATATCGACCGTCACCACCACCTGCTCGGCCGCCGCGTGCGCGAAGGCATTGCGCAAACCTTCCCGCAGGATCAGGAAGATCTCGTCGAGCACCAGCGAGTCGACCCAGGACTCCACCCCGTTGACCTGAATCCCGACCGCCGGCTCGGCCAGTCGCATCGCACCGACGAATGCGGCCAGCGCATCGCGCAGACTGCCCGTCCCATCATCGGCGCGCAGCCCGGTGGTGATGTACGAAAGTTCGTGCAGCGTATCGGTCAATGCCGCGATGGCGTCGGAGATGGTCGGGTCGCCCGCGGGCTGCGATGCGGCGCACAGTTCCAGCCGTCGCATCGCCACGCTGACGCTATTGCCGATCCGGTCGTGGATGTCGCGGGCGAGCATCCGCCGCTCGGCGTTGTTGACCATGCGCACCTGGTTGAGCAGGAACGAGTCGTAGCCCTTGGCCCCGGCCTCCAGCCGCGCGTATATCGCACGGTTCAGCGTGATTGCCGCTATCCCCAGGCGCCGCGTCGAATCCGGTAGCGGGGCAACGATTTCGGCCACCTCGGTGAGCACCAGTTCGGAGAGCACCCGGGCTGCGCGCACCGAGGCATCCGGCCGAATGCCCCGGTCACCACGGCGCTGAGCCATATCGGCGATGGTGTGCAGATGTCGGGCCACGATGCCGACCCGACCGGAGGCGAGCGCATCGGCACAGTCGGCGATGATGTGCTCGGCCTGGATCGAACATTCCCGCCAGGTGACCTCGTCGGCGACCAGCGCACTGTCGATCGCCGCCAGTTCCGCGCGATAGCGGTCGAGAATCAGCCGCTGTCTAGCGCGCAGGTCCGCGACCGCTGCGGACGGCCCCACCTCTGTTGTCATCGTGTCGATCTCCATCGACGGGCCGGACCAGCCCGTTCCCCTGACCTCGGCGCGGGCGGCACAACGCTGTGTCCCACGCACCCGGTCGTCCTGCTGTCGGGTCAACCGATGGGTTTTGCCGACCCATCAGAAGCGAACGCAGTGTCACATCCGGGGCCGACTCGACCACGGCGCAACACCATCCAAGTCGTGACCATTCTTATACGGTTGTGTTAACTCGGCTACTCGAAGAGTAACGCCCCCAATATTTTCCGGACCGCTATACCGCAAAATGTCCGCAACCGCACCGAACGGGGGAAATATCCCAAATTCCAGTTTGGATCAACCGACCAGTTTTTGAACCGAAGCCGCCGTCCCTACCTCCACTGAAACTGGTTACACCCCAATCTCATTCCTGCTCCGGCTAAAAGGGCGCATCCAGCATCCACTCGTCGATCGCGGTCGCGATCCGCAGGCGCAGCTCACTCGCGGCGACCACGGAATCCACCGACCCGACTCCCACCGCGCGCTCGATACTGTGCACCGCATCGAATTCCGCAGCGAGCGTTGCCAGCTGCTCGGCGCGCACCGCCGTACGCTGGTCCACCAATTCGGCGGCCAGTTTGGGTCGCTCGGACAGATCGGCACGAGCCAGTCGGTGTTCCAGGTCGCGGACGCGAGCGTCGGCGACGGTGCGTGCGTCCACCGTGCGCGCGAACACCACCGCCGCCGCCGGAGCCCCGCCGATCACCGAGGCGAACGATCCCTCGACCGCGAGCACCGTCATATTCGGATTCAGCGCCTTGGAGAAGACCACGAAGGCGCCGCCGTGGTAGCGGGAGATCACGCAGAAGACGATCTTGCCGTCGAAGTTCACCACCGCCCGGCCGATCTCGGCGCCGTACTCCAGCTGCAGCGTGCGCATGGATTCCGGCGATCCATCGAATCCGGACAGATTGGCGAGCACTACCAGCGGCCGATTGCCGCTGGCCGCATTGATTGCCCGCGCCACCTTCTTCGACGAACGCGGGAACAGCGTGCCCGCGGTGTAGGTGTCCGGGCCGTCCGCGGGCGGAAAACCATGTCGGACAACGGGCTTGGATTCGATCCCGATCAGGCAGACCGGCCAGCCGCCGATCCGGGCGTCGGCGACCACCGCGGTGTCCGCATCGGCCATATCGGCCCAGCGCTCCAGCAGCTGGTGGTCCTGGTCGGTGACCGCGCGCAACACCGCGCGGATGTCGAAGGGCTTCTTGCGATCGGGATTGACGGTGGCGGAGAAGATTTCACCGACCGTACGGAACTCCGCACCTGGATGCGGGAACGCGGTGATGTCACGCTCCACCGGGTCGGTGCTGGCGGCCCGGCGCGGCCCCGGCTCCCCCGGACCGCGGTAGCTGTGCGCGTAATGCGCCAGCAGCACATCGCGGGCCTGCGCTAAGTTCGCGGCCCAGTACTGCGCCTGCCCGTTCGGGCCCATCACCCGCGCGTAGCCGCCGATACCGAAGTTGTCCTCGGCCGACACCCCGCCGGAGAAGTCCAGCGACTGCTTGCCGGTGAGCACCATCGCGCCGTCCGGGATCATCACCAGGATGCCCTTGGTGTGCATCAACATGGTGGCCTCGGCGTTCCAGTACGGCTGCGCGCCCACATTGATACCGGCGACCACCACATTGATCTCGCCGCCGTCCTGGGTGAACGTGACGATGCGGCGCAGCGCGCGGGCGACCCAGTCCATATTCTCGGTGCCGGAGTCCAGCGAGATGCGCGCACCCGCCGAGAGCGCGAACCACTCCACCGGAACCGCAAGCCGCTGCGCGAGATCCAGCGCCGCGATGATCCGGGTGCATTCGGCCTCCGATACCGCGCCGAGCGCCTTGGTGGGATCGCCGAACAGGCTCACCCGGCACACGCCCTCCGGGTGCAGCGCGGTCGGCGTCGACACCACACCCACCACAATGCCCGCCGTATTGCGCCCGCGCGGTCGGTCCACCGGGACCGGCCGCGCCGAGGTGGACTCGGAGTCGAGATCGTATTCGGTGAAGGTGCCGACCGCACCGGTGAGCAGCGGGATCAGCTCGTACGGGTACACGGTGCCGCGCCGCCGCGCCCGCACCACCTTCTGGTCGTAGTCGTCGAGCGGTTCGAGCGCGACCTGCGGAGGTCCCTCGATGGTCACCTGCGCGCTGGAACCGGGCTCATAGCGCAGTCGGGTGACCGATTCCCGGAAAGTTCCCTCCCGGGTGGCCAGGCGCGCCTGGACCAGCACTTCCTGCACACCGGCCTCGGTGAATTCCGGTGCCACGCAACGCTGCCAGGCCGCGAACTCCGCCAGGTCGACCTCGATACCCGGCCGGATGTCCAGCCAGATGTGGTTCATATCCAACCAGGCCCCCGCCGGGTCCAGATCGTGGCGAGCCCGTCCGATCGCCTCGACGCATGCCGAGAGCACCGTGTCGACATCACCGACCGCCGCGATCGCCCCCTGTTCGTCGCGGGTCAGCTCGAAGCGGCCGACCTGGGCCAGCGCCACCAGTCGCTGGTCGTCCGGGTTGTCCTTGGCCACACAGTGATACAGCAGAATCGCTTCGGGAGTATGGATCCGCGACAGGTGGAAGTGCCGCAGCCGCCACAGCGACAGCCGCCGCCCGACCAGCGGGTGGACCCCGCGCACCAGCCGGTCCTCGACCAGATCCGACTCGGCCCGGCGGAAGGTGTAGAACTCCACTTCCGGTCCGGCCACGGCCACCACGATCCGGCGCGCCTGTTCGGACAGCCGGGCCGCGATCAAACCGCGGCACAGCGCCTCGGCGCGTTCGTCGGGTGAGGCGGGTGCGTCCGGCCAGACCAGGTGCAGGTCGGCCACGGCCACCTGACCGACCGGGACCGCGAGCAGTTCGGCGCGCAAGGCCGCCACCAGTGCGGTGTCCGGCTGATCGGCGTATTCCGGCAGCTCGGCGAAGGTGCCAACGGTGGCGACGGCGGTCGTCGGCACGGCATGGGCCGGATGCAGTTCCAGCCGGTAGTCACAGACCACGAACGGACGACCCGCGATATCGAAGGCACGCAATGTGTGCAGATGCTGTTCGCCGTAATGCCAGCGGCCCAACACCTCGAGCATGGGTTCGCGCGGTGCGAAGCGGCCGTCCGGACCGGCGAGCAGACGCTCTGCGAGGAATTCGTACAGCGGTTCCGGAATATCGACCAGCGCGGCGATCCGACGCGACCGCTCCGGCGAATCCGGCGCCGCCGCGAGGGCGGCCAGTTCCTCCGACACCCCGGTCAGCATGGCGGTACGGGCGGCATCGGTCGCCGGGCGCATGAACCACGCAAAGGCGACACTGCGGGCCAGATCGGCGACCGCGGGGAAGCGCGAGCGGGACATCCGGATCACCCGCTCCAAGATCTCGCGGGTGCGCGGGTGGTGCGCCACCGGCGGCGGATCCGCACCGATCCACAGCTTCAGCAGTTCGGTCACTACCCGGACACCCGCGGCAATCCGATTGGTGCCCAGGAAGATACGGAAGACGGCCGCTTCCAGTTCGGGGGTCCGATCCAGTTCCGCGACCCCGTAGTGGCCCAGTGCGCGCCCGAGCCCGCTGCGGAACTCGGCCGGAATCGCGCCCCGTTCGGTGTCGAGACTCTGCAGGTAGATATGCAGCTGCTCGCGCGGGCTGTCGGCGCCGCGGCCCGATGCCTCGGGGGAGGCCAATTCCGCGATATCGGCGAAGATTTCGGCCAACTCGACCTCGCCGACGAGCCAGTCGCCGTCGGCGACCGCCAGCGCGTCGCGATCGAGCAGATAGCGGGCCCAGGCGTCGGCCGATGCGGCGTCGAAGCCGAGCAGTTCCGCTCGCACGTCCGCCCGCGCGCGGCGCGCCCGATCTGCCGCGCTCGGCGGCTGTGCGGGCGACGGGATCATCAGATCGATCGACCGCGACGGCGCCACCCGAGTCGCACCACCCGCCGGTTCCACCCGTGCCAAGAGCTCCCCCGCCGCGACTTGGCTGCCGACGGCGACCAGCAGCTCCCGGAGCCGACCAGCGCAGGGTGCGGGCAGCACAGTTTCCAGCTTCATGCTCTCCAGCACCAGTACCGGTGCACCGCTTTGCACTTCGCCGCCGACCTCGACCGGGGTCGCGACCACCAGCGCGGGCGCGGGTGCGCGCAGCACACCACCCTCATCCCGACTCACCCGATGTGCGACGCCGTCGATCTCGACCAAATGGACCGCGCCGTGTGTGGCCGACACCAGACGGTAGCGCTGACCGGCCACGGTGAGCGCGGCCAGGTGCTCGTCGATCCGCTCGACAGCCGCCTCGAATTCCACGCGATCGGCGATACCGTCCTCGATCGCGACCCAGAATCGGCCGAATCCGTTCTTGGCCACCGTGACCCGGTACCCGCGCTCGCCGACACGCAGTTCGACGGCCCGACCGACCTCGTGCTGCACATGTGGGCGCCGCCCACGCCCACTTTCCCAGAGCCGCTCGCGAGCACCGTGTTCGGTGTCCTCGTAGCCATCGATCGCCGCGACCGCCAAGGCGAGGCCGAGGTGGTGCCGGGTGGCCAGCCCGCCCTCGGCCGATGCGCGGTCCACCCACCGGGTGTCGGCGGTACCGTCGATCACTTCCGGCGTATCGAGCAGCGTCAGCAGGAAGCTCTTATTGGTCGCGCCGCCCTCGATGACCACCGTCGTATCGGCCAGTGCCCGGCGC
Organism: Nocardia sp. NPDC005998; assembly: GCF_040614395.1. Taxonomy (NCBI): domain Bacteria; kingdom Bacillati; phylum Actinomycetota; class Actinomycetes; order Mycobacteriales; family Nocardiaceae; genus Nocardia; species Nocardia sp. NPDC005998. Next base: position 75,002 of record NZ_JBEXUI010000024.1, on the reverse strand, counting down.
AGTCGCTGTAGCGCCTCGGTCCGATCCCGGCCGTAGGCGATGATCTTGGCGATCATGGAATCGAAGTCCGCCGGGATTTCATCGCCCTCGCCGACACCGGTGTCCACCCGGATACCCGGGCCGGTCGGCAAGCGCAGCAACGCGATTCGGCCCGGTGCCGGTGCGAAGTCACGGTCCGGATCCTCGGCGTTCAGCCTGGCCTCCACCGCGTGCCCGCGTTCGGCGGGCACCGGTCCGCTCAGCGGAATTCCGGCCGCCACCTGCAGCTGGGCCTTGACCAGATCGACACCGGTGGTGGCCTCGGTGATGGGGTGTTCGACCTGTAGCCGAGTGTTCACCTCCAGGAACGCGAAGAACCGTTCGCCCGGGTGATACAGGAATTCGACGGTGCAGGCCCCGCAGTAGCCGACCGAAAGTGCCAGCCGTCGCGCGGATTGCTTCAACTCCAGCGCCTGCTCGGCGGTGAGTACCGGCGAGGCCGACTCCTCGATGATCTTCTGGTTGCGCCGCTGCACCGAACAATCGCGCACGCCCAGCGCCCAGGCGCCGCCGTGCCCGTCGGCGATCACCTGCACCTCGACATGCCGTGCGCCGGTCACCTGACGTTCGAGGAACACCACACCGCTGCCGAAGGCCCGCTCGGCCTCCTCGCACGTGCGCTGGTAGGCCTCGCGCAAATCGGCCTCCGAGGCGACCACCCGGATGCCGCGTCCACCACCGCCCGCGGTCGCCTTCAACATCAGCGGGTAGCCGATGCGCTGCGCGGCTTCGATTGCGGCGTCCAGCGTTTCGACCGGACCGCCGCTCCACGGCGCGACCGGCACGCCCGCCTGCTCGGCCAGCAGCTTCGCGCCGATCTTGTCACCGAGCCTGCGCATCGCCTCGGCACTCGGCCCGATAAAGGTGACACCCACCCGCGCACACAGTTCGGCGAATTCCGGATCCTCGGCCACGAATCCCCAGCCGACCCAGGCCGCGTCCGCACCGGTTTCCCGTAAAGCGCGTTCCAGCAGCACCGGATTCAGATACGGGCGCGCACTCGCCGGTCCCAGGCAATACCGCCGATCGGCTTCCCGCACGAAGGTCGCATGACGTTCGCCATCGGTATATAGCGCGACAGTTTCGACCCCCAACTCCCTCGCCGCATGAATAAGCCTGCGGGCGGCCTCGCCGCGATTGACAATTGCGATCCGGGTGAACATCTGCTGCCTTCCGTGCCCGCCTGCCCGACCGATCATCGGCCCCTGTGCACTTACAACTGTGGCGGCAGATGCAACACCCGTCGAATCGAGCGAACGAAATAAGTAGCGGCAGTACCGATTTCCACCTATTCCGCCGCAGCTTCACAGGATCGGTGTCCCTCGTCGAGGCAGCCCAGCGGTTCCACCGGGTGATCGAGAAGCTGTCGATGGCAAACTCGCAGAAAACGAATATCGACTCCTTCGTTACCACTCGATGCCGTACGGCCAATTCCCTCACAGTCAGCTATAGCAGGCGCGATACGCTGAATTGTGAACCCCGCCAGCTTTCTTTGCGCACCATCCCGCGGTAGTCGGGCACAGATATCGCACGGTGCGAACCCCTCAGCGAGATGTCCGAGTGCACATATGCACAATCCGCAGCGAATGGCATCAGCATCTGCTCGTCCGCGATCGGCTGCGGCAATGGGATTGCGTGACATACCAGCAGCTCGCGCCCGCCCTGGTGGGCGACAAGCCGGTCGGCCCGAGTCAGCGGGCGTGGGCTGCGAAGAACTGCCAGCTCGCTTCTGAGGCGTCGAAGATATCGGTGGTCGGGCCGATGATGGCCTTGGGGAGGTACTGCAGGCCGCCGGGCCAGGTGTGTCCTCCGTTGTCGACCTGCATAAAGGTCACCTCGGTGCCGTCGGCACAGGCGGTGGCGGTGAGGCGGTGGACCTGGGTGGCGTCGTTGCCGATGGCCGGGAGCAGCTCTTCGGTCGGCGCTTGGCAGCGGTCCGCCTCGCGCCAGCGCGCCGCAGTCGTGAGGGCGGGCAGAATTGTCGACTGTCCGCCCCGGCCGGTCATGGTTCCGCCGGTAAAGGGCACGATCGGATCGGCGGTTCCGTGGGTTTCGAGTACGGAGACCGGACGCGTGGGCGCACAGTTGACGTTGGCACCCAGGGTGCCCGCGACCGGCGCGATGGCGGCGAATACATCGGCGCGATCACAGGCGAGTCGATCGGCCATGAACCCACCATTCGACATACCGGTGGCGAACACATGACCGCGGTCGATATCGAAGTCGCGGGCGAGTTTATCGACGAGCGCGACAAGGAAACCGACATCGTCGATGCCCCGACGGTCCGGCTCGGACGCACCCCGCCCATCGGCCCAATTATGTTCGATACCATCGGGATACACCACGATGAAGCCGTGCCGGTCCGCGACGGTGTCGTAGTGCGTGAGAGATTCCTGGCCGTGCCCGGTCGAACCACCGCCGTGCAGGTTGACCACCAGCCCAGCCGGATGGTCGGTTCCGGCGGGGATATGCAGGCCATAGGTTCGCACCAACCCGCCGAACGACAATTGCCCGAGCTGATCACCATCGGGGCCGGTTTCCGCGCGCGATATGTGATGCAGGCCCAAACCGGCCATGGCGCAGCTCATTAGGCAAACCATAACCGTCGTCAGCACCCTCGGACGGGGAATCCGGTTGAGCAGCCTTTCCGACACGAGGCAAAGATACCGCACGTTTGTGAACGTTGGTCGATGCCGAATCGGCCGCTCCGATACCGCTGTTGATCACCTGCGCGATCGCCGCAGGTTGGGCGTCCAAATAAAAATGCGAACCCGGGAAGATATGCAGATCGAACGATCCCGAGGTATGAGTGCGCCACCGCGCGAGCTGGTCCGGTGCGACCACCGGGTCGTCGGCCCCGGTCAGGCCGACCACCGGGCAGCGCAACGGATCACCGGGTGCGTAGACGTAGTTCTCGATCGCGAGGTAGTCGTTGCGAACTGCGGGCAGCACGGCGGCGGCGAGTGCCGAGTTGGTACGCAAGACGGCCACTGACGCGGGATCATTTGCCAAGCGCTCCAATTCGGCGATCAGCGTGGCATCGCCGGTGTCGGCCAGCCGATCGGCGGCGGGCTCGGACGGGGCCGTCCGACCGGATACGAACAGTGTGATCGTTGTTCGGCCGCGCGCCTCCAGCCGACGGGCGGTCTCGAAGGCAATGGTCGCCCCCATGCTGTGGCCGAACAATGCCAGCTCACCACCGAGCAGTGGCGCCAAGGCCATGGCGATATGGTCCGCGAGTTCGGTGAGGCATGGAATCAGCGCCTCGCCGATCCGGTCGCGGCGACCCGGATACTGCACGGCGTAGACGCCGACACCCTCGGTGATGTGGTTCGCCAGCTCGCGATAGCCTCCGGCGGCGCCGCCACCGGGCGGAAAGCACACCAGGGCCGGTTGCCCGGGCCGTCCAGGACGCATTCGTCTCATCCACACCGCGAACGGGTCACCGGCCATCACGCATGCTCCCGCCGCAGCCAGCGCTCGGTGAATGCATCCACCGCACCCGAGTCCTCGATGATGCCCTTCGCGAAGGCCCCCGCGATCAACCGGCCCGCCATCGGAATTCCGGAATCGACCGTCACCGAGTATTCCGAGACGCATCCATCCACGCCGTCGCGCAGCTCGCAGCTGCCCGCCATGGTGCCGACGCCAGCGATGCTGCCGCGTATTTCGGCCCGGGCCACCCCCGCCACCAGCGGTGACCAGCACTCGGCGTAGTCCAGCCGCAGCCCGGACGGCCAAACCCGCGCCAGCCGTGGCGGAATCTGGTCCGGGGCAACAGGTTTGGATACCGTGGCCACGAGCACGCCATCGGCATCACGATGGAGAGACAGTTCGGCATGCGGGCCGTCCAGTTCGGCCACGCGCGCGTGCCAGTACTCGGCACTGACCAGTGCCGCATGGAAAAGCACTGCGGGAAAAGAGAACTCACTGATCAAGCGAATCTTCTGCGGCATCACCACTCCTCGATCGGCTGGTCCGGCTGGCTGTCAGGGACTAGCGCGCGGAGATCCGGACTCGGGCATCGGCCCAGGACAGCGGTATGTCCCCGGTCGACGCGCTCGACTCGACGAAATTCGGATCGCCGATCCGACCGGCCATATCCGCCAGCATCTTCGCGTGGGTACCGCTGTGCGCGAAGTGGTCCATGGCCTGCTTGTCCGACCACGCGGACAGCGTCCAGAACGTCTTGGAGATCAGCTTCGCGTCCAGTGCGAATCCGACACATCCCGGTGCGGAAACCAGTTGGGTGCGAATCCGCATTGTCCAGTAGAGAAATCGGGGCACATCGATATAGTTCGTCAGCGGCAGCCGGGAGGTGAGCACGTGCAACTGGTCACCTTCCGCGGGCTTGTGCACCCCTGCGGTCCAGGGCAGAGCGGGCATGAAAATCTCCTTATATCAATGGGAAGGCGGCAAACGTCCTTCGGGCGGCCATCTAGGCCAGTGCGTATTTGTCGGCAAGGTATTCATTACGACCAGATTGTCGAGCGAAACCATGAAGATCGCGATGACGTTGACAGCGAGGTCCGCAACACGCGACGACAGCCCGTGTCCGTCATCGGCGAATTCCTTGTTCAATAATTTGGCTCAGAGCGCAATTCGATCGAGCGATGAACCACTCGGAATCTGGCGTTATTCTTCACTGTCCGGGTCCAGTAGTTCCAGTTCCAGCACACTCGTGACATTCAGCAGCATGCCCTGCGCCATGAAATCGAACGCACCCCCGGCATCGCTGCCGGACAGGTCCTGCACCACCTGGTACAGGCGGTGAAACCGTTCGCGGGCGAGGGCGCGGATCTCGTCGTCGAGAGCCGATGCCGCATACACCTGCAGTTGGAAGGTCAGCTGCTGACGATCACCCAGCAGCTCTATATAGGCGTCCGCCATCGCGTCCAGGCGGTCGTCTTGCACGCTTTTCGAGGCGGCCTCACGGAAGGCCTTCTCGACGGCATCGAATGCTCGATTCGCCGCGGCGAGAAAAATCTCCTTCTTGGTCTGGAACAAACGGAAGAGATAGGCCTGCGAAATTCCGGAATGCCGGGCGATCGACTCCGTTGTCGTCGCCGTGTAGCCACCGGCTGCGAATTCGGCTATGGCCGCAGCCAATACCTGTTCGCGTCGTGCGCTCGCCGACATTCGTACTCGAGCCGGTGAACTCATATCCCGAAGTTTAGTGATCACTCACCTACCTGATCAACCGGTGCGCCGGATAGTTCAGCGCGAGTTAACAGACCGGACACCAGAAGCGCCACGATCCCGCATCTATTGCATACTCACGCCGCGCTATCGCGACCCGCAGCAGGCGACCGCTACTCATGACAGATGGCCGCCGATCTCGGCGCGGCTGGCGGTTGATCACTCCGGCGGATACGGGACAATGAGCTTGGCCGCCGTCGCCCGGTTGACCATATCCAGTCTCGATACGGCGCCGAGCTTCTGGAAGATGTTGCGCAGGTGCCGCTTTACGGTGCCCTCGGTGATGCCGAGGGCATTCGCGATCTGCCGATTGCTCATGGCGCTCGCGACCCGTTCGACGACCTCCAACTCGCGCGCGGTGAGCGCCTGATCCGGCGAGGCGTCCCGGTTGCCGTCCGCGGATCGGCGATCCTCCTGCCAGGACACGTAGACGATCACCTCGCCATCGCTGTCCGCGGTGCGGATCGCCGACAGCAGCGTCTCCCGCCTCGCGCTCTTGTGCAGATAGCCAGCGATGCCGCACTCGACCAGTTCGCGGATCAACCCCATATCCTGGTGCACGCTGACGATCAACACCCGCGTGTCGGGACTCACCTCCCGCAGCCTGAGCAGTGTCGTCACGACGTCTTCCCCGGGGATCTCGACATCCAGGATCACGACATTCGGATATAGCTGCTCCGCCTGCTCGATGCCCGAACGGCCATCGGCAGCCTGGCCCACCACCGTGATATCGCTCTCACGATCCAGGATTTCGCACAGCGCGCCGCGCAGCATGTTGTGATCGTCGATCACCAGCACCGATATCATCGCGGTCATCACGCCTCATCGATCGATAGTTGTATCCACCACGCGACGCGTGTAATTGCCGCCCCGATTCCCTGGCAACCCTCGAGTTCTCCGACCACCAGCCCGCGGCGATGGCCGTCGGGTATGTGCCGGGCCGCCAGGCGGACGGGCACCACATCCGGCGGATCCTGCGTCATACACCGATCTCCCGGACGCCTGGATATCCAGCAATCGATCGGCTATTATTGCCGCGTCGAATCACCCAGTGCCAGCACCGCATTCGTGCCACGGTTGCCATGTCGGTTTTCCCCTTTGATACCCACCCATGGTGCCCCGGGCTATCCCTCGATGGATATCCTCAGGTGAACCGCACTGTACCCAAGGATCGCACGGTCATCGACCGGTCCACGGTCCGGTTCACCCGGGCGGACCTGATCGAAACGCACTGCAAAGTTTCTGGTCGATTGACCTATTTTCTTGCGGTTCAACATGCTTTAACCTCCGCCGTATCGAGTGCACTTCTGGAATCGCACCCACTTCTACCAGCCAACACACGTCATGACCTCACGGCAAAGCCGCGGTCTGCCAGTAAACTACTCATGAACACCGGAAAACCATTGCAGGAAAACAACTTCCGTTGTGACATCCACGAAAATTGAGTAGCGAACGGCGTGCTGCCCGCGGATACTCTGACAATCATGTTCAGCCGCGCCGGACTCGGAATACTGACATTCGGACTCACCTTCGCACTCGAACTCAGCGCATGTTCGTCGCAAGGGCAGACCGATGTCGCAACCAAGGGCGAAATCACAGCAACCCTGACGGATCCCGATCCGCAACCGATCGCATCCGACCCGCGGCCGAGCCTGCCCGTCACCGTCCGCGGTTTCGTCGGCACCGACGTGACGGTCTCCGACACCAGTCGCATCATTGCGGTAGACCGTTTCGGCACCCTGGCGCAGACGGTATACGCACTCGGCCTCGGCCCACATCTCGTCGGCCGCAGTACCGCCGCGAAGCTCCCGGCGATCATCGACCGCACCGATGTCACCCCCGGCGGTGAGGCCATGAGCGTCGAGGCCGTTCTGGCCTTGCACCCCACCGTCTTGCTGACCGATACCACCACCGGGACACCTGCGGTCTTCGAGCAGTTGCACGCCGCTGGCGTCCCGATCGTCGTCTTCGATCCGGCGCGCACGCTGACGGGGACCGGTCCGCAGATCCAGGCCGTCGCGGACGCTCTCGGCGTCCACGACCAGGGTGTCGCGCTCGCCCAGCGCACGACCGCGGAGATTGCCGCCGCGACCGCGGCCGTCCCGGCTGGAAAGCCCAAGCCGCGCATCGCATTCGTGTATCTGCGCGGCACCGCGCTCACCATGCTGGCCGGACCGGGCTCGGGCGCGGACGCACTGATCACCGGGTTGGGTGCGCAGGACGCGGGAACAGCGGCCGGGCTGACCGAGCCCTTCGTCACCATCACCAGCGAGGCGCTGATCGCGGCCCGCCCCGATATCCTCCTGGTCATGACCGATGGCCTCGCCTCGGTGGGCGGCCCGGCCAGCCTGCTCGCGCTGCCCGGCATCGGACAAACTCCAGCCGGGCGCGCCGATCGGATCATCGATATGTCCGACAGCGTCCTACTTTGCTTCGGCCCGAATACCGGACGAGTGATGACCGCACTGCTCCCGGCTATCTATCGCTGACCGAGGACAGCCGCGGTGCGGGCGCCCGGCCAGCGCGGCCTCACGCCTGCAGCGCAGCGAGTTCGACCACGGTGATATCGGATGGCGCCCCCACCCGGACCGGCGGGCCCCATGCCCCGGCGCCTCGCGTCACATACAGTTGCGTGTCGCCGTAGCGCTCCAGCCCGGCAACGGTCGGATTGGCCAGGCCCGCAAGGAAATTGCCCGGCCACATCTGACCGCCATGGGTGTGCCCCGACAGTTGCAGGTCGACGCCGTGGGCAACCGCGTCATCGATCAGCACGGGCTGGTGCGCCAGGAGCACCGCCGTACGCGACCGATCCCGATCCCCCAGCGCCCGACCGAAGTCGGGTCCCTGTCCGGTCGACGCGCCCTGCACGTCGTTGACGCCCGCGAGGTCGAATCCGGGCAGCTCCGTTCGGGTATTGGCGAGCAAGTGCAGCCCCAATTCCTGGACATGTTCGATCCATTCCTCCGCACCGGAGAAGTACTCGTGGTTGCCGGTCACGAAATACGCACCGTGGCGGGCCCGCAACCCGGCCAGCGGTGCGACGGCGGGACGGAGATCCTCGACAGTGCCGTCCACCAGATCGCCGACAACGGCGATGAGGTCGGGCTGCGTGTCATTGATCGTGGCGACCACGCGTTCGGCGAACCCACGCCCGAGGATCGGACCGAGATGGATGTCGCTGACCACGGCTATCCGGAACCCGTGTGCACGGCGAGGCAGTTTCGCCAGCGGAACGACAACGCGCTGCACACTGGGACCACGCAGTACACCGTAGGTTCCGTATCCGACGGTGGTCACCGCGGCAGCCGCTGCCGTACCACCCACGACACGAGATACGAAGAGTCGGCGCGGAATTCGAGTGACCGCGGCGGTGGCCACCCCCGACGATGACTCCGGCTGCGTCTGGGCACCCGGCCCCGGGATCACCCCACCGGGGACGGCCGTGTCCGCTACCGAAGTCGTCGCGACGGTATCCGCCGCCGCGTCACCGCCACCAGCCCATCTCAGCAATACAAATCGGACCACCTCCCCCACGCACAGCGCCATCAGCAGGTACACGAAGACAGCACCCCACAGATAGCCCGGCCAGGCGATGATCCGAACGAGCCGAAACGGTGCCCGAAGGCGTTCGGCGACCACGGTCCCGATCAGCAGCACCGGCGCAACCACCACGATGGCGGTGCCGATATGCCGGGACACGGAGCCTTCGACAGTCGTATCACGCACGAGCCGCCGCCATACATACCAGTGCAGCCCAACACCTGACACCGCGAGAACGATAACTCCCACGACAACCGCGACAACCACAGCAACGACCAACACGCACTCCCCACGACATACCGATGTGGACCCGACTCCCGTCGGGACACCCATCCGAATCCCTGCCCTGCCGCGGTGTGCCAGGGTCCGATCACGCAGTACCGCATCAAATCTGCAGCGGCCGCAATCGGCGGGAGGCGGCGTTGAGTACAACGCCGCCTCCACCTCCACGGGCAGCCGTTTCACCGACTCGGGGCCCGATATCGAGAGCCCCGAGTCCTGCTCGGACCTACCGCATCAGCAATCAAATGGTCCGGACCGATCAGCCAGGCAGACCAGCCTCGATGGCTTCGATGATGCGCGGGCGCAGTTCGGCGGCACGGATGATGGCATCCACCGAACCGACCTCGACAGCGCGCTGGATATTGTGCACGCGGTCGAATTCTGCTGCGACCTCACCGAGTTTCTCCGTGCGGACCGACGTCCGGACCTCGTCGCGTTCCGCCGTCAGTGCCGCGCGGTCGGCGCCGACCGCGTTCGCGGTGCGTGCCTCGAGGTCCCGCACTCGCTGATCGGCTGCGGTACGGGCATCGACCTCGCCGGAGAAGACCACCGCGGCGGCGGGGGCGCCGCCGAGCACCGAGGCGAATGAGCCTTCCAGCGCGAGCACGGTCATATTCGGGTTGAGCAGCTTCGAGAAGACCACGAACGCGCCACCGTGATAGCGCGAGATCACGCAGAACACAATGGGCCCTTGGAAGTTCACGATCGCACGGCCGATCTCGGCGCCGTACTCGAGCTGCAGCTTCCGCATCGATTCCGGCGAGCCGTCGAAGCCCGACAGGTTCGCCAGCACCACGAGCGGCCGATTGCCGCTGGCCGCGCTGATCGCCCGCGCGGCCTTCTTCGACGACCGCGGGAACAGCGTGCCTGCCGTATAGGTGTCCGGGCCATCGGTGGACGGGAAGCCGCGCCGCGGCACGCCCCTGGACTCGATGCCCAACAGGCACACCGGGATACCGCCGAGCCGCACATCCTGCACCACGGCCGTCTCGGCGTCGGCCATCCCGGCCCAGCGTTCCAGTACCGGGTGGTCCTGATCGGATACCGCCCGCATGACAGTCCGAATGTCGAACGGCTTCTTGCGGTCCGGGTTGGCGGTGGCGGAGAAGATCTCACCGACCGTGGTGAAGTCGCTGCCCGCCACGACATGCGGGAAGTCGGAGACGTCACGATCGATCGGGTCACTGGTCCGAGACCGCCGCGGCGACTGCTCGCCGGGTGCCACGTAGGTGTGGTCGTAGTGCGACATCAGCACATCGCGCGCGGCAAGCAGGTTCGGCGCCCAGTACTGCGCCTGCCCGTTCGGACCCATCACCCGGTCGTAGCCGCCGATGCCGAAGTTGTCCTCGGCCGACACACCACCGGAGAAGTCCAGCGCCTGCTTGCCGGTGAGCACCATCGCCGAGTCCGGCGTCATCACCAGGATGCCCTTGGTGTGCATGAGCATCGTCGCCTCGGCGTTCCAGTACGGCTGCGCACCGACATTGATGCCCGAGACCACGATATTGATCTCGCCGCCGTCCTGGGTGAATTCGACGATCCGCTTGAGCGCCGCCGCCACCCAGTCCATGTTCTCGGTGCCCGACTGCATCGAGATCCGGGCACCGGAGGACAGCGCGTACCACTCCAGCGGCACCTGCATCCGTTCGGCCAAGTCCATCGCGGCGATCACGCGACGGCACTCCGGTTCCGAGAGCGCGCCGAGAGATTTCGTCGGATCACCGAGCAGCACCACCCTGGTGATGCCGTCCGGATACTGCTCGGTCGGCGTGGTGACCACGCCCGCAACCATCGCGGCCTTGTTGCGTCCCTTGGGCCGGTCGACCGGCACCAGCGTGTGGTCGGTATCGAGGTCGTACTCGGCGAACTCACCGAGCAAACCGGTCAACTCGTAGGGGTAGACGGTGTTGCGGCTGCTCGCCCGCAGCACCTTCTGCCGGTACTCGTCGAGTGGCTCGACCACCTCGTCGGTCCGCTCGCCGATGGTCACCTCGGTGCCGCCGGTGGTGTCGAAGGTTATGCGCACGGCGACCTTGATCAGCTCGCCGGACCTCGGGGCCCGGTGCCGTGCGATGAGCAGGATCTCCTCCAGCCCGGCGCCCGCGGTCGTCGGCCGCACGCGATCGACGATCGTCTCCAACTCGGCGCGGGTGATGTCGACCGGCGGCCAGATGTACATCACGATGCGGTTGGTGTGGAAGCGCTTGGCCGACGGCCGCTGCGACTGTGCCCGCCGGATCGAGTCGAGGCAGGTGGCGATGGTGCTCTCGGCCGTCGGCAGTGCCAGCAGTCGGCCGTCCTGCTCGCGCAGCGCGGCCAGGTCACGCACCTGCGCGAACGCGACGAGGCGCTCATCGGACGGGTTTTCTTTCGCGATGCAGCGGAAGAGGTAGATCTCCTCGTCCGAGGACGGCAGCCGGGTGAGGTCGAACTTGCGCAGCCGCTTCATCTGCATCCGCTCCGCGATGTAGGGATGCAGGCCGCGGATCAACCGCTCCTCGACCATGCCCGTCGCGGACGGGCGGAAGGTGAAGTGATGGTGCATCACCGCACCGCCGCTGCCCGCAACGGTCGCGGTGATCCGGTGTATCTGGTTCGGCAATGGCCGCGCACCGAGCACTTCCTGCAGCGCCGCCGCCATCGCGTCGAAGTCCTCTGGCTGCTTCTCCCAGCTCAGGTAGATGTCGACCTCGATGGACGCGACACCGTTCGCCAGTTCGGTCAGACCGCGCAGCACGGTGTCGAGCGCGTCGAAACTCACCGCCGCCGACACCAGGCTCAGGCCCCGGCGCTCGGCGATCACGAAGGTGCACCCGCTGGCCTCGCGCGTGTGCACGCTGGCCAGACCCTTGTTTCCGTAGTACCGCCGGGTCAGCACCTCGAGCATGGCGGTGTTGTCCGCACGGCCGCGCACCAGCCGCTGACCGAGCAGCCGCACCAGCGGCTCGGTGCTGCGCACCATCTCGGAAATGCGCTCGGCGCGATCGGACGTTTCCGGGTGCGCGTCGAGGTGGCTCAACTGCTTGCGGACATTGGTGTAAACGCGGGCGCGGTTGCGCCGCAGCAGCGGCTGGCCGAACCAGGCATACACCAAACCGCGGGTGAGGTCGGCGATCACCGGGAAGCGCACCTGCGTCGCGGCCACCAGCCGCTCCAGCGCCAGACCGACCGGTTCATGCAGCGCCCGGTCCGGCACCGGCTCGCGCAGCCATTCGCGCAGCAATGTGGTGATGACCGTGACGGTGTCGGATGGACGTTGCTGGGCGAGGAAGATCCGGAAGACCGCGGCTTCGAGCTCAGGGGAACGTTCCAGATCGGTGACACCGTAGTGCCCGAGCGCCTTGGCGAGCGTGGCCTGGTACGACTCCGGCAGCCCGGCCCGTTCGACGTCGAGGCTCTGCAGATAGGTGTGGAAGTACTCGCGGGCGCTGTGGACATGTCCGTGGCCACCGTCCTCGTCTCCCGACCGGTTGTGGCTCAGTTCGGAGAGATCGGCGAACACCTGCACGAGTTCGATTTCCTCGGCGAGGGGCCGACGGTTGTCCGCGAGGGCTGCCCGGCGCACGGCGAGGTAGCGGTCGAGTACTCGGCGATCGTCATGCGGGTCGACGTCGAAACCCAGCAACAAGCTGCGCAGATCCTGCAGGCTGCGTGCCGTTCCGTCATGTGGTCGGTCCGATGCGGACTCGCCGGGCAGGTCCAGCTCGACCGACTCGACCGCCGCCGCGTCCTCGGCCTCGTCGTCATCGGCGAGCGGCTCCAGCCGCAGCAGCGGCGCACCGGTCTCCACCTGGGTGCCGACGGAAACAGCGCATTCCTTCAACCGAGCCCGGAACGGCGCGCGCAGCACCGTTTCCATCTTCATGCTCTCCAGTACCAGGACCGGCGCGCCCGCCTCGACCTCGGCGCCGACCTCCAGTGGCGTGGCAACGACCAGCGCAGGAGCGGGCGAGCGGACGACACCACCCTCGTCACGGCTGATCCGATGCGTCACACCATCGACATCGACCAGATGAATCGGCCCGTGCGTACCGGTGATCACGCGGTAGCGGGTGCCGTTGACCACGATCTGCCCGGTGTGGCGGTCGAAGCGCTCGAGGTCCACATCAGCGGCGGCCGTATCGCCGCCCGCCTCGATGCCGACTCGGAACCGATAGGCACCGATACGTGCGACGCGCACGCGGTAACCGACGCCGCGCAGCTTGAGGTCGTGCGGCCGACCGCTCTGATGCTGCACCTGGGGACGTCCACCCGCCGCCGTGGACAGCAGCCGGTCCCGCTCGGCGCGCTCTTCCTCTTCATAGGCGTCGATGGCGGCGACGGCCACCGCGATCGCGGAGTGCCGATGCGATACGAGGCGGCCCTCGGCGCGAACACGGTCGATCCAGCCGGTATCCGCGCTGGCATCGATCACCTCGGGCTGGTTCAGCAGATCGAGCACGAAGCTCTTGTTCGTCGCGCCGCCCTCGATGACGACCCGGGTCTTCGCCACTGCCCGGCGCAGCCGGCCCAGCGCTTCGTCGCGGTCTCTGCCGTAGGCGATGATCTTGGCGATCATCGAGTCGAAGTCGGCGGGAATCGTGTCGCCCTCGCTGACGCCGGTATCGACTCGAATGCCGGGCCCGGCGGGCAGGTCCAGCCGCGCGATGCGGCCCGGAGCGGGCGCGAAGTCGCGGTCGGGGTCCTCGGCGTTGAGCCGGGCCTCGATCGCATGTCCGCGCTCAGCCGGAGGTTCGCCCTCGAGCTTGCCGCCCGATGCCACCAGCAGCTGCGCCCGAACCAGGTCGAATCCGGTGGTGCACTCGGTGATCGGGTGTTCGACCTGCAGGCGGGTGTTGACCTCGAGGAACGCGAACAGATCGTCACCCGGGTGGTACAGGAATTCGACGGTCGCGGCGCCGCGATACCCGACCGCGATCGCCAACCGCTCGGCCGACGCCTTGAGCTCGGCCGCCTGTTCGGGGCGCAGCACCGGCGACGCAGACTCCTCGATGACCTTCTGATTGCGCCGCTGCACCGAGCAATCGCGGACGCCGAGCGCCCACGCGGTCCCCTGGCCGTCCGCGATCACCTGGACCTCGACATGCCGGGCGCCGGTCACCAGCCGTTCCAGGAAGACCACGCCACTGCCGAATGCGCGCGCGGCTTCCTGACGGGTGCGCTCGTAGGCGTCGACGAGCTCGTCCTCGTTCGTGATCACCCGGATACCCCGGCCGCCACCACCGGCGGTCGCCTTCAGCATCAACGGGTAGCCGATCTCGGCGGCGGCCGCGAGGGCCGCGTCCACGGTTTCGACCGGACCGCGGCTCCACGGCGCGACCGGCACGCCGACTTCCTCCGCGATCAGCTTCGCACCGATCTTGTCGCCGAGCTTGCGCATGGCTTCCGGACTGGGGCCGACGAAAGTGACGCCGATCTGCTCGCAGAGTTCGGCGAACGCCGGATCCTCTGCGACGAAACCCCAACCGACCCACGCGGCGTCGGCCTTGGTCGTCACCAGAGCCTGCTCGAGCGCCTTCAGATCCAGATACGGGCGTGCGGACGCGGGACCGAGGTCGTAGGCGATGTCGGCCTCGCGCACGAATGTCGCGTTCCGGTCGACATCGGTATGCAAAGCGACGGTTTCGATCGATCTACCGGTCTCCGCGGCCAGATCTTGGACGGCATGGATGAGGCGCATGGCGGCCTCTCCGCGGTTCACGATGGCGATGCGGCTGAACACTCGCCAGCTCCTTCCATTCCACAGCTCTGGCCCGCTCGGGCTAGGGGTTGCGACTACCGGTCCCGCGTAGTCTGCACCCCATACTGCTCGTACGTACAGGCCGTCCGGCGGTTACCCGCGCGTATCGTGGGAAATCCCTCATACGGGCCTATGAGAGTCGGTGGCGGAATTCCTCGATCCGGCCAGGTTCAAGTACCGTGCCCGTGATCGGGTCGTAGTTCGGCGCGGGTATCGATGAGCGCATTCGAACGGGAGTGGAAGACGTCGATTTTCGACCAGCATCGCCAGATGTGTTGACCTGCAACGTTTCTTCGTTTTCCGAGCTCGCGCTGCGGCGGGGGCGTATCCGATCGGCGCGGGCACCTGAGCAGCTCGAACGCTCCGCCGCAGTGTAGGAGGTGATCTGTGTGGCCGACATTGTCGATGTACTGCACGCCCGCTGCGCCGAAGTCGCGGGCGAGGCGATCCTCTCCGGAGCGGAGCACCCGACCCTCACACTGACCACTCGTGAAGTAGCCGACCTGCTCAACCATATGGCCGACCTACGCCGCCGCTACCACGACATCGACCTCGCCCACCGCGAACTCGACCACCGCTACACAGTGCTGCGCCGAGCCGCCAGCGATGCCACTGCATCGTTGGATCGGATCCGCGCCGCACTGGAGCAGCGCACCGCGCACCCGGAAGCGCAGGCTCGCCAGGCATGCACCATCGCTCGTTTCGCTGCCCAGAACCTCACTGCCGCAAGCCTCAACACCGAGAAGGCGAATTGACGATGCGGCGCGCGATGCGGCTCGTCACGAAGATCGGGGGGTGAACACCTCGATATCGAGACCGGTCAGAATCTGATAGGCGGTCGGCCCGGTCACGCCGCATAACGCGCGATCGGTGACGTGGAAGACCGACGATTGCCGTCCACGCCACCGACACCGCGTTTGCGCCGAGCGACGATCCCGTCGGCTCTCAGCAGGCAACAGGGGCAGGTTCGCCGCGAACCCGGCCCTCGAGCCACCGCAGTACCTCAGGTGCGCCCGCTGCCGCTGCGGACAAATGCTCGGGCACGGACACCGTCATCGTCTGCAGCCGCACCCCGGAATTGCACCAGCGGCGGTCGGTGTTTTCGATGGAGTCGACCGGAACCAACGGGTCGCTCGGTGAATGCCATTCGAACATGGGCATTTCCGGCACCCCTGGGTAGAGCTCCAGACTGTTTTGCTCCACCACCGTCCAGGCCTCGGGCCTGTCGAAGATAGAGGTGGTGGTGACGTAATCGCGAGCGCTGCCGTTGGCGCCGATGGCGAGGATTTCGTTGGTGCAGCGGTTCGCCATGGCGTCACGGAGCGCGACGCCGCGCGGGTTGAGATACAAGCTGGTCGGCACTTGGTCCGGATACTCCCGCTCCAGACCGATTGCCGTCGCCATGGCCAGCCCGAAGGCCGGATGCGGGTCGAGGCCGAGCGCCCGCGCCATCGTCAGCAGGTTCATCGGTGCGCCGCCGATGGCCGCGCCCGCGATCTGCAGCTCACTTGCATACGACGGCTGCAGCACTGACGCCCACGAGGTGGCCAGGCCGCCACCGGAGTAGCCCGCCATCGTCACCGGACTGTGCTGTACCGCGAGTTCGGGCAGCCGTTTCACCGCCCGGATGCCGTCCAATACGATGTGCGCACCCAATTGCGCCGCTCCGAGTGCGAACTGCGGGCCCAGATGGTCCGGCATCGCGACAGTCCACCCCTCCTGCAGCACGGCATTCAACATCGACGCCGTCACGGACAGATTCAAATCGCCGCTGTACAGCTTGTGCGATACCGCGCAGTCGGTGCCGAGTGCATTGATGAAGTGCTGGTACGACAGCAACGGCGCGTCGGGCTGATGGCCGAAGGGGGTGATGACTGTGGTGGTCGCCGCGATCGGCCCACCGTGCGAGTCGGTCGAGCGGAATTTGACCAGAGTGACGGTGGCGCCGGGGAAGAGGGGCACCGGTGGCATCGCCCGCACGTCGAGGATGTCACCGGGTTGGTGCGCTGCCACATCCCCCGGGGCGGCATAGAACGGATCCGGATCGGGCACCGGATACAGCGGTTCGGCGGTTGCCGTCGTCGCCAGCAGCGCAAGTGCCATACCGCTGAATGCACCCAGGACCTTGGTCCAACCGCTGCGTCTACTACCGAAGAAAGAATGGAACGGACGAGTCACGACCTTGACCTCCACGGATAGTTCGCGGGCATAGTCGACAAGCCAGGCTGAATACAAATACCACATTCGGCAAATCTCCAGCGACACTATGGAAAGAAAGCCTGATCGGCCCAAATAACCGGCAGCCGAGCATCCGACTCGAGCCCAGACCGGTGCCGTCGTCGAACAATTCGGAGCAAATAACAGTTACGCCATGCCGGGGCGACCCCCGGCACCCACCAGCCGAGCCGATCTGCAGCATGTCCACATGCTCGACGACTTGACGCGCTCGCGTCCCGCACGTTCACCGCGCGTCCGCTCATGCGCACCGAGGCGATACCAGCCCGGCCGGGTCGTGAACGGATATGCCCTTGATAGTCAGGGAGGCGATGACCGACTTCGGCGTGGAATAAACTGCAGCCTGGCAGATTTCGCAATTGTCGAGCAAATAGGCCACGGTTTCGTTGGCGTCACCCCTGGTATGGCCGATGAGACCGACCGTACCGCGCTTGATCCGAGCCCGTGACGTACACGGCCGGCAGGTAGCGCGCCGCACCGTGCGCATCCGCACCCGGCGCGCCTCGCTCGGCACCACAGGTGGCTGGCGACGGCGCCGGATGGCCCGGAAGCTCGAGGGCGGCCTCGTTCACCGATGACGAGGCCATGCGCGACAGGATGCCGCCCACGGAGTTGCCGGTGGTTGCGGCAGCCCCGTGGGCAGCGCATGATCACCCGTGCAGTTGGGCAGCGGATACGTCCACACCCAGTCCGTTCTCTCCCGGCGGTGAGCCCGGCAGCGGCGAGCTGTCCAGGTATCGGATCTCGTAGACCCGCTCGGTGAACTTCCAGCCGTCGGCCGTTCGCCGGTAGCGATCGTGGTAGATCGCATAGTTCAAATGTGAACTGCCGCTTCGCAACCGACCGAATTCACAGATGTGGGCGCGGCCGGAGGCGGTATCGCCGTCGATATCGACCGCGCCGGGATGGGTGTGCTGCACGAAGTAGTCCCAGGCGTCTTGCATTCGCGGCATTGCGGTCTCCAATTCGGCGCGTCCGGAGACTTCGATACCCGCGTCGGGGATGCGCAGCACCGCGTCGTCGGTGAACAGCGCTGCCAGGCGCTCGAAGTCGTGCATCATCACCGCGTCGGTGAATTCGGCGCAGAGTGCTTCGATTTCGATACGGTCGACGAGTGACCGAAAGTCGTTTGGCGTAGCCATCATTGGCTCCTCAGGAATTGACGAGAGTGGTTTCGGTACTGGCCTGCCGTAGCGGTGCGAGCGCGCGGCTCCATGCGACGACCTGGTCCAGCAGCATGCTCAGGGCTGTGGCGTGGCGGTCGTCCGGTGTGAAGGTGGTGTAGTTCTCGAAATCGGTGAGCACCGAGATCGTGACCTGGTGGCTCACATCGGCCATGCCCAGGGCGCCGCAGACCAGCCGCAGCTGCTCCACCGCGCGGACGCCGCCGCCCGCACCGTAGGAGACGAATCCGACCGCCTTGTCGGCCCACTGCGCGAACAGGTGGTCGATCGCGTTCTTCAGCACTCCGGGGGCCGAGTGGTTGTACTCGGGGGTCACTATCACGAAGCCGTCGAACGGGGCGATTCGCTCGGCCCAGGCTCGGGTGTGCTCATGCACGGAGGGGCCGAACATCGGCGCCACCGGCTCGTCCAGATGCGGTAGCGGGTGGTCGCGCAGGTCGATCAGTTCGAACTCGGCGTCGTCGCGACCCGATGCCATGTCCAGAACCCACTGGGCGACCTGTGGGCCGTTGCGGTTGGGCCGAGTACTGCCGAGAATGATGCCGATTCTGATCATGTCCGGGAACTCCTGCTCTGCTGAAAGTGTCACGACCTTCCGACGATGCAGCGGGTCGGAATGTCAGGCCGCCTCACAGTCCGGGTGGCTATTTCGTCAATTAGGTGAGGGCCGCATCGACCGAAGGAGCCGACACATGACCGATCCACAGCTGCGCTCGGTGATCAGTGAACGCCGTCAGCTGATCAATCTCGCCTACCGCCTGCTCGGCTCGCTGGCCGAAGCCGAGGATGTGGTGCAGGAGACCTATGCGCGCTGGTACGCGTTATCCGAGCGGCAGCGGCAGGATGTGGCCGCGCCAGGCGCCTGGTTGACCACGGTCGCCAGCCGCATCTGCCTCGATCTGCTCGGCTCGGCGCGAACCAGGCGGGAACGCTATGTGGGCGAATG
The DNA here is from genome assembly GCF_040614395.1 of Nocardia sp. NPDC005998. NCBI lineage: Bacteria > Bacillati > Actinomycetota > Actinomycetes > Mycobacteriales > Nocardiaceae > Nocardia > Nocardia sp. NPDC005998. Next base: position 55,837 of record NZ_JBEXUI010000024.1, on the reverse strand, counting down.
GATTCCGGAGCCGGTGCCGGACCGTGCCGAATGGCTCGGTGGCCCGGCGCCCGCCGATCCCGCCGACCGGGTCACCCTCGACGAGTCGATCAGCATGGCCTTCCTGGTCGTGCTGGATTCCATGACACCGGCCGAGCGGGTGGCCTTCGTATTGCACGACGTGTTTCGCTACTCCTTCGCCGAGGTCGCCGACATCGTCGGGCGCACCCCCGCGGCCTGCCGTCAGCTGGCCTCCTCCGCCCGCCGCCGCATCCACACATCACCGGGTCCATCGGGCACCCAGCGCGCCGAGGTGGTCCGGGACTTCAAACGGGCCTGGGAGACAAGAGATATCGAGGCGCTGATCGGCCTGCTCGATCCGCAGGCGACCGCGACCTCCGATAGCGGCGGCCTGGCCCCGGCCTTCCTGCACCCGATCAACGGCGGCGAGCAGATCGCCCGCGCCTGGGTCGAAATCGCCGCCCGAGCCCCCGAGGTGACACTGCTCGAGCGCACCGTGAACGGCCAACCCGGCCTGGTGGCGCAACTCGCCGACGCCATCGTGTCCGTCTACGCCTTCGATATCGCCGACGGCCGCATCACCCGCATCTGGGCCATCCGGAACCCGGAGAAGCTGCGGCCCTGGACGGCGGGATGAGCTGTGCCGACCACGCAACCGAGCTCGACCGGTGAGATGAGTGGGACGCGCACTTGGGCGGGCATGGCCGAGCCTGAAGCGGGCCGGTATCCGCTGATTCAGTGGGCTTTCTGGAGCCAGTCCCGGTAGTGCGTTGGTGCCAGGTGCGCGTCCGGGCCTGCGATGAGCACATCGCCGGGGACGGCTGCGAACATGCCAGCCGTGTCGTCGGTGACGACGGTGCGGCTGTCGTCGTGTGCGGCGAGGGTCACCCTGCCGAGTTCGTCGAGCCGGAAGACGTCCGGGCCTGCGACGTTCCAGATCCCGCGCAGCGGGGCGCCGGTGGCGACCTTGACGACCGCGTCGACGACATCGGCGCCGGCCATCGGCTGGATCGGGGTTGCGGGCAGCCGGACGGTATCGCCATCGGAGGTCCAGGACAAGACCGCGTCCATGAACTCGAAGAACTGGGTGGCGCGCACGATGGAGTACGGCGTCGGCCCCTGCCGGAGCAGATCCTCCTGCAGGGCCTTGGCCCGGTAATAGTCCAGCTGGGGCACCTGGTCCACGCCGACGATCGACAGGATGACCTGGTGCCCGACACCGGCCCTGTCTCCTGCGGCGAGCAGGTTGGTCATGGAGCTTCGGAAGAACTCCAACGACGCCTCGTCGAAGGTCGGCGAGTTCGCCACGTTGACCACGACATCGGCGCCCTGCAGCGCCTGGTCCAGGCCCTTCCCCGTGATCAGGTCGACACCGGTCGACGGTGCCGCGGGGACGGCCTCGTGTCCGGCCGCAGTCAACTTCTGGACCACTTGCGAGCCGATCCGTCCGGTACCACCGATGACTATGAGCTTCATGGTTCTCCCCTTTTCACGTGCCCGAATATCCAGGGTTCACAGCGGCCGATTGCACTGATGCCCGAAGTCCTGTTCACCGCGCCAGCCAGAAGCCGATCCCGTCTCCCACGGCCGCGCCACCAGTAGTCGACTACCTTGTCGCGCTTCCAGCATCCCATCAGCAAACCGTCGATGGGGTGTTTCTGTCAGACGTCCATGAATTCGAACCCTGCGGCGTCATGCCGGAACTCGACGGCAGAATCGAGCAGATTGTGTGGATCTCACATGGCCCCATGGACGACAGAATCGCATCTCTGGATCGACTCGGTGACCACCTGCACTACATCCTGCCCGCCTAAATGACCTCAGCGACATGACATCTCAACCATCCGCACATGCCGATGTGCGGACGGCGTGTGCTAGTCCTGCCCGTACCGCTAGCGGATACACACGTGTCGGAGCCACCAGCGTCGTGTCAGCTGAAAAGGCCGGCGCGCGCGGCGGTCAGCGACAGTGCGGCGGCGGCGTCGGCGGTAGTGTCGTCCACTGACTCGCCTGTGATCAGGACACGTAGGTAGATAGGCGCCACAAGGGTTTTGATCATCTCGGCGGCATTTGTGCCGCTGGGAATCTCGCCGCGCGTGATCGCACGCGCGACGACCGGCAGCGCCCGGCGGATACGGTCACGGAAGACATGACGCGTGGCATCGGGCGGCGCCGGCAACCCGGCGGAGGGCAGCATGACCGCGAGGACCGCCCGACCGGACGGGCTGTTGATCCACCCGACGAGGCTGCGCGCCAGCGCACGCAAATCGTCCTCGACCGAACCGGTATCAGGAATGGGGATTTCCGCGGCGACACTGTCGGCCAGCGCATCGGCGATCAAGGCGTCGCGGTCGGGCCATCGCCGGTAGACCGTGGTCTTGTGCACACCGGCGCGCTGAGCGACGTTGTCGACGGTGAACGCGGAGTACCCTCGCTCGCTCAGTTCAACGACGGTCGCGGCGAGTACGGCTGCGCGAACCTTTGGTCCACGGCCGAGGGGCGCGGCAGAACTCATTGCAACTCCCAGTTGCGATATCGGTGAAAGTCGGGCAGGCTGACAATATCGCAACTCGGTGTTGCGATGCGGAGATGGGAGTTCCGATGTTGTCGAAATCCGTCCGAGCTGCGGCGCTGTTGTTTCCCGGCCTGCTCGCTGGAGCGTTCGGATATGGCGCGGTGAACGTGCTATACGCATTTCGTGAAGTGCCCCTTGATGTTCGGTTCACGTTTCATACCGCGTTGATGCGCGTCAACGGCCCGGTCATGCAGACACTGATGGGTCTGGCCGTCCTGAGCACACTGCTGCTGGCGGTGCGATCGAAGTCTCGGCCACGGTGGGTCGCGGCGAGCGCCTCGGCGCTGACGTTCGTCTCGTTCCTGGTGACCCGTTTCGGGAACGTGCCGATCAATCAGCAGATCAAACACTGGGCAGCGGGAACGCCACCCAGCGATTACGCCGAGATCCTCCGGCGCTGGGAACTATTCCATTTCACCCGAACCGGGTGCGCCCTCATCGCATTCGTCCTGGTGATCACGATAGTCATCGGGTCCGGCGCTATCGACGAACACAACCGCCAACCCGGCAGGGCCGGCCGCAAGCCCGCTATCGATGCCCACCCAGCGCACTGAAGGAAGACCCGGTGACGACACTGTCCACCAAGCACAAGATCCGCAACCGCATAGTCGCGCTCTCGCATCGCGTCGGCTTGCCGTTCGGCCATATCCAACTGCTCACCCTCCCTGGCCGCACCAGCGGGCACCCCCGGACCACTCCCGTCGCGCCGATACTCATCGACGGCACCCACTACCTCGTCCAGGCGTACCCCAACGCCGACTGGGTGAAGAATGCCCGAGCCGCCGGTCACGGCATGCTGACGCGCGGGCGGAAAACCCGGATCGTGAATCTGATCGAGGTGCCCGAACAGCAGCGTGAACCGATTATGCGCGAGTTCCCCACGCAAAACCCAAGGGGAACACAAGCTTTCATCAGAAACGGGCTGGTCGACTCCGCTTCACCGGACAGCTTCGCCGCCGCAGCGCCCCGATGCCCGGTATTCCGCGTCGAGCCGGTGAATACGTTGGGAACATCGACTGGACCCGCCTCGTGAATGCCATGGAGCGAACAGCTCGAGCTAAAGGTACGCCTCAGCGTGGCGAACATTTATGCCGCTGGGCGGGCGATCCGAGCAGTGAGATCCACGGCGGTGCAGACCGTCCGATGATGCCGCCGGACGCGCGTACCTCATGTGACAGACCCGGCCTCATGTGGCGTGGACAGCCGTGATCACCGAGCCGTGAAGGTACCCACCCCCGAGGACAGAGTGATGCCGAAGCCACCGGCGGTCGCGATGGCGACGATCTGTCCTGCTCCGGTGAACACCGGCACCGGAGCCGGGGCGCAGTCGCAGGGCTGCTGCGCCGTTTCCCGATCCGCCACGTCCACCACACCGATCGCTCCGGTCGTCAGGTTCGACCACTGGATCCGGGCGTGGGAGTCGAAAATGGTGCCACCGCCGAAGGGGGCGGGGTTGGCGACACCGAAGGTAGTGACCCCCGGGGCGTCGCCGACGGTCGCCGTCAAGTAGATACTGAATTGCGTTGGCACACCCCCTGATTGGGATATCTTCACCAGCGGCAGCCGGAACGTGGTCATTTCCGCGGCGCGAGCCACGGTGTGCTGCCCCAGCACCGACGCACCGACCACCGCACCGGCGACACCGAATTTGGCGACCACGCCAGCAACCCGGCCAACCACGTTGTTCGTCACTAGCCCTCCTCACGGTCGATTCCGGCCTGCATCCAGATCGGCGACATCATGACGATCGATCACGTGATCGCCGGATCAGCTTCGCCGACAGCCCCATTCACAGCGCTGCCCGCGCATTCGACAAGGCGCCACGAGCGGGCGTCCCGCCCAGTAAACAACCCGAGGTGCGATATTTGCGGCATCGACCCGCCCAGACTTGCGGCATGCCGGGCGCGCCACAGGGCTCGATCCTGATCAGGACACGCTTTCCGGCGGCCACAAAGACATCGGCGCCCTTGTTGGCAGCCGCGGTGCAGACGTCCGTGCCGACCGTCGCAGCGTTCGGTACACCCTGAATTACCTGGATGCAATTGAGGAAATGCCCAGTACGTTGCGTGGTACGCGCATTCCTCTCACGGAAATATCCCGCGATGTTTGTGGCTCGGCCGAAACTATTCGATCGGGTTCAGAATCCCAGGTGCCCGAGTCCGCGCTGCCGAAGAGAAGCGGTGCCCCCAGTAGCTGGGCTTGTTGTAGGTTCGCGCCACCCAGCTGAGATCGTCCACGACCAATCCCCCATGCCCGAGTTCGATCTGGAAGCTCGACGGAGTCGTGATGTAGATCGAGGTCATGAGGTCATTGGTGTGCCGACCGAGGCTTTGCATGATTTCGGTGTCGTGCCGTTCCAACAGATCAATCGCACGGCCGAGGTCGTCCATGTTCTCGTATTCGAGCATGAGGTGGTTGAATCCCACGTGTCCAGGGAATTCGGCGAGCGCAAGAGAGTGGTGCCTCCCGTTGATGTGGTAGAAGCGGACATTGAAGTAGCCGTTGACGATTCGGTCCGACAGCCGGAATCCGAGGACGTCCGCATAGAACTCGTTCGCCTTGTTCATATCGGGGACCTGGAAAACGACGTGCCCCAGACCTTGGTCGCCGGTGACGAAGCGCCCTCGCATCACTCGTCCGGGCTGAAACGAGTTCGGGGTTGCCGCCTTGCCCCACGTCAGCTCATGCCGCAGACCCCACGGGTCGCAGAACCAGGCCAGCTCGGCTACTTCTCGTTCCCGACACAAGTCGGCATCACCCCAGTGGATATCGACGCCACGCTCAGTCAGCTGCTCGACATAGGCCCGCAGATCGGTTTCGTTGGCGAGCCCCCAACCGGCGTACCGGAATTCGTCCGCGGTGCCGGGATGGATCGAGATTCGATGGTTGATGTCGTCGAGTGCGAGCCGGACTGCGCCGGCGGGTCCATCGGGTTTCACCATCGCTCCCAGAAGGCCGGGGCCGTAGCTGCGCCAGTTGTCGACATGCGGCGAGGCGACGCCGACATACGAAAGTTCTTGGATCATAAGAGTTCTCCCCACTCGCTGCCGCGGGCGCTGTGTGCTCGCGGCATGCCGAGAAGGTAACACCGCGTACCAATCATTGGCAATGCCAGTCATTGGCAAGGCCGTCTTATCAGGTACCATTCGCGTATGGAATCACCCGACCGGGACGCCTCCCGCACGCTCGACGGCAGACTGGGGTATCTGCTGGTGCGGGCGGCGATGCGTGTCCGCCAGCGATACACCGCCGTGCTGTCCGTCCATGGACTGCTGCCGAACCAGCACGCGATCCTGAGCCGGTTGAACGAGATCGGCCCTTCGCATCAGAAGCAGCTGGCCGACCGAGTCGGTCTCGATCCGGGCGACATCATCGCCTACCTCGACGGCCTGTATAAGGCTGGCTACATTCACCGCGACCGCGACCCGGCCGACCGACGGCGCCAGATCGTCGCCGTGACACCGGCTGGCGTCGACGTGCTCGATATCGCCGATCGGGCCCTCGACGCGATGGAGGAAGACACATTCGCAAGTCTTGCCGTCGCCGAGAAGACCAGCTTCGCGGAGCAGCTTGCACGTTTGTCCGAATCATTGGGCCGATAGGGTGTCTCGACCGCGCAATCGCGTACGCCACCCTCCATTGACAAACGACACGCACAGCGTCGGACCTGCGCTGCCACATGACGTCTCGCCGACTCCTGCGACATCCTCGGGCGCCTGCCGCTGAACAGGTTTCGGAACCCATGTTGCGGAACGGCTTTCGGAACGATTCGTGACTCTCTCGCGTCTGGCCCCACTATCTCGCATCGAGGTCCCTCCCCTGGACACCGCCAGGATCCTGAGCGCATGGGAAAGGCACGCCACGATGTCGGCTAGTGGCCGCCGAGCAGTCCGTATGCGGCGGCGTACGCCTCGAGGCGGTCCGCCAGCTCGTGTGGGCGGCTCAACGCGGGGGTGTGCCCGCAGTTGATCTCGTCGGGGGTGATGCCCAGGCGTTCTTGGGTGATGCGGTGCAGGAAGCCAGCGGGGAACAGGCGGTCGTCGTGTCCGATCAGGACTCGCGTGGGGACACCGGGCCAGGTGTCGAACGGCGACGGTTCACTCATCCGGGCCTCGGACTGGGTGCGCGATCGGTTCAGCGCTTCGGCGGCCAGCTCCGGCGGAACGTCCTGGTAGAAAAGGGCGATCGGATCGTCGTACCGGACCCGCTCTTCCTCGTCATATCTCGTATTGGTCCAGTAGTCGGCGGGCGCCTCGCCCGGCCTGGGGATCATGGGCGCGATCAGGACGAGCAGTTCCACCGCCACCCGGTCGCAGACGAGCGGGGCGGTGAAGCCGCCGAACGATTGCGCGACCACGACGAGATCGGTCCGGTCGCCGAGCGCACCGACCACGATGTCCGCGTACTCGGACAGGCCAGCCGAGTCGTCGTCGCATGGCAGATCCGGAGCGATGGCCGCATGGCCTCGTGCATGCAGTTCGGCCGCCACCAGATGCCAGTACCACCCGACATCGCCAGCGCCGTGGATGAAGACGAATGTGGCCACCCGGCCTCCTTCCTGAGATCCTGATCGAGATTGCTGCCTGGCTCCAGTGCAAATCTGCACGCAGACCGCACTTCCTGGTTTCGTGGCGAGGTTAGGCGACGGTACCGACAATCTCGGCCGCATTGCCGGGTGCGCAGCAAAGCGTCTGCCGGGGAGAGGTGGGGTTTCTCGCCGTCTCGATTGGTCAATATTCATGCAGCGGTCCGTCGGTCGCGCGCGATCGGCACCCGCCACACACCAGCTGCACCACCCCGCCCGAGAACCGCGCCACCTTGCGCGAACAAGGAGGAAGAACAAGTGCGTTCCAACAAAGTCGGTGCCATCGCCGTTGCACTTGCCGCCGCCACCGTGGCCGCGGCAAGTCCGGCGCAGGCCGATGAACCCACCCCCGGTGCGCCCAACGAGATCATCTCGATCGATCTCAACCTGCTGGGATGTTCCATCGGCGCTGGGCTGGGCGTCGACCTTGTACTTGCCCTCGCCAGCACTGGTTCCAGTTCCAATGCCAGCGTTTCATCCGGACTGGCGGCCCGCCTGCGCGCCGCCGGTTGCCTGCCCTGGCCCCGGTAATCGTGATGACCCGCATCGGCTGGCCCGATGTGCGGTGATCTCCCTGTCTGCGGTCTCGTAACCAGGCTGCGCCGAGGCCGCAACTCGCCTGTGTGGCAATGATTGTCGGCTCGCAAGTTGCACCAGCAGCGTCGCCACTCGAACAGATCGCTGCGAATTTCGCACCCCGATAGGCGATTCCGGGTTCTCGATCTCGTCGGGCGCGACCCCGGAAGCCGATCACGGCGACTACGCGCTGCACCGGTATCTCCAACGCCGCGCAACGCAACCGTGGTTCGCCAACGCCCGAAGCGTAAGCAACGCGGTAGAACGGGCTCGGCTACGGCACGCACGGCGACTGATCTCCGCGCCCAACCAGCTGGTGAACCTCGCCGCGCTCGTCAACCCCGCAGGGAATCATCAGGGACGCACAGACATTCAAACACCACCCCGATCTTGATAGACCGAATCCACTGCGTACCAGCAACATTCGCGATATCCCCACCATCGGGAAGGCAAGAGGGGCTACGGCGACCCCCGCCATCGGGTTTACTTGCAGGACTCAACCCTCGCTGCAATGGAGCGTCCACGTGGGGTCAGATTCGTCGCAAGCAAACCGACACGGTGGCATCGTCCCACCGGGTTTCATCGGCCTCGAACCGGGTGCCAACGAATACCTTGTTGTGGCAGTTGATTTCGACCTCACCAGCCGTGGTGAGGCGGGGTTCCGTGACCTCGCAACGCTGCTGCCCGAGCCGGTGACGGTCTGGCTGACCGCCCAGCCGCCCGCGAACGTCGCCCATACCGCGTCGGGTGCGGCCTACACCGCATGGTGGTGGGATCGGCTTGCCGCCTCCGGCGCGCAGATCGACGCGATACTCGGGTATTGCGCGGGCAGCGTGTTCGCCTGCGCCCTAGCCGATGAGGTGGCACGTCGGCAAGGCCGCCGACCCGCCACCGTTGTCTTCAATCCCGGTCGCCCCACCAGGGATTCGGTGTTCCGTGATATGCGCACCACCCTGACTTCGCTGTCTTCGCTGTCGGCCGCCGAACGCGACGACCTCATCGGCACGGCGAGCACCCTGCTCGAGGAGTGGCCGCGTGATATTCCAAGTATCCTGGATCGACTCTTGGCGCTGTATCGCGACGCCGCCAGCGACGCCTTCGAACGAGTCGGTATCGCACCGGACGTCGGCGCCGAGCTGATCGATGTGTTCGCCTCCTACACAGCGTATTTGAGGGCGGCGTCATCCATTGCGCCGCACCCTCACTGGTCGTCGGCGACCGCCGTGATCTCTGCGGAAGACGACGGGGAACCAGGCTTCACCGCGCAACGCATCCCCACCGCGATCGGCCGCCGCGACCTGTTGCGCACACCCCAGGTCGCCCGCCTGGTCCTGAACGCGATGCAGCCGGAAAGTAGGAGATGACATGGCGACCGGCACCTCCACTGTCACAGAGCTGTTCCGCGAACAGGTGCACCGGATCGGCGATGCCACGGCCGTCGTGCATGCACGCGGGCGGCTGAGCTACCGCCAGCTCGACGACGTCTCCACGCGACAGGCCCGAGCATTGCACCGCAACGGCGTGCGCCGCGGCGACCTCGTCGCGGTGTACCTCGACAACTCCGTCGATCTCGTCATCGCGCTGCTCTCGATCGTCAAGAGCGGGGCGGGCTATCTGCCGCTGGCCGTGACCGATCCACCGCCGCGGACCGAGGCACTGCTGCGGGCGGCCGAACCGAAACTCGTTCTGGTCGAACAGAACTGGCCACAGTGGATGTCCGGACTCGCTCCCATCGTCTCGTTGGGCGTGCAGACCCACGACGACTCCCCCGGCGACGCGCCACTCGGCCCGGCGCCACACGATGCCGCCTACGTCATCCACACGTCCGGTTCCACCGGCCGACCCAAGGGCGTCGTCATCGAACACGGTGCCCTCGCAACATATCTGCGTTGGGCCGTGACGTGGTATCCGGGCTTGGCCGGGTTGGTGCGCGTGCACTCCTCGCCAGCGTTCGACATGTCGGTGACGAGTCTGTTCGGCCCGCTGGTCGCAGGCGGAACGCTCGATATCGCGCCCCTCGACGACCCCGGCGAGACCCACGACGCGCCGACCTTTCTCAAGGTGACTCCCGCACATCTGCCGCTGCTGCGCTCCGCCTTCCCGCACTGCGCGCCCACCTCGGACCTCATCGTGGGCGGCGAGGCGCTCACCGGTGCGATGCTCGCCGACTGGCGGCGCGAGCATCCGGCGGCCGCCGTCGTCAACGAGTACGGTCCCACCGAGGCGACGGTCGGCTGCTGTGTCCACCGGGTGGGGCCGGGCGATGCACTCGCACCCGGGCCCGTCCCTATCGGCCTGGCCACCCCGGGCACCCGGCTGTACCTGCTCGACTCGCGACTCCTCCCCGTCGACGAGGGTGAGTTGTACATCGCCGGGTCCCAACTCGCGCGCGGCTACCTGCGCAGCCCCGGGCTCACGGCCGCCGCCTTCGTCGCCGACCCGCTCGGGCCGCCCGGCACTCGGATGTACCGCAGCGGCGACCGCGTCCGCCGCCGAGACGATGACCTGCTCGAATTCGCGGGCCGGGTGGACGACCAGCTGTCCATCAACGGATTCCGGGTCGAACCCGGCGAAATCGCCGACATGCTCACCCGGGCCACCGACGTGGATCGAGCCGCGGTGGTCGCTCGCGATAACGGATCCGCGGGCACCGGGCTCATCGCGTACGCCACACCGGCACCCGGCGCCACCCCGACCACAGGCGCGCTGCGGCAGTACCTGGCCGACCGGCTTCCGGGACACCTGGTGCCCACGACCATCGTGCTGCTCGAAGCGTTCCCGCTGACCCCGAACGGCAAGCTCGACTACGCCGCACTGCCGGAACCCACGGAAAGTGCTGGGCAGCAGGCGGATTCGTCCGCAGCACCGCAGACACCCACGGAACAGCTCGTCTGTGAGCTCATGGCCGAACTGCTCGAACTCGAAGAGGTCGGCGTCGACGACGACTTCTTCGCCCTCGGCGGAACCAGTCTGGCCGCGGCGCGCCTGGTGACCCGGGCCCGCCGCAGCGGCGTGGATTTCACCCTTACCGACGTGCTGAGCCACCGAACGGTGCGCAGGTTGCTCGATCCCCACTTTCCGGCCCGGCACTGAGGAGACGATATGGCACCGACGCTGCCCGCCGAACTCCCCCACCTCGGCCCCGTCGCGGGCCTGCTCGAAACCAATGGGATCACCTCCGCGGCGGTCTATCCGCTCCCGGACGACCTCGTCGACATCCCCGCATGGGCACGGCAGCACCGCGCGGAAATCCGGGCAGTACTGGCCCGATTCGGGGTGGTGTTACTGCGCAACATAACCGTCGAACTCGACCTCTTCGGACGAATCGTCGCCGCCGTCGGCGGCGAGCCGCTGTCCTACCGCGACCGGTCCACGCCCCGCTCGCAGGTCGACGAAAACATCTACACCTCCACGGAATACCCTGCAGACCAACGGATTCCACTGCACAACGAGAATTCCTATGCCGATGTCTGGCCCACGTTGCTGTTCTTCTTCTGCGCCTTACCCGCCCAACACGGCGGATCGACGCCGGTCGCCGACAGTCGCGCGGTGTTCGACCGAATCGATGCCGACATCCGCACGCGCTTCGCTGACGGCATTGTCTACACCAGGACCTACCGTGACGATTTGGGGCTGGGTTGGCAGGAGGCGTTCCAGACCGATTCGCGGTCCGAAGTCGAGGACTATTGCGCCCGGCACGGCCAACAATGCGAGTGGGACGGCCGGGTCCTGCGAACCCGCTTCCACCGGCCGAGTTGGCGTACCGAGCCCTCTTCCGGCAGCACGGTGTGGTTCAACCAAGCGCACTTGTTCCATGTGTCGGCGCTGGACGAGGAGATCCGCGAGGCACTGCTACTGAGCTACCCCGAGAGCGATCTCCCCCGTAACGCCTATCACGGCGACGGCAGTCCGGTGGCCGCGGATGATCTCGGGCGCATCGACGAGGTCTACCGGGAATGTGCCCTCACCATCCCGTGGCGGCGCGGCGATCTGATGCTCGTCGACAATATGGTGGCCGCGCATGGCCGCATGCCCTACCGCGGCGCGCGCCGCGTACTGGTGGCCATGACATGAGCGGCAGCAGCACCGAACAGGGCGTGGCCGTCTACGCGGCGTCATTCGGCCAGCGTCGGCTGTGGTACGCAGAGCGCCTGGAGCCGATGAGCCCGATCGCCAACGTGCCCTTGGCAATACGCTTGCGCGGCCCCTTCGATCCCGCGGCATGGCAGCGAGCGGTCGATCTAGTGGTGCAGCGGCACGATACGCTGCGTACCTGTCTCGCTGATCGCGGCGGGGCACCGGAGCAGGTGGTCCTCGACACCTGCCGGGTGCGCGTCGAAATCGAAGAAATCCCCGAGTCGGACGCCTCGGATTTCCTCGACCGCGTCGCGACCACCCCCTTCGATCCGACCGTCGCGCCGCTGCTGCGCATCGCCCTCGCCCGCTTCGCCGACACGGATCACCTGCTGGCGATCACCATGCACCATGCCGTCACCGACGGCTGGTCGTACGGCGTGCTGCTGCGCGAACTTTCCGAAAACTACGCCGCGATTCGCGCGGACGCGATCCCGGATCCGCCGGAATTGGCAGTGCAGTACGGCGATTACGCCGAGTGGCAGCAGGATGCCGTCGCGGTGGGCCGATGGGACGATCAGGCCGACTTCTGGCGCGCCGAGTTCGCGGATGTCCCGCTGGTACTGGATTTGCCGACCGACCGGCCACGGCCAGCGGTGCGATCATCGGCGGGCGAAGCAATTCCGTTCACGGTGTCCGCGCCGACCGCCGCGGGCATTCGGGAGGCGGCGCGCCGACTCGGCGGCACGGTACATATGGCGCTGATGACCGCGTTCCAGGCGCTGCTCGCCGACGTCGCCGGTCAGGACCGGTTCGTAGTCGGCACGGCGGTGTCCGGCCGCAGCCCCGCGGCGGTGGAGAATCTGATCGGGTTCTTCGTCAACACCGTTCCCGTCAAGGCGGATTGTTCGGGCACGCCAACGTTCCCGGAGTTGTTCGGCCGGGTTCGGGAGCAGTTGCTTCGGGCCTACGCCCACCAGGACCTACCGCTGGACCACATCGTGGACGCCGTGCGCCCGCCGCGGGATCCGGCACGCACTCCGCTGTTCCAGGCCATCCTCACTTACGGCCCGCATCCGATCGCCGAACTGCGCCTGCCCGATGTCGAGCTGGAGTACGTCTGCGTCGCCCCCTCCGGCGGCTGCCATTCCGATCTCGATCTCATCGTCTACGACGATGGAAAGCGATTGCAGGGCTACCTGATTCGACCCGTCGCCTTCATCGACCACGAACGTGCTTCCGAATGGCTGGCGGGACTATTGGGACTGCTCGAGGACATCGCTGCCGGGGTGGAGCGCGCACTCTGCACGCACGCCCGTCCAACGCCGACGATCCCCGCCCGAGTAGCCGCTCCCGCCGATTCGGCGGCCGCCGACGGTCCGCGAACCGACCTGCAGCGGTTTGTCGCCGAAATCTGGACGCAACTGCTCGGGCTGGACTACGTCGGCGTGCACGACGACCTGTTCACCTGCGGCGGCGACTCGCTACAGGCCATTCGGCTGCTGAGCCGGATCGAAACCAGGACCGGACGCAGTATCGGGCTGGCCGATTTCCTCCGCACACCGACCGTCGCCGGGCTCGCCTCGCTGCTGACCACGAATCCGGCTGCGGCCGAATCGGATTCAGTGCCATTGGGCCCATCCGGACGCATCCCCGCGCGCGTGTCATACGGTCAGCACCGCCTCTGGTTCATGCAGCGACTCGAGCCCGACAGCACCACCTACACCGTGCCGGTGTCCGCCAGAGTTCGGGGTGCATTGGATCTCGCGGCGCTGCAACGGGCAGTCGAGGTGATCGTGGCAAGGCACGATGTCCTGCGGACGCGCTTCGCCGACACCGGCAGCATCCCCGAACAGATCGTAGAAGCGGACTTCCGGGTATCGATCCAGGTCGAAGATGTAGCCGAGGCTGCCGCAGCGGATTTCGTCGACCGAATCACCGGCACTCCATTCGACCTGACGACGCTCCCATTGCTCCGCATCGCCGTCGCGAGATTCGACACCGCCGATCATCTGCTGGCCATCGCGATGCACCATGCCATTACCGATGGCTGGTCCATCGACCTCCTGTTGCGCGAATTGTCGCTGTGCTACAACGCCTTCCTGGCCGGGACCACGCCCGTGCTGCCGGACATTCCGATTCGCTACGGCGATTACGCGGAATGGCAGCGCGCCATGGTCGAGGCCCGACAGTGGGATGACCAGTCGTCGTTCTGGCGCACCGAACTCGCCGACTGGCCGCTGACCCTGGAGCTGCCGACCGATCGGCCGCGACCGGCCATACGGACCGCACAGGGGCAATCCCTGCATTTCACGGTCCCCGCAGACACCACGGCCGGGATCCGCGCGGCTGCCCGACGGCACGGCGGCACCGTGCACATGGTGCTGATGGCCGCGTTCCAGGCAGTGCTCGCCGAACTCGGCGGACAGGATCGATTCGTCGTCGGCACCGCGGTGTCGGGACGTGGCCCCGCCGCGGTCGACAATGTCGTCGGATTCTTCGTCAACACCATTCCGGTCAAGGCGGACTGCTCGGGCGCACCCGACCGACCGGAGCTTTTCGACCGGGTTCGGCGCAACCTGTTGCGCGCCTATGCGAATCAGGACCTTCCCCTGGAACACATCGTCGACGCCGTGCGCCCGCCCCGCGACCTCGGCCGCACTCCGCTCTTTCAGACCGTCCTGACCTTCGCAACCGACCCGTGCGCCGAATTGCGCCTCGGCGCAACGCAGATACAAGGACGTCCGGTGCTGCAGAACGCCGCCCGCACCGATCTCACGGTGGAAATCCACGACACCACACCGGCTCTGGATGGCGTGGTGGAGTTCAGCACCGACCTGTTCGACTCGGTGACCGTCGCCTCGTTCATCGACCGCCTGCTGCAGGAGCTCGCCCAGTGGAACCGCTGACCGATATGACCCACCCCGGCATCACCACATACGTCACTCGAATGTGGTGCACGATCCTCGATGTCGACGCGGTCGGCCCGGACGACAGCTTCTTCGACCTGGGCGGGACTTCCTTCCAGCTGCTCATGGTGAAGGACCGCCTCGACACCGAGTTGGGCATCACCACCGAGCTGACCAGCTTCTTCCGCCATCCCACGGTGGCGGAGCTGGCCGACTACCTCTACGGGAAGACACAATGACGGTGGACGACGCAATCGCAGTGGTGGGTATGGCGGGCCGCTTCCCCGGCGCCTCCGATGTGGCCGAGTTCTGGCGGAACCTGGTGGCGGGCAAGGAGTCTCTGGTCCGCACGATGAACGGCGCACCAGGTTCACCGGGTTCGGACGCCTACGGCGTGCTGGCCGATATCGACCTGTTCGACGCCGAGTTCTTCAAGTTCGCACCGGCCGAGGCCGAACTCCTCGATCCACAGCACCGGCTGTTCCTCGAATGCGCATGGCATGCCTTGGAACACGCTGGCTGCCCGCCGGACCGCTACGGTGCGCAGACCGGGGTCTTCGCCTCCGCCAGCCCGAGCACATATCTGCTCCGGACCCTGCTCACCCGATTCCAGCATGCGAATCCGACCGAGCAGCATCGCATCCTGCTGGCCACCGACAAGGACTACCTCGCGACCCGTACCTCCTACAAGCTCGACCTACAGGGCCCGAGCATCGGCGTGCAGACGGCATGCTCGTCGTCACTGGTCGCGGTGCACCTCGCGGCCCGCGCACTGGCCGCGGGCGACTGCGGGGTCGCGGTGGTGGGCGGCGCCACGGTATTCCTGCCGCAGGTGACTCTGCAGGAGCATGTGGACGGTGCCATCATCTCCGCCGACGGGCACTGCCGCCCGTTCGACGCCGCCGCCACCGGCGCGGTCGGCGGCAATGGGGTGGCCGCGGTGGTGCTGCGCCGCGTCGCCGACGCCGTCCGCGACGGCAATCCGATTCGTGCGGTGATCCTCGGTTCCGCGGTCGAGAACGACGGGCGGCGCAAGGTCGGCTACGCCGCGCCCGGCTGGGAAGGCCAGGTGCGGACCGTGTCCCGCGCGCTCGAGCGCGCGGGTATCGCGAGTACCGATATCGGATACGTGGAAGCCCACGGCACCGGCACGCCGATCGGCGATCCGCTGGAGGTGTCGGCGCTGGCCGAAGCGTTCGGGCGGCACCGCGACGGTGTGGCGGAACCCGGCGACTGTCTGCTCGGTTCGGTCAAGTCGAATATCGGACATCTGGACGCCGCTGCGGGCGTGACCGGTCTCATCAAGGCGGTGCTCGCACTCGAGCACGGAATCATTCCGGGCACAGTGCATTTCCGAGAGCCGAACCCGAACTTCGAATGGGATCGTTCCCCGTTCGCCGTCAACGCATCGGCGGTGCAGTGGCCGCAATCCCGAGCGGACCGCCGCTGCGGTGTGAGCAGTCTCGGTATCGGCGGCACCAATGCCCATGTCGTGCTGGGGGGTTGGGCCGAAGCCGCGCCCGCGCCCGCCACCCGCTCGTCTCACGTGGTGACGTTCTCAGCGCACTCCGCTGCCGCCCTGGCAGCCCGGACCCGGGACCTGCGCACCTATCTCGAGACCAACCCCGACGCCGATCCGGCCGATATCGCCCGCACCACTCAACTGGGCCGCAGTGCGCTGCCGCACCGTCGTTTCGCGATCGCGAGCAGCGGCTCCGAGCTGATAGCGGCGCTCGCCGACACAGCGGCAGTCGGCACAACCGCGGCGTCGAAGGCAAAGGTGGCGTTCCTCTTTCCCGGCCACGGCGGACAGTACCCCGACGTAGGTGCCCGGCTGTGGCCCGACTTCGCGGTCTTCCGTGATGCGCACCGGGAATGCCTCGAGCTGCTGAACGCCGCCTCCGACCGATCACTCGAGACATTGCTGTCCGAACCAGCTCGCGCGCACGACACTCTGGTCGCCCAACCCGCGCTGTTCGCGGTCGAATACGCGCTCGCCCGCACCTGGTTGCACCTCGGTGTGCAGCCGACGAGCATGATCGGCCACAGCCTCGGCGAATATGTGGCAGCGGTGATCGCGGACGTGCTGACCGTCGAGGACGCGGCGCGGCTGGTGGTGGCCCGTGCGGAGCTGATGCAGCAACTCGAGCCAGGGGCAATGCTCGCGGCCGCGATCAGCGAGGAAGATGCCGCTCGGTTCATTGCCGCCGGGGCGGATCTCGCGGCCGTCAATGCCGCGAAGTCATGTGTGCTTTCGGGCACCGTCGAGGTCGTCGATGCGGTCGCCGAGGACCTGACCGGCGCGGGCATCCCGTTCCGACGCCTGGCAGTGACGCGGGCGTTCCACAGCCGGATGACCGATACCTGCCTCGATGGCCTGCGTGCGCGGTTGGCCCAGGTGACCTTGCACCCGCCGAAGATTCCGTTCGCCTCCAATGTCACCGGCACCTGGATCACCGACGAGCAGGCGACGAGTCCGGACTACTGGGTCGAACAAACGCGCCGCACCGTGCGATTCGCCGAAGGTTTGGCCACCGTATTCGCTTCGGGTCCGAAGGCGGTGGTCGAATTGGGGCCCGGCCGCGCACTGAGCAGACTGGCACAGCGCGATCCAGCGCGGCCGGAAGGCCTGCAGGTGCTCGCGGCTCTGCCCGCGCCCAACGACGCGGAGTCCGAATCCGAGTGCCTGTCAAGGGCGTTGGCGGCGGCATGGACCACGGGCGCTCCGGTCGACTGGTCGGCGCTGTGGGAGTACGACCGGCCGCGGACCGCGGTCGACCTGCCTGCCTACCCGTTCCAGCGCACTCGCCATTGGCCCTCCGACGCACCCCCGGATCCCGGTACCGCACCGGCTGCTGTTGCAGCGCAGCCAGAGATGAGCTCGGAACAGTCCCGCTCGGAATCCGAGGAACTGCTCGCGGCGGTCCGCGCCACCTACACGGACACGATCGGACGTCCGCTCGACGACACCGCCAACTTCTTCGACGCGGGCGGAGATTCGCTGGTGGCAGTGCAGGCGGTGCTTGCGTTGCGCGCCGCGCTGGGCCGGGAGCTGTCGTTGCGCGAATTCGTCGACAATCCAAGCATCGAGCGACTGACAGCCCTGCTGGCCAACCGTGCAACCGCCGTCCCCACATCCCGAACAGCCGAGACGACATCCCTCCCCGGTGCTGCCGACCTGTCGATCCAGACCTGTCCGGCAACACCCACCGTTTCCGTATGCGACAGTGCCGCAGCCGCATCCGGCCCGCGGTCAGGCCCGCAGTTCAGCGTGTTCTTCTTCTCCGCCGATTCCGTCGAAGGTGACCGTTACGGGCTGATTCTCGACTGCGCGCAGCGCGCCGACGAACTCGGCTACACCGCGATCTGGACGCCGGAACGCCACTTCCACCAATTCGGCGACCTGTTTCCCAACCCTTCGGTGCTCGCCGCGGGAATCGCGACCCGTACCAGCAGGATTCACCTGCGTGCGGGCAGTGTCGTTGCGCCGCTGCATCATCCGGCCCGAGTCGCCGAGGAATGGGCGATCGTGGACAATCTCTCGGGCGGCCGGGTCGGACTCGGATTCGCACCGGGATTCGTGCCGCTGGACTTCGTCTTCAGCCAGGCCTCCTATGAGCGCAAGCAGCAGATCATGCTGGACCGCATCGAGAAGGTGCGAAAGCTGTGGCGCGGCGAATCGATCGAGGACGTCAACGGTTTGGGTGAGCGGGTGCGTCTGCGCACCTTCCCCCGGCCGGTCCAGCCCGAACTACCGGTGTGGCTCACCGCGGCCACCAATCCGGTGACCTTCGCCGCGGCTGGGCGGTCGGGCTACAACGTGCTCACCGCGCTGATCAACCTGGACGTGACCGAACTGGAGGAGCGGATCGTCGCCTATCGCACCGGACGCGCCGAGAGCGGCCTCGACCCGGCCGCGGGCACTGTTTCCGTCATGGTGCACGCCTACCTGGGCGCGGGTAGCGACGACGAGGTACGGGCGGTGGTGGAGCGGCCGTTCCGCGAATACCTCTGGGCGAATTCCGAAATCATCAAGTCCGCGGCCAGGGCGGTGCTCGGCGAGCTCGACCTGGATCAGCTCACCGCCGCCGACCGGGAAACCCTGATGGACTTCGCCTTCGCGCGATACTGGGGATCGAGCGCGCTGCTCGGCGGTGCGGATACCTTCCGGTCCCGGGCGCAGCGACTGGCGGATATGGGTGTCGACGAGATCGCCTGTCTGGTGGACTTCGGCCTCGATCGCGGCACCGTCGTCGCCAGCTTGGAACGCATCGCCGAAACGATGGCGCTGCGGGTCGTGCCCCGGGTATGACGACGCGTCCGCACGCGCGCGCATGGCCGGGCCACGTGCGGATCTTTCTCGGTGGTCAGGCGGTGTCGCTGCTGGGCGACGGGCTCGCACTCTTGGTGGTGCCGCTATTGGCCCTCGAACTGAGCAGCAGCCCAGTGGTTTCCGGAATATCGGCGGCCACGGTCACCATCGGCTACCTCTGTGTCGGCGTGCCCGCCGGGGTCGTCGTCGACCGGTTCGGCCCGTGGCGGGTGCTCATCGCCATGGACGCGCTGCGAGCCGGCCTGTTCGCCGCGCTGTACGTGCTGGCGGTAACCGATCTCCTGACGGTGCCGCTACTGCTCGGGCTGGGTCTGCTGGCTGGTGCGAGCCATGTGTTCTTCGAGACCGCGGTCACCGTGACGGTGACGGAGCTGTGCGCCGATCGCGATCTGCTCCGGGCCAACTCGGTGCTCGAAGTGAGCAGTCAGCTCGCCCTGGTACTGGGGCCGGTCACCGTCGGCGCGCTGGCCGCCACCGTCGGTCTGGATACCGCATTGCTCGTCGACGCCGTTACCTTCCTGGTGTCGCTGGCGAGCCTGCTCGCTGTGTGGTCGCACCGGTCTGCGGCGCCGCCGGTGGTTTCCCCGCTGCGCATCAGTGACATCTGGCGGGAATTCCGGGACGGGTTGCGGTATCTGCTGTCGATCCGAATTCTCGTGATGTTGACCGTCCTGCAGATGGTGGTGAATTTCGGTCTGGCCGTGGAGAAGATGCTGTTCTTCTATGCCAAGGACACCCTCGGACTGGCCACCTCGCTGGTGAGTGTGGTGGTGGCCGCCGGTGGCGTTGGCGGGCTTGTCGGCGCGCTGACAGCACCATGGCTCGGATATCGGCTCGGACATCTGCGAGTGTTCGCCGGTGGCGTGGTATTCGCCGGAATCGCCACGGCCACAATGAGTCTGGCGCACACATGGGCTGTGCTGGCGGCGGCGAACGCAATCTACCTCTGGGCATTGGTCACCGCGAGCCTGGTGAATCGCACCCAGCGGCAACTGATGGTGCGTGGCGATATGCTCGGGCGGGTAACCAGCACCGTGAAACTGCTGTTCCTGGCGGTGGATCCGATAGGTGTATTCGTCGCGGGGAGTCTCACGCTCGCGCTCGACGGCGATCCTCGGTTCGTATTCCTCGGCGCGGGAACGCTTGTGACGGGTGCGGCGATCGTGGCGTGGTATGCCGGACTGCGGGGCTATCGCCGCGCGGCGATGAGCAATCTGCGGTAGTCGCGCAATGTCGGCGTCATGGTCCGTGCCTCCGAAACCAACACCCGTGCGGCCTCGACCCCCAACTCCGCGACCAGATCCGGCTCGGCGCCGATGATCCGGTCGTATACCGCGGTCTGCCGCTCATACCAGCCCGCGGGTTCCCGACAGCTGAGTACCTCCCATCCCGCCGCCGCCAACAACGTCGCATACGACAGATAGCTCGGCTCCCATGTCGACAACACCCAGCGCGCGCCCGGCTCGAGTAGCCGCGCCACTTCCCGCATGGCCGCGGCCTTGTCGAGCACCATCCACAGCGAATCAATGCTCACCGCGCCCTGGAACGAGCCCGCAGGCAGCCCGGTATCAAGGAAATCCCCCACGACGAAGGTCGTCGACCCACCGGGATACAGTGTCGGAGCGCGCTTTTGCGCCGCGGCGACGGCTTCCGGGAGCAGATCCACCCCGACCAGATCGACCTCGGCGTGCCGGGCGATCCACAGGCCCGGCCCGCCGCGTCCACACCCCACGTCGACAATGCGATCGCCCGGACCGACATCCAGCCAGCGCCGCAACGACCCCAGTTCTCCGGCGGAGCTGAAGCCCAGCGGTTCCAGCCCGTCCGGGAGGTCCGCGCCATAGCACTCCTGCCAGATCGCGGTGAGTGTCGGGCTCCAGTCCCCCGCGGCGTACACCGGCCGGTACCGGGCCTCATCCGCCAATGGCGCCGCCTCGGCCGCACGGTCCGGCTGCGATCCCGCGAAATCCCTTGTCACAGTGCGGCCTTGGTCAACGGAGCCTCGAGATCGGCGGCCGTACGGACGCGGGTGGTGCAGGTCTCGGACAGCGGCACATAGTCGTCGGTCGAGTAGCTGCCCGAGCCGTGCACGACCACCTCCATACCCGCGGGCACCAAACCGCGTTCGATGGCATTCATTACGCCGGTCAGCGCCATGACCAGCGACCACTCCCGCAGCGCTGCGGTGTCGGCGGGCAGCGCGATGTCCACCGCGGCCAAGCGTGCCCGCAGCTCGTCGTACCGGGCCAGGCATTCCCGCCGCGACACCACAATGCCGTCGCCACCGTGCCGTTCGATGATTGCGTTCATGGTCGGCGATGTGGCCGGTTGGCGCGTGTAGAAGGTGCTGTCCAAATCCTCGGTGGGACTATCGGTGACCGCCGGGAAGTGCGGATCATCCTGCTGTGCAAACACTTTCGCCGATTCGTCACGAACGTAGCGCGGCGGGATCTCGCCACCCGACCTCGCTCGCAGCAGGCTCGTCACCATATCGGAGGTGCGCAAATGTTGGACGAGCAGGAATTGCGGATGGTCCGGATCCGACTCGGGATGGCGCACCCGCCTGCCGAGGTGGTATCCGAGCAGCCCGAACGCACTCGATACGGCATGGGCGTGCAATCGCCCCTGCGGCGCCGGACTCGACACGTCCGCTTCGAAGAAGGCCCGCGCGGTATCGGCGATGATGTAATTGGCCAAATCCATTGTGTACCAAAGCCGGACTCCTCGATCCCGCTCGAAGGAGTCCGCGGCCGCGCGCACGAACTCGGCGGCCAACGCCTTGACCCCGTCCGACCGCTCACCGTCGTAGAGCAGAATCGGGTTGCGCCGCAACAACTCCGAGTCCTCGGACAACTCGGAAGCCCACAGCTTGGGCAGCGACTCCGCGGGCGCGACCACGGCAATGCTCAACTGCTCTGCCGACACCAGACCGAGTCGGATCGCCCGCAGCACGGCATCGCGCAATGCGGTGCCCTTGTTCGCCGATGTCGGTGTCACGATCATTACCCGCTCGCCGGTTCGCTGGATATGCGCCACCGCCCTGGCCACGATGAGCACCGAGGCGAACGTTTTCGTGGTCCGGGTGGACGCGGTGCAGCGCAAGTCCAGCAGCCGCAGCTCCCGGCCCGCGTACGAACCCAGCCCGACCATCCGCATCCGCGCGGTCCCCAGCAACTGCGCCAGCGGCTCGGTCAGTTCGGGAAGCTCCGGATCCATGGCCAAACCCGGCGTCTGCGGAGTTCCGTTCTCGGACCGGTAGAGCCGGGCCGCGGTGCGCAGGTCCGCGTAATAGCGGACCAGCACACTGTCGCCGTCGATATCCACCGGAAGTGCGGTCTGTGCGATCACCATCGGTTCTCCAATGCGGGCGACAACGCTGTAATGCAGTCTCCCGGAAAGGATATCGACGCAAATCGCTTGCTTCGCTGTGTGAGTTCCCGGCAGTGGAAAACTCAAAAGGCATTGCGCCGCAATCCAGTTGGTCAGCGCGCCGGCAATGCTGCCCGAGCAGCGGCTAGCACCGCGTCCGGTAGTCCCTGAGCTTGTGCCGCCGTCAGCGCCCGCTCGGTCGGACCGCCGGGCGAGGCCACCGCGCGACGCAGCGCGAGCGTGTCGTGCTCGAAGTCGGCCAAGAGAGCGGCCGTGCCGCGCAGCGTCTCGGTCGCCAGCGAAATCGCCAGATTTGCCGGGAGTCCGGCGTGGATGGCCGCATCCGCTTGGGCCTGCGCGAACATCGCGACCAGTGCGGGACCGACACCGGCCAATGGAATCAAAGCGTCCACTTGATGTTCTGGGATTCGGACAACCGCGCCCACGCGGCCGAACAATTCCGCTACGGCGGACTCCACCTCCGCGTCCACGCACTGGCCGGTCGGCAGCGATACGATCCCCGCGCGGACCCGGACCGGGAGATTGACCGTTACTCGCACCGCCGGTGACCGGCGGTACACCGCGTTCAGCTGTGCGGATGTCACGCCGGATAGCACCGAGACCACCACGGCCCGCGTCCCGTCGAGTTCCCGGCCCACCGCGGCCAGCTGCCCCGGCTTGTGGCACAACACGATCACGTCCGCGCGGGCGGCGAGTTCGGCATTGGTCGCCACGGCGACACCGCCGGTGTCCGCGGCCAGCTCAGCCGCGCGTCCCGAGCCGTTGTCGGTGCACAGGATCGGAGTTGCCCATCCGGTTGCCAAGGCACGTGCCATATTTCCCGCACCGACTAAGCCGATCGTCGCGAAGTTCGGCGCATCGTTCTTCTGGTTGTCGGTCATCGCACGCTCCTGTCCACGACGAGTTCGGTCAGCAGCTCTCGCACGCGTGCCGCGATGCGATCGGCCGCTTCCGAATCGTGGCCGCGCACATGCACCCAGCCGGTTAGACCACCCGCCTGTTCGGTCACCTCCAGCAGCCGCACGGTGTGAGCGCCGAGGATCGGCAGTTCGACCGGGGTCGCCTCGACGCCGTCGAGTAGCAGCGGTTCGGCGGCAGCCGGATGCACGACGACGCAATTGGTCAGCATCGACGAGGACAGACCCAGCTCTCCGCACAGAAACTCGACCGGGATCTCCACGAACGCGGCGGCGTCGCCGAGTCGGTCGGTGTCCATCCGCAGCAGCTGCCGCAGCGAATGCCCGGCGCCGATATCGACCACCGCGGGCTCGGATCGGGCGAAGGGGCCTATCACCGGCTCCCACTCCGGCCCTGGGCGGCGTAATACCTTGGTACACACCGCAATCCGGTCTCGATCGGGTTCATCGGCCGCGAGCGCGGTCGCGAAAGCGGTGCGCAATACGCCGGGCAGGTCCATACCCAGCGACCGTGCCTCGGCCCGCAGCGGGCGAACCACGGCCCCCGGCAGCGACAGCCGTGCCGACGACACCGCGCCTGCCGCATCCGCGGGCGGAACGATCTCACCCAGCCGGGACTGCCAGTACCGCAATGCTTTTCCCGCATCTGCTATCGGGTCCTGCGCACGGGCGAACTCCGGATAGTCGGCCGTGGGCTCCGCGCGGCCCGCTGCGCTTCGCGCATCCGAGTACAGCTCGCCGAGCTCACGTACCAGGATGTCCAGCGAAGGCTCATCGGCGACGAGATGGTGACAGCGCACCAGCAATGTGCACCCCGCTCGGGTCGGGTGTTCGTACAGGGTCACATCGATGACCTGCCCGCGCGTAACGTCCATAGCGGTCGCACACGCCAGCGCGAGTTCCGCGGCCATCTCGTCGGCGGGTGCAGTCTCGGTCTTGACCGCAACGCTCACCCGGTGCCGCACGGTCTGGCCCGGCGGCTGTCCCGGCGCCGCATCGAACGCGCAGCGCAGCACCGCATGTCTGCGCAGCAACGCAGCCACCGCACCGGCGAGCCGATCCCGGTCCGGCCGAACGTTCAGCCGGAATGCGCGCGCCACCACCGGTGGTTGCGCTTGCCACGACGCCAGATTCCACAGCCCCCGTTGCACAGCGGACAGCGGATACCGGGTTCCGGTCCGGCGTACCAGCTCATCCGTTGGCCGCGCGGCGGCCGCCCGTCCCGGCAGGTTCGCGGCGAGCAGAGCGATAGTGGGGTTGCCCAGGATGCGCTCGGTAGTGAAGTCACGGCCCAGCTCGGCAGCCAGGCGGTTCGCAATACGCGCCGCCAGCAGCGAATGGCCGCCGAGATCGAAGAAGTTGTCGTCGCGACCGATCTCCCGCACATTCAGCACGTCCGACCAGACCTCGGCAATCGCGCGCTGCACCGTGGTGCTCGGGGCGAAATCCGGTGCCGCACCGTCCTCGGCGTCGGCCCGGCGCCCGCCGAACACGGGCTCCGGCAGGGCGGATCGGTCCACCTTGCCCGTAGCCCCCAAGGGCAGCCGGTCCAGGAACACGTACGCCGCCGGAATCATGTGGGCCGGGAGCAGCGCCGCCAAGTGCGTCCGCAACCCGGCGCTGTCGAGCGGCGCACCTGCCGTGCTCTCCGCCCGGACGACGTAGCCGACCAGGACGATCCCGTGCGTCGGGCGGCGATGACCGATGACGACCGCGGCGCGGACGGCCGGGTGACGGGTCAGCGCCAACTCGACTTCCGCTGGCTCGACACGGTGGCCGCGCAAGTTGATCTGCCGATCGCGCCGACCGAGGTACTCCAGCGTCCCGTCCACGAGCAGACGTCCCAGATCCCCGGTGCGATACAGCCTCGCCCCACCCGCACTGGATGCCGACACGAACGGATCGGCGATGAACCGCGCGGCGGTGTGGCCGACCGCTCCCAGGTATCCCCTGCTCACTCCTGTTCCCCCGAGGTAGATTTCGCCCACTTCGCCGCGGTCGACCGGCTGCAGCGCGCTGTCGAGCAGGTGCACCGCGACGCCCGGCAGCGGCTTGCCGATCACGTCGGCGGCGACCGCCGCTGAGGTGATCGTGTGCTGGGTGGCGATGAGGGTGGTCTCGGTGAGCCCGAAATGATTGACTATGCGCCCGAATCGGACCAGGGCCGCCGCGTGCGCACGCAGCGGCACGAAGCTCTCACCGCTGACCAATGTGGTCTCCAGCCGAGGCGGTTCGGCAGCGAACATCGGCGAGGTGATCAGGCCGGTGAGCAAAGCCGGTGTGGCACTCAACAAGTGGGTAACCCCGTGCGCTCGCACCGCGGCCAGGAGCTGATCCGGGTTGCGACGCACCGACTTCGAGGTGACCACCACCTTGGCCCCCACGGCGAGCGGCATCAGCGCATCCCGCAGCCACGGATCGAAGGTGAAGGCCGCCACCTGCAGTACCACATGGTGTTGCCCGAGCGAGACGTACGACGCCAGCGCGGTGTGGTAGGCGGCAAGGCTGTGATGTTCTACGGCAACACCTTTCGGCCTACCTGTGGAGCCGGAGGTGAACATCACGTATGCGAGGTTCCGAGAATGGGGTGGGCCATGGAACGGCGCGTCACCCGGGAAAGATGGTTCCGATGCGTCGACGATCATCACGTCAACCCCATCCAGGTCGGACAGTCGCGCCTGCTGCTCGGGCTCGGTAAGTATCAGGCGCACACCGGATCCGGCCATCCACCGCCGCAACGTATCGTCGGGAAAGTCCGCGTCCAGCGGCAGATACGCGCCCCCGACGGCCCACACCGCCAGCACCGCAACGATCGCCACCGCGGGCTCCCGGACACAGATGGCCGTCACGGCCTCGGGTTCGACTCCATTGCGCCGCAACCGATCTGCCATGGCATCGACCCGATGGCCGAGCTCTCGATACGTCAGCGCGCGCCCGTCGTCGACAAGAGCGACGGCGTCGGCGAAGTTCTCGATCCCGCGCCGGATCCGATGGTACAGACTGTCCATCCTCCGAGCGTCGCATGTTCGCGCCGGCGCTATTCCCTTAGTTGGCAAGATTCGTGAAATAGCTGGCGTAATAACATCATTGGACTCGACTCACCGCGGAGGGCAGGCGGATCATATGCACCCTGACGGCAGGTACGGCGATAGTTCCAACACCGTGGTGCACCACAGGGTGCTCGAATGGTCCACTCGCACACCGGATTCGGTGGCGCTGGAGTTCGGCGACCGACGCTTCGGCTACGCCGAACTCGTCACCATCGCATGCCGTATGGCGGCAGGTCTGCGCCGTCAGGGTGTCGGCCCCGACGTCCCTGTCGGCGTTCACCTTCCGCGTAGCGAAAGGCTGGTCACGGCGCACTTGGCCGTCCTGGCCGCAGGCGGCGCCTACCTGACCCTGGATCCCGCACAACCCGATAAGGCGCTCGCCGAACAGATCGCGATCGCTGGGGTGCCCGTCGTGATCACCGACGGCGCCAGCCGCGACCGGCTGCCCGGCACCGTCCGCACGCTGCTGTACGACGACCTTGTCGACCATCCCACCGAGCCGCTCCCCGACTCCGTCGGACCGGATCACTTCGCGTGCATCATGTTCACCTCCGGCTCCACCGGAAAACCCAAGGCGGTGGCCATTCCGCACCGTGCGGTGGTCAATGTCGTCACCACCCAGAACTACATGAAGGTAGGGCCGGAACAGTGCTACCTGCTGCACACCGCGCCCACCTTCGATCCATCGATCTTCGAGACCTGGGGTGCCTTGATCAACGGCGGCAGGCTCGCGATCGCGCCGCCGGGACCGCCTTCGGTGGGCGAATTCGCCCGCCTGGTCAGCGATCACGGCGCGACGGCGACCTTCCTCACGCCCACCATGTTCCGGCTGATCCTGGAGGAACAACCGAATGCGTTGCGTCCCCTACGCGATCTGCTGCTCGGCGGCGAGGCCATCTTCCCCGCCCACCTCGAGCTGAGCGCGCGACACCTTCCCGACACCTCGATAATCGTGGGCTACGGTCCCACCGAATCGACCGTCCTCGTCACCGCGCATGTCCAGACAAGTGCCGATCCGCTGCCTTCGGTCGTCGTCATCGGTCATGACATCACCGGCGTGCGCACCTATATCCTCGACGAGGATCTGAACCCGGTCCCCGACGGCGAACCGGGCGAATTGTGTATCACCGGAGCAGGATTGGCCTGTGGATACCTCGGCGCACCCGACCTCACCGCGGAGCGGTTCACGCCGGACCCGCACGCATCTCGCCCCGGCGACCGGCTGTACCGAACCGGGGACCGGGTGCGGGCGATCGGTTACGGCGGGATGGAATTCCTGGGTCGTATCGACAACCAACTCAAAATCCGCGGCCGCCGAATCGAACCGGCCGAAGTCGAGCAGGCGCTGGTACACCACCCGGACATCCTCGCCGCCTACGTAACCGCCGAACACAACGACCGCCGCGGCAAGTACCTCGCCGCGTATGTGACGCTGCGCACCGGGTCCACCGCCGAGGAGTCGGACCTCCGCGGCCACATGGCATCCACTGTCGTAGACCACCTTCGGCCCGACATCTATGTCCTGCGCACCGAAGCGTCCGTCACCGCCAACGGCAAACTCGACAGACGTCGCCTCATCGACGCCACGGCGGCGCCCACGGCACCGACCGCCGGTCCGCCCCTGCGCACAGTCGTGGTCAATGACGATGACCAATACGCGATCTGGCCCGCGCACCGACCCGCGCCCACCGGCTGGACAACGGTCGGCCAGCCCGGCACCCTCGACGAGTGCAAGGCCCTCGTCCGCCGACTCTGGTCCGACATCCGCCCCTCCCGCCGACGACCCGCCGTTGAGACCTCGTAGGCGCGGCATGCGCCCCCGCATGCCTACCGGATGTTATTCGGTACGCCATTCCGGTCGGCTGGAGCCGCGGGGCCGGATGTAGATCCTGCTCCCGCGACGCCGGTGCATGGCGACCGCGGCGGCCATGATGGAGATGCCGATACACGCCCCAGCCGGTGGCGCACGGGCACGATCGGGTCCTGACCGGCGAAACCGACACTGCCTCCGGCGTTTTTCGGTCGAGAGTCCGAGGTTGGCCAACAGGTCGTTCACTGCCGCGACATGGTCCAGGCCCGCAACCCTCGGGGCGGTTGTCTGCTCAGTCATGGGCATCTACTTCGGGAGTGGACAGTCGATTCACCAGCGTTTCGACGATTTCCCAACGCGTAGTGGCCAATTCGGCATGCCCTGCGACGTGCCAGCGCAGGGTGTGCAGGTTCCCCACTTCGACGACGGTCACCTGCGCCTAGTACGCGGGTGCCGTGGACCGCAGCGATCGGGTGATCAGATCCGCGACTGCGTCCGGGGCTTCCCACGGCGGGGTGTGCCCGACGCCGGGAAGGATCGTCGGGTGCGTGTCGTGCAGCAGCGCGAACTCGGCCGCGGGCGCGGCGACACGGGCGTCGAGCTCACCGAAGACCAACTCGATGCGCATCGGCAGGTTCTGCAGACGATCGGCGAGGGTGCGGGTGCCCAGATAGGTGTCGATGGCGTGCGTGCTGCGGATGAGGTTGCGGCGCCCGCGGGAGCGCAGATCGGCGACGAACCGGTCGGGCACCGCGGTGTCGGGAGCGAACGACGTGGCCTGTGCGGCGCGTTGCCGCTCATCCGAGGCCAGCGCCCACATCAGATGGCCGATGACCGGCAGCGCCAAGGCACGCTCGAGCGGTCGACGCGCGCTCAACCGGCTGGCTGGTGACCACGGCGGGCACAGCAGAATCAGTTCCGACACGAGATCGGGGTGGCGTTCGGCCAGCGCGGTGGCGACCAGGCCGCCACGGGAGTGTCCGACGATGAGCGTCGGCGAGTCGATCAACGCTGCGGCATCGTCCGCATCGAACTCGATCGATTCGGTCGATTCCAACTGCACCGCAACGATATTCATGCTCGCTTCGAGCAAGGGCACGACCCGGTCCCAGACTCGGTAGGAGCCGCCGAGGCCGTGGATCAGCATGATCGATGGCGCGGCGGGATTTCCCGCGATCATCGCCCCGGCGCTCATGCGGTGACCGCCACGGGTGCGCGCCGGTGCAGCAGATGCTCGGTGGGATCGAAATGCATTGTGCGGCGGCGGAAGTCGATTGTGGAGCCCGGCCAGATGTTGGTGTTGCGCCCGTCTTCGTTGAGGTACCAGCTGGTGCAGCCGCCCGCGGTCCACACGGTGCCCGCACCGAGACGCTCGACCTCCTCGGTGAATGCATGCTGCGCGGCGGCGGTGGGTTCGACAGCGGCCAGGTCGTGGTCGCGGGCGTAGCTGACCGCGTCGGCGATGTAATTGGCCTGGGATTCGAACATGTGGATCACCGAGTTGTGCCCCAATCCGATGTTGGGGCCGTGGATGAGATAGATATTGGGGAATCCGGCCACCGACGTGCCCAGGTACGCGGTCGGGCTGGTGCCCCACACCTCGGCCATGGTGCGGCCGTCGGGGCCGTAGGTGCGGTCGGTCAGCGGCAGGCGCGAGGTTCGGAAGCCGGTGCCGAAGATGATGGCGTCCACCCGGTGCTCGGTACCGGTGTTGTCGATGAGCCCCCGCTTGGTGATCGAGCGGACGCCGTCGGTCACCAGCGATACGTTGGGTTCGTCCAGTGAGCGCAGATAGTCGTCGGAGATCAGGATCCGCTTACAACCGAAGCGGAAGTCCGGCAACAGTTTTGCCCGCAGCTCGGGGTCACGGACCTGTGCCTCGAGGTGGCGGCGGGCGCCGCGTTCGGGCAGTTTCATCAGCGCCGGATTGCGGAAGCCGACCACCTGCCACTCGCGCCGCAGATACAGGCTCAACCGTTCCAGCTGCTGTACAACGGGCACCGTGCGGTACAGCAGGCGGCTGAACCCGCTGATCTGGTGGTCGTGGCGGGGTACCACCCACGCCGGGGTGCGCTGGAAGACGGTCAGGTGCGCGACGTCGGGCTGGATCGCCGGAACGAACTGCACCGCCGAAGGTCCGGTGCCGATCACCGCGACCCGTTTGCCGGTCAGGTCGTAGTCGTGATTCCAGCGCGCGGAGTGGAAGCTGACACCGGCGAAACGGTCCAGACCCGGAATCGCGGGGATGACCGGATCGGCGAGCGCGCCGGTGGCCAGGACCACATGGGTGGCGGTGCGCGGTCCGCGGGCGGTGTCGAGCTGCCACCGCTGCGCGACCGGATCCCACGTCAACCGATCCACCGTGCAGTCGAGCACCACATGCGCACGCAGCCCCTGGGCGTCGGTGACGTTTTTGAGGTACGCGAACAGCTCGGGTTGCTTGGCGTAGGTGTTGTGCCAGTTCGGGTTCGGTGCGAAGGAGAACGAGTAGAGGTTGCTCTGGATATCCACCGCGGCACCGGGATAGTCGTTGTCACGCCATACCCCGCCGACTTCGTCGGCACGCTCGAGCATGACGAAGTCGGCGCATCCGGCGCGACGCAGCCGCACCGCGGTCGCGATGCCACCGAAGCCGGTGCCGATGATCGCGACATGGTTGTGGGGAGTGCTGGTGTCGGTGGATAGATCGCTGGCGTCGGGCACGACCGTGCTGCGGGACATGGCTCCTCCTGGGCGTGGGGGGTGGGAAGACTCGGAGATGGCTGGACTCACAGCTCGGCCGCGGCCGGTATCGCGGCGTACCGCGGCTTCCTCGTGGCCAGCCATACGCGGTAGCCACGGAGCGCGCGCCGCTGCACGATCTGGTCGGACACGAGCGCGAATGCGGGGCCGACACCGGGCGCCGGGTTGCGTCCGCGCGCCAACCGACGCATTTGATACCGGACCATCGCCATCCCGGCCATCGCAGCCGCAGCCTTATCCGACCAGGTCACCGGTTTCAACGCGGCGCTCGCCGCCAGGTTCTCCCGCCACCTGTTGGGCAGATCCGGTGTGAGCGCCAACGCGGTGCCCATGCCGATCACCGCGACATTGTTGGCCAGAACCTGCTCAGCGGTTTCCCGGCGGGTGATGCCACCGGTCAGCATCAGCGGCAGCGGGCTGGTGCGGGCCAGCTCCGAGGCCAGCTCCAGGAAATAGGCCTCCCGGGCAGCGGTACGGCCGTCGGTGGGTCGGCCCGCCATCGCGGGGCTTTCGTAACTGCCGCCGGACAACTCGACCAGGTCGACCCCCAGCGGCGCGAGCATCGCGATCACCTGCTGGGCGTCGTCGGCGTCGAAGCCGCCGCGCTGGAAGTCCGCGGAGTTCAGTTTCACCGCGACCGCGAAGCTCGGCGACACCACCGCACGAATGGCACGCACCACCTCGAGCAAGAGCCGGGCCCGGTTCTCCAGGGATCCGCCCCATTCGTCGGTGCGGGTATTGACCAGCGGTGACAGGAACTGCGACAGCAGATACCCGTGCGCGGCATGGACCTCCACCCCGTCGAATCCGGCCTGTTCGGCCCGCAGCGCGGTGGTGGCGAAGCGGGTGATGGTGGCACCGATCTGCGCGGGCGTCATCGCGATCGGGCGGCCGAACCGCTTGGAGTGACGGCCCATATCGACCGCGACATCCGAAGGCCCCCACACGACCCCGGGCATCGCCGCCTGCACCTGGCGGCCGGGATGGCTGATCTGCATCCACATCGCCGCACCGGCGGCCTTACCGGCCTGCGCCCACGCCGTGAACGGTTCGAGCGGCGCGTCGGCATCGAGAACGATGCCGCCGGGACCGGTCAGCGCCTCCGCGTGCACCATCACGTTTCCCGTGATCAGCAGGCCAGCACCGCCAGCGCCCCACCGCCGATACAACGCGACCAGACGCGCATCGGGCAGCTGTGCCCGACCCGCCATCCCTTCCTCCATCGCCGCTTTCGCGATCCGGTTGCGCAATATCTGGCCGGACCGCAGCTGAAGCGGCGAGAACAACCCGCTTGACGTCGAACCGCTCGACATGGGCACCTCTCGTTCATCCTCTAATGTTCACACTGCTCACATTATGTGTGCAGCGCTAACATTAAAGAGAAATGTAAGCGATGTCAACACTTGTTAGGTTGGAGGCATGTCAACATCGACCGCGTCGTATCACCACGGCGATCTACCGTCCGCGCTGGTGCGCGCGGCCGTGGAATTGCTCGAGGAAAGCGGCGCGACCGAGTTGTCCCTGCGCGCCGCAGCCCGGCGCGCCGGCGTGTCCACCGCCGCGCCGTACCGGCATTTCGCCGACCGCAACGCCTTGCTGTCCGCGGTGGCCGCCGTCGGATATCGCGAACTCGCCGCACATCTGGCCGCGGCACATCCCTCACCGACGAAGGCCGAGGACCTCGCCGCGATCGCGGTCGCCTACGTCCAGTTTGCGCTCGAGCGGCCCGGGCTGTTCCGGGTGATGTTCGCCGACCCCTGCGATCCGAGCAGCCCCGAACGGGTGGCCGCCACGGCCGCGATCGCCGAGTACGTCAAGTCCATTGTGCAGCAGGCTTTTCCCGCTGCCGACCCAGAAGCGATGGCCACCGCGGTGTGGGCACTTGTCCACGGTCTCGCCTTCCTACACCTCGACGGCAAGTACGACACCTCCTCCCCACAGGTCGTCGCCGATCGGGTTCGCGCGGCGGTGTACGCGACACTCGGCGCCTCCAGCGCGGTAGCGACACTGCCGCAGCCCTGATTCGCCGCACCGACGACCCGGTCGCGCCGCTCACCCACGCAGCTCCGAAACCAGCAGGTGCGCCAGCTTTTCCGAGGACTGCGGGTTCTGGCCGGTGTAGAGATTGCGGTCGGTCACCACGAACGGCCGCAGGGGCATGCCCTTCAGGTAGTCGACTCCGGCCTCCTTCAGTTTGTCCTCCAATAGCCAGGGCGCCTTTCGGGCAAACCAGTTCAATCGCTCTTCCCGGTTCGACAACCCGGTCATCCGGTAGCCCGAAAACGCCGAACTGCCATCCGGATTCGTCGCCGCCAGGATCGCCGCCGGTGCGTGGCACAGCAGGGCCAGCGGCTTGCCCGAGGCGAGCCGATGCCTCAGCAGCTCACCCGAAACCTCGTCGTAGGCAAGGTCTTCCATCGGACCGTGACCGCCGGGATAGAACACCACATCGAACTCGTCGACATCGACCTCATCCAACGGTCGCGGAGCGCTCAGCGTGGCGCCGATGCTGTCCAGGTAGTTCTTGATCGCCCGTCGTTTCTTCGGCATCCCACCGGCGAAACCCAGACTCAGCTCATCGAGAGTGGGCGGCTTGCCGCCCGGTGTGGCGATCGTGATGTCCCATCCGGCCTCGCTGAAGATCCGATGCGGAACCGCCAACTCCTCCGCCCAATACCCGGAGGGGTGGACGGTGCCGTCGTTGAGCGTCCAGCGATCTGCCGCCGAGACCACGAAAAGAACCTTTGTCATGTTTGCTCCGCCTCCTTGCGTGTTCACCCTTCGATGCTTGCTTGTCACTGTATGACAGAGTTGTCATATAAGGACACATTTGGCAGCACACGTCACATCTGGCATTGTATGCTTTCGCCATGGCAGTAGCGGACATCAGCGGTTTGCGCGCCCGCGCGCGCGAGGCATTGAAGGAATCCCTGGCCGAAACGGCGATCGAGCTGTTCGACGAGCGCGGGTATGACCAGGTCACGGTCAACGACATCGCAGCGGCCGCCGAAATCTCCACGCGCAGTTTCTTCCGCTACTTCCCCAGCAAGGAAGACGTCGTCTTCGGCAGCCGAATACCCACTGCCGAGGAGGTCCGTGCAGCATTCGTCGCCAAGCTCGGCGACGCCGATATCTGGTCGGCCCTGCACGCGACCTTCCGCGAGGGCGCCACCTGGATGGAGCAGGACGCCGCCAGCTGGAAACGCATCATGCGCGTGATCACCCACACCGGCGAATTGCGGGCGAAGAATCTCGAAAAGCACCTCGCCTGGTCCGCGGCGCTCTCCCCGGAAGTTGCCCGCCGTCTCGAGACTCACGACGGGACCGCCGACCTCGAGGCACGCGCAATGGTCAGCGCCGCCTTGGGATGCTTCGAGGTCGCGCTATCGCAGTGGGCCGATAGTGCGGATGGCCGACCGCTTCCCGAAATCATCGATCGCGTCTTCGCGTTCATCCGGATTCGACCGCCCCACGATTGAGAGCCCCGTGCAGAAACGAACTCGGCTTTCGGCTATCGGTCTCGTGCTCGTACTGCTTTGGGGCGAGTGGGAGAACTGGCGCGCTTCCCGCAGGCTCGTCGGAACGGCCACGGGCGGCTCCGAGGCCGTTGTGGTTCTCGGCTATCGCAATGCGGGCACCCGCGCGAACCTCATGAACCGGTGGCGTGTGCGAGCCGGTCTGCGGTCCATCGACCCGAACGCGCTCAGCAGTCGTCTCGTACTCTGCGGAGGCGCATGCGCGGGCCCGCACACCGAGGCCGCCCTGATGGCCCACTACGCCACGGAGATCTGCGGGTACGGCGGCGAGCTCGTCTTGGAAGACCAGAGCCGGACCACGTGGGAAAATATCGGTTTCGCAATCCCACAGCTGAAAGAATTCGATCGAATCAAGATCGTCTCGCTGCCCCTCCACGCCGCAAAGGGGCGCCGATACCTCGCCCAGCAGTCCCCGGAGCTGGCCTCGCGTCTGGTGCGGGGAGCGGAATACCGGTTCGGTGAGTGGATGGCGGCAAAGCCATTGGTGGCCGTCCACGGCCTGTGGCAGGACGCGCGCGACCGCGTACGGTGACCGCCGAGGTCACAGAAACCGCGACAACCTTTGGCCTTCTGGGTGACTCGCCGATGAATTCCTGCGCCAACCGGCTGTGCGGCGGCGGCAATCGGGGCAAACTCTTAACCGGCTCGATCCCCTTTTTTCGAAACAGTGCAAGGCCGCCCGCCTAGATTCGGCGCGGCGGATCCGCCCTCGATTAAGGAGACAAACCATGCCCACTCGTGACTCCGCTTG
Source organism: Nocardia sp. NPDC005998 (assembly GCF_040614395.1). Classification (NCBI taxonomy): domain Bacteria; kingdom Bacillati; phylum Actinomycetota; class Actinomycetes; order Mycobacteriales; family Nocardiaceae; genus Nocardia; species Nocardia sp. NPDC005998. The sequence continues at coordinate 20,589 of NZ_JBEXUI010000024.1, read as the reverse complement.
GCCACAGGGCACACCGTGTTGGGTCGACTGTCAGGTCGACGACACCGACAAGGCCCGCGAGTTCTACGCCAATCTCTTCGGCTGGGAGATCCAGGACAGCCCAGCCGAAGCGGGCGGCTATCTGATGGCGCTGCGCAACGGCAAGCCCGCTGCGGGTATCGGCCCGAAGCCCGAGGGTATGCCGATGCCGTCGGCGTGGACCACCTACTTTGCCGCGGACAGTGCCGACGATATCGCCGGTAAGGTCACCGCGGCGGGTGGGCAGGTGTTCATGCCGCCGTTCGATGTCATGGACGTCGGGCGGATGTTCGTCGCCGCCGATCCCACGGGTGGCGTATTCGGCGTGTGGGAAGCCAAGGCGCATACCGGCGCTGGCGTCTACAACGAACACGGCACTTACTGCTGGAACGAACTGCACACCAGCGGCTACCAGGCCGCACAGGACTTCTACCGCAAGGTGTACGGCTGGAGCTACGCCGAGATCGGCGACGGAGACCAGTTCATCTACTCCACCTTCACCACGCCGAGCGGCGCCGACAGCGTCGGCGGCCTGATGGATTCCAGCAAGGAGCCCGGCGAGGGTATGAGCTACTGGCTCACCTGGTTCCAGTACGACGATGTAGACGCAGCAATCAAACGCGCCACCGAACTCGGCGCCACGCTCATGATGGGTCCCCAGGACAGCCCGTTCGGCCGCATGGGGGTGCTGAAGGCGCCACAGGGCGAGGTTTTCGGCGTCATCGACACCAACGTCACCGTCGGCGAGCCGCCCACCGGGTCCTAGCTTCGCCTCGGCGGATCCGCCACTGAACCGGCGGATCCGCCACCGGCACCCGACACAGCAACCGCGCTACAGGCAGCTGCGTCATCAGGTCGACCCGATCGGCTGGGCGGCGGATCGCCCGAGTCCAGATGCTGAACCGGCGATGGGCCGTGGGCACACTCACCCCGAACTGATCCGGCAGCATCCGCCACACACAACCGCTGGCCAGCACGTACACCACTGCTGTGAAGACCGCCCGCTGCTCGACCGGAGCGGTACCGCCACCTTGGCGGCGAGCGGTGAACTCCGGCAACAACGACTCCACGATCTCCCACAACTCGTCCGACATCAGTCGGACCGAAACATCAGTCACGCCCAAACATCAACCAGTGCAACCCATCTCGTTACACAACGTGAGACACGATCATAGGTCCGAACAGTTCGACCAGGATGCGCTCGAGGCGGCAGGAATGTGCCCAGAGCGCTACCCGAAGTCCGCTTGGGAGGCTCAGCTCAGGTCCGGTAGGAACGCGTGGCCGACATAGTCACGGAACAACACGATTTTCCCGTCGCGGATCCGGAAGACCTGAATACAGGGCACTTTGAACGGCTGGTCGGTCGACGTGACGCGTCCGACGGAGGTCAGTTCGACGATCACGACCTCCGGATCGGCGGTCTGGTGGGTCTGGTGTACACGCAGTTCGTCGAGACGGAACCCACCGCGGTCGGCGTCGATCGCGTATGCCCGAATTGCCTCCTTACCTGCCAGCTGAGCAGGCAATTCGCCTGCAGTGAACGGCATCTCGATGACGCCGTCCTCCGCGAACAGGTCCACGAACGCGTGCATGTCGTTGGCGAGGATCGCCTTGTTTCGCTGCTCCAAGACCTGTAGCGGGCTCTCGACACCGGGTCGGCTCATGTCAACCACCTTTCATTCAACGCTCGTTGAATCATTGATACAACGAGCGTAGAACGAAAAGTCGCCCTGATCAACGCCCGTAGAATGACCCGCGTGAGCAACCCCCCAGCGCCCACTTCGCGGGCCGAGCAGCGACGCAATACCGAGGCGCGGATCCTCGCCCACGCTCGCACGTTGTTCGCAGAATCCGGCTACGACCGCACCACCATCCGCGCGGTCGCCACCGCCGCGGGCGTGGATCCCGGACTCGTCATCCATTATTTCGGCAGCAAACAGCAGCTGTTCCTGAGCGCTATCGGGTCCGGAACGGCACTGCTCGCCGGGGGCAGCGCTGCGGATGTCGCCGAGCAATTGCTCGACAGACTGCGCGACTCTCTGATCGAGGAACCGGTTACCTCGCTGGCCATGCTGCGGTCGATGCTCACCCACCCCGAGGCCGCCGAGGAGATCCGCACCTCCTCGCGTATCTATAACGATCAGATCAGCGACGCCATACCTGGTGCGGAAGCCGATCTGCGCGCAGAGGTGGTCAGCGCCGCGCTGATCGGCATCGTCCTGTGCCGCCATCTCGTCAAGCTCGATCACCTCGCCGAGGCCGACCCGGACCGGGTAGTCGCGATTCTGCGCCCCGTCGTCCGTTCGATCACCAAGGCCGACATCGAAGACGCCGCCCCCGCGGACTGAACGCGCTCCAGTATGCAGAATGTCTGCACGGCATTCCCTGAGCCCATTGCGACCAGCGTCATACTTTGGTCGTATGAACAGCACTGAGAGTCGTTCGATACTGTCCCGTATCTCACCAACGCAATGGGTTGCCCTCGCAGTCACGGTCATGGCGGTCATCTTCGTCGCCGAGAACCGTAACAAGGTCTCCATCGAATTCCTTTTGATCACTATTCGCTCACCGCTGTGGCTGATCCTGCTGATTATGTTCGCGGTCGGATGGGTCACCGGCGTAATGACCATGCGTCGCCGCCACCCGCGGTAGTCGCCCTGCCCAGAATCGGATGCTGATGTGGGTGATCGACGTGATCGAAATGAACCCGACCCGCCAGCCGATTGGTCGTGGGCACGCTACGGCCGAGCCGCCGCGGCGCTGCGTGCCATCATCGACACGACAGCGCGTATCCCCCAGGACATTTCGGTCGTCGGCTGCGACGGCGACCGCACCAACACCTACGGCCAGCTGGTCCCCATCACGGTGCAGCAGCCCATCGACACAATCGCCCGCACGGCCCTCACCGCAGTGCTGAGTACGGACATCGCTGCCGACGCGAGCCCCGTGGCCATCGATGTCCAGCTCGATCTCGGGGAAACGTGCGGCTGTAGGCCGCCGATGTCCTGGAGCGGTCTCGATCAGTTCGCGCAGGCAGCAGCGGCCGAACCAGTCATGAGCGGTGTTCGCGATGCTCCGATGGTCAGCATCGAATAGGAGCGGCCGGAGCATTGTTCTAAAAGGCACAGGAAGCATGCGACGATCGGCTGGGCACACAACCATGGGAGATGTGATGACCACACTGGCACAGGCGGCTGAGCTGGCTCGTGATGAGAACGGGCTCGCCGTCGTCTCCACCCTCCGGCCCGACGACACCATCCACTCCACCCTGGTCAATGTCGGACTGCTGGCTCATCCCCTGTCGGGCCAGCCGGTCCTGGGCTTCGTTACCTACGGCAAGGTGAAACTTGCCAATCTACGTGTCCGACCACAGGTGACCACCACCTTCAGGCAAGGCTGGGCATGGGCGACGGTCGAGGGTCGGGCCCACATCGTCGGTCCCGACGATCCGCAGCCATGGATCGACGCCGAAGGGCTGCGCCTGCTGCTGCGCAATGTGTTCACCGCTGCCGGCGGTAAGCACGACGACTGGGACGAGTACGACCGCGTGATGGCGGCGGAGCGCCGCGCCGCGGTCCTCATCGAACCGAGTCGGGTGTACAGCAACTAGCACTTCCCGGCGAAAAGGGTTGATCGCCCGGGCGAACGGGTGCGGGGCCTCCGCCGAGCTCAACCGCCACCGATCGGTGTCGGTAGACCGTGCAACTGCCGGTATTACCGGCTCGCGTCACCGAGCGGCAGCAGTGCCGCCAGATCGCTGCGCGAACTGATCCCGAGCTTCGGGAAGATGCGATGCAGATGGGTGCTGACGGTCCGATGCGACAGGTAGAGCCGTTGCCCGATCTCCCGATTGGTCAGCCCCTGCGCCGCCAGGTGCGCGATGCTCAGCTCGTGCGGGGTGAGCCGTTCTCGGGCGTCCGGGCTGCGGTCCGGGCTCGATTCGCCCGCACTGCGCAGTTCCAGGCGTGCCCGTTCGCTCCAGGCCACAAAGCCCAGGGCGTCGAAAGTCTCTCTGGCCGTGCGCAAATGGGTCCGGGATTCGACAACCCGGCGCTGTCGCCGCAGCCATTCGCCGTAGGCCAGGTGCAGCCGGCCACGTTCGGCCGGCCAGCCGGTGAGGTCGGCCGCCAGCGCGGCGGCGAACCGCTCCTCGGCCGCGTCGGTGGCGAGTACCGCCTGCGTGTACCGCATTCCGATGTGCAGGGCGGGCGACGGTGTGGACGCCGCCGCCGGTTCCAGTCCGTGCAGCAGTTCCCGCAGGGCGTCGACCTGTCCGGCGCGCACCGCGGCCTCGGCGAGTTCGGTGAGGAAATACGCGCGCAGCGCCGGTGAATGGGACGGATCATGCGGATCGTGGATCCGGCTCAGATCGGCGAAGGCGTCGTCGAACCGGCCTTCGCCGAGCGCGGTGAGCCCGCGCGCGAGCTGGACGGTGGCCAGCACGGGGCGCGCACCGGCGGCCAGCCCGATCCGCTCGGCCTCCGCCGTGAGCGCGATGGCGTGCGGGTAGTCCCCACGGAGCGCGGCGATTTCGGCTTGCACGGCGGTGGCCAGTCCGTGCATGAACGGCTGGCCGGTCTCGCGCGCGAAGGCCGCGGCCTCGGCCGCAATGGGCGTCGCGGTGGCGAGATCACCGAGCCGGGTCAGACTCCAGGCGTGGACCGTGAGTGCGCGGGGCAGCAGCCCCAGCCGCCCAGCGGCGCGCAGTCCGGGTGCGGCGGCGTTGGAGAAGTGGGCGGCGAGGTCGAAGGCGCCCACTTGGAGTGCCGCGCTGCCCAGGAACCGGTCCACTTCCGGATCGCGTCCGGTGGTCGAGGCCAAGGCGTGCAAGTGGCCGAGGACGCGGTCGCCGCGTTCGAAGGGAGCCACGTATGCGTCGACCGCGACCAGGCGGGGGTCGCTGCCAGGGATGGGGAGTGCGTCGGCGACGGCGAGCAGCGCGCGGCGGGTGTCGGGTCCGGGTTCGGACCAGAAGCACCGCATGGCCGCGCCCCACAGGATCCGCATCGCGGCATCGGTGTGCCCGTCGACGGCGACGGATGCCGCCAGGTCGGCCAGTTCACCTATGCGCGATGGATTTTCGCGTATTCCGTCGTCGAATCCGCTGAGCAGCCAGTGCGCGGTGCTCTCCTGTCGCGGTGTCAGGGATAGCGTGCGCGCGGTGTGCACCAGTCGTTCGGCGGTGTCGCGGCGGCCGGAGTCGACGGCCAGTTCGGCCGCCCGTAGCAGCCGGTCCGCACGCCGCACCGAACTGTCGCTGAGCGCCGCGGCCTGCTCCAGCGCCGCGACCGCGCCCCCGCGGTGTCGCGCCCGTTCGGCGGCGTCCTCGAGTTCGATGGCGACCTGTTCGTCGGGGACCGATGCGCCCGCCGCACGATGCCATACCTGGCGATCCGGCAGCTCGCCGAGTATCTCGGCCAGCGCGCGGTGGGTGCGGTGGCGCTGCTCGATCGTCGCTGTCGCGGCGAGCGCCGACCGCACCAGCGGATGCCGGAAGGTCACAGTGCCGGAACCGATTCCGATCAACCGTGCCTGCATCGCGGGCGTGAGTATCTCGGGCTCGACGGTGCAGCCCAGCAGAATGCCGGTGGCAGCGAGTGTTTCGGCGAGCGAGTCGCTGTCGTTGAGCGCCACGACCAGCAACGCGTCACGGCTTCGCGCAGGCAACGCGGCGCACCGCGCGGAGAACGCCTGTTCGAGGCGTTCGGTCAACGGCAGGGCAGCGGCGAGTTCGGTGCGATCCGTGACGGCCGTGGGCAGTTCGGTCAGTGCGAGTGGATTCCCCTGGGCCTCGGCGAGTACGCGGCGGCGGACCGGCGCGGGCAGTTCCGGTGCCGTGTTGTCGAGCAGCGCCGTCGCGTCGTCGTCGGACAGTGGACCGATTCTCATGGCGGTCAGTCCCGCGTCGCAGAGCGGCGTATCGCCGTCTCGAAGGGTGGCAAGTACAGCCACGGGTTCGGTGTCGATGCGGCGGGCGAGGAAGGCGAGCACATCGGCGCTGGCGGCATCGAGCCAGTGCACGTCTTCGGCGACGATCAGCAGCGGCTGCTCGCCCGCCGCATCGGTCAGCAATGTGAGTGCGCCGAGCCCCACGAGGTACGGACTCGGATCGCCGATGGTGTCCGACACGCCCAAAGCGGTCGCCAGCGCGTCCGATTGGCGCACGGGCAGGGCGTCCATCCCGCGGCGGAGGGGATACAGCAGCCGATGCAGTCCGGCGTAGGCAAGGTTCTGTTCGGCTTCGACCCCCGCGGTCCGCAGCACCCGCAATCCCGCGACGGCCGCGGCTGCCACCGTCTCGTCGACGAGCGCCGACTTACCGATACCCGGTTCCCCTTCGATCACAATTCCGCTCCGATCGCCGGGGCCGTCCACGAGCGCGCCCAGGTCTTTCAGCTCGGTGTCTCGGCCGATCAGTGGCATGGTGGGGTGTCCCTTCTCCGGGTCCCGTGCGACATGCGGACCCGCCGCGACCCTACCGAAACTGGAATACGTCAACCCAGTGTCATCCGACTGATTCGCCGCCCCGCCCGCGGCTGTCGACGGTCCCGCTATGCCGCCCCTATGCCGCGTTATCGAGGTCCCGGTCGTATGCCCGATCAGCGATGACCGCGCCTTCAATCCGCGCCTGGTATTTGCACTGGTGGGTGAGCAGTGCCCGAAGGTTGACGTAGGTTCCCCGCAGCCGGATCACATCGGACGGTAGCTATCGCTGGCCGGCGAGTCCGACTTCCTGCCATTCGATGCGGTGGAATCCGAGACCGGACGTATCGCGGGTTTCACCTGCGCCAGCATCGTCACGGTTGCCCCTACCGCGCGAGAAAGTGCCAGCCGACCCATGCCCAGATGAGCACAGCGGCAATCCTCGCCACCCGAGTGCGCGTGAGGTACGCGACCGTTTCCCCCACGGGCGCAATCAGATCCCGGCGCACATGCGTGACCACGACCACGCCGAGCGTGACCATTAGCACCAGCACGAACCCGATGATGACGATCACTCGATCGCTCATCTCGACACCAGCCACCAGCCGACCCCCAGCCACACCAGCCATCCGACGAACCGCAGCGGCCCATGCTCGAGTGCCGAATCCAGCAGCGTCGACAAGGTCGGGTGTACCTCGCTCGGCCGGGTCAGATCCGGTTGCCGCACAAAGGCATAGACCTCCCATGCCGACGCCCAGACCAGCAGCATCGACCAGACGGCCACTCCGCGCCGCAGCCGGGCGGTACGTGGAATCTGCTCGGACCCCGCCCGGAAAGCCAGTACCAAAACCACAACCGTCGTCGCCACCACCAGCACGGTTGCCGACCAACTGAACGGTCGGGTGGCAGCTCCCCCCGCAGCCAGCACCGCACCGACGGCCAACAGCACCATCCGCCGCCGGAATGGTCGCGCTGGGCGCGCCAGTTGCTCTGTCACATGGGCAGAATAAGTCCCTGAGCACCGGATTCGGGAATGTATCGGTGCCTGATCCGGCACACCGCAATGTCGATCCGACGATCTCGCCGCGCCCGCACACTCGCTCGAGACCTGACGTACGCAACCATACCTACAGCCGGAGGCGCGATTGCTGCCGATCCGACCAGACCGTGGAAGACGTCGTCCAGGCCGCCATTCTTCGGTCGGTGGGTCAGCCCCGGGCGGCGGCGCGCGCCCTATCCGCTCTGTCCGTCGCTGAGTTGGTATGTCGCGAGGATGCCCTTGTGGTCGCTGCCCCACTGCGCTGGCGAGGCGAGGAAATTGTCCTGGGTTGATTCCGGCAATCGGGTACCGCGCACGATGGACGCGCGCGGGCCGATGATGCCGACGCCGGACAGGCGCAGCGCGGCACCACGGGCGAAGATGTAGTCGACGCGGTCGCGTTCGTCGGCCTCAGGAGCCCAGGCGAGCTCGGAGACATCCACATCGACGTTGTCCGAGGGCCAGGTGAGTCCGGGATGGGTAGCTGGATCCGGGTACATCGATCGGTAGGCATCGATGAAACCAGCTTGATGCAGGCGTCGAGTGGTCTCCCACGCCGACACCACACCGTTGTGGTCGAACGAGTTCGCTGTGGCAGACGTCCAATCCAGCAGGGACGGCTCGTTCAGGTCGCCACCCATGATGACCGAAGCCCCAGCGGCGATCTCGGCTTTCGCATCGGCGAGAAAGTTGCTGATGACCGCGGGGCGGCTCGAGGCCGTGTTGATGCGCTGGATCGCGGCAGGGTCGGTCACCGGACCGCCCGGCAGCTTGTTCCACTCGTGTTCGGCGAACTCGCCCGGCGCCGGGGCCCCCGGTCCGTACCCTCGGGGCAGGTTGGAGGCATACCAGCGGTACTCGAGATGCGCGGAGTAGACGGTGAGGCGCTTTCCGTCGATATCCAACCGCGCCTTGACCATCCATTGCAGATCGGCGCTGTCCTGGACCGGAAACACCGACAGAATTCCCGTGTCGTGCGAGGGCACCGCGTTGAATTCGCGCCCCCGCCGCGCCAGTTCGGCCGCAACGGCCGTGGTCGCTTGGGTTGCCTCCGAGAGCAGCACAATCGAGGCCTGTGTCGAGATGACGAGATCGGCGATCAGCTGAATACCATTGGCGATCTTGCTGCCGCTGTGCCACGTGTTCAATGCCAGCACCCGGATCTCTCGTGCCGCGGGTGCAGCCGCGGCAACCGACATCACCGAACCAGCCGCGAGCGCTGCGTCCGCCGCTGCCGACCCCAAGCCATCATCGCGTCGCCTCATCAACCCATCATGGCCTCCAGCGGTTCACGCCGACGGCGCGGTGGGACGGGCTCGGGGCGTCGAGCCGTCGGGAAGGCCGAGTCGCCGTAGCAGCAGCGTCGACGGGCACCATCCCACAGCGCCGTAGAGCAGCAGGTTCGCGCCGATGAACCCAGTGAATATCAGCCACCATGGCGAGACCACCGCGGCCAGCAGCGTGCTGATCAGCACGAAAGTGCCCGCAAGCAACGGTACGAGTCGCGGGATGGACCAGCCCTGGTGTCGAGGTAGTTTCGACATTCGAATTCATCCAATCATGCTCTGTACCTGCGATTTTCGCTCAGGCGATGGCCTAAAAAGAAGTTTCTCGATTTCGGCTGCGGTCATCGGTTCCGAGCCACCCTACTGAATTATACCCCCAGGGGTATCCATAGGCCCGGCTCCGGACCGGGCCCATGGATGTGATTTCACAACGTCGTGCTTTCCCCTGTGTCCGCCGCGAAGGTCTGACGAGCTCCCGTGTGACGCGAGCCCGGTCGAGCGAACCCATAGCGGCAGCACTAGGGACCTCCACCAACTGCCTGCGTGAGGTCAGCGAACCGCCAGGTTCCGTTCCACCACAACTCACATAGATGACCGTTCGTGGTTTGTCCGGTGGCCCTGAACGGTATGTGTTGCGTCTTGTCGCCGGGGTGGGCGTACCCGTGTCCGATGTTCTTGGCAAGGTTGCCTACCTGCGCCCCACTGAGATCGGCATAATGCCAGCCGCCGGACCACCAAAGCTCGTGCAGGTCGCCGTCGGAAGTCAAGAACGGAATGTGCTGAGATCCATCGGGATGCACATATCCTTGGCCGATATCGATTGCGCCAACAGGAGCCCCCGAGGAAGCAGTCAGATCGGCGTGGGACCACCCACCTGCCCACCACAACTCCTGTATATGGCCATTGGTTGCGATATATGTGACGTGCTGGGTTCCATCACCGGGATGAACGTAAGGGAGTGGCAGGCTGTTCACGTTCGACGGAGCTCCTGACGCCGCCGTCAGGTCGGCGTGATGCCACGCGCCATCCCACCACAGTTCGTGAATGTGCCCGTCGAAACCCTGGTATGTGACATGTTGCGTGCCGTCTCCGGGATGGGCATAACCGCGGACGGTCTTTGCTCGCGTGTTCACCGGAGCGCTCGCCTGTGCGGTCAGATTCGCTTGATGCCATTCGCCATTCCACCACACCTCGTGAATCTCACCGTTTGGTTGACCCACATAGACAACATGCTGCGTACCATCCGAATGTACGTAACCGCTAACGGCTCCCTCCGCTCCAGATTGCGCATTTGCTGCTTTGGACAGGTTGTTATAGTGCCAGCTGCCGTCCCACCACAACTCATGCACCAAGAAGTCTGCACCCCTGAAGGGAATATGCTGAGTGCCGTTGGGGTGAACGTAGCCTCGACCGACACCAGCCGGTGCGATGGGCGCCGCCGCCGCGGCCGACAGGTCGCTGTACTGCCATAATCCGCTCCACCAGAGTTCGTGTATACGATCTCCAGCCGTGTACGTGACGTGCTGTGTGCCGTCGCCGGGGTGTACATAACCGGACGGTTGACCATCCGGAACAGGAATTGGCGCCATGACAAATCTCCTCGGTCGTTGTTTGCCCTTATAGACACCCCCGAGTGGCTCGAGGATGGCATGCGCGCATCGCTGTCACACGGGTAGTGCGCTACTCCCTTTTTCCGGCACATCTACCTATGTCACCCCGAATTGGATAACCTGCTCGCCGAAATCGCGACGCTACACGTACCGAGCGGCGGCCGTGTTCGTCAGATGGATGTCTGCGGAGGCATCCGTCCGGGCCACGGGAATCGGAAATTCCGTCGGACAGTTCGGGTCATGGCAGTTGCGATGGTCTGCTGCCGGCTTCGTCGCTGGCTGTGACAGGTCGTTGCCGAACGGTCGGCAAGCGAGTCCTTACGGCCCTCGATCGCGAACCGATGGGGTCATGCTCGCCCCGCACACCGATTGCCGCAACACGCTTACTACTTCGCCATATCACCATATTCAAGATTCAAATGCGACCTTCGATAGACACGGCATCACGGGCGCAAATTTCTATCGAAGCCAATTCGCATACGCCGACCTCGAGGGGTCGACCATCGAGTACTCGACACTCGAGAAGGCTAACCTGGATGGCACAAACCTTAATGGGACACGCTTCTCCGACGACGTCATGAGTGGCTGCGACTTGTCGCGGGTAAGCCTGGTTCGTGGACTTATTATCGAAACTGACATAAGCAATTGCAACCTGCTTCGTACGAATTCAAAAGATGCCGAACTTCGCAACTCGAACCTGAAAGGAACCGCTTCGATCGACCAAAACCTCCCGCACCGGCACTCAATCTTTCCACAGCAAAATTTGACAACGTTCAGTACGACGCCCACCACCATATGGCTATAAGCGACTTCCAACCTCCTCCACGCCAACCCTGAGCCACCCTTGGACATTTGCGGTGACGCGCGGCTGATTCAGCGCGGACCGATCACCCTGCGGGGCAGCGAGTTCGGTCTCGCTCAGTGCGCCCGGCAGCCGGGTCGCGATCGAGCAGATGGATCCGCTGCCCGCGGAGGCCGCGGCCGCGATGGCCGAACAGGACGACGCGGCCGCGGACTGGGTGCGGTTGATCTACAACGACCCCCGCGGTGAGGCCACCGCGTGGTTCATCGACCGCGGTTGGACCGGTGAGCACGTCTACCTCAACGACTACATCCGCGACCTCGGCCACACTCCGGCCGCCGAGCAGTCATTGATCAGCCTGGTCACCGTCGTGCGGCCCTGAGCCGGTTTGCAGCTGACAATTCGCGCCAGCGGACTGTGGACCGTCCGGGTCTTGCAGATCACCCATACGTGTCTTTCCCGAACACGCGGATCGATCGCGGAACGGTGTCGGTTGTGCGACGGATCGGTGGAGATTCCGCTCATTATTGTCCCAGCAATCGCGTAGCTACCACATGCTGGCGGACAGAGGTCGGCCCTGCTGCACCCAGCGAAGGGAGATACGTGGTGGCATTGGGACGTCGTCGGCTACTGATCGGCTTCGCCGGTGCGGGTGGCCTCGCCCTGGCCGGATGCGGGCTGGAACCCGCGCCCCCCAAACCCGCCACACTCCGATTCGATCCCCCACCCGGCACCCACGACGTCGATGCGCGCACCCTCGGCACGGTCACCGTCACCGACGGGACGCTGCGGTCGGTCGAATGGATCGACGAAACGGGCAGATCACTGCCGGGCACACCGGCCCCCGATCATCGAACCTGGACCAGCGCCGAACCACTCGGCTACGGACACACCTACACCGCGAAAGCCGTGGCGCAGGGCGAAACCGGCGACGTCACCGCGACGACAACCTGCACCACGGTACAGCCGCAACAGCTCATCGACGTCTCCCTGCGCTCGGCCAATCTCGTCGAGCTGACCGAAAACGACACCTACGGAGTGGGTTTCGTGCTCGTCGCCCATTTCGACGAACCCGTCGACCGGGCGGCCGTGGAACGCCACCTGACGGTCACCACCCAGCCCGCCGTCACCGGTGCCTGGTACTGGCTCGACGATCAGAATGCGCACTGGCGGCCGGAGCAGTATTACGCGCCGGGAACCAGGATCACCATCGAGTCCGAACTCTTCGGACTCGCGCTCGGCGAGGGCCGCTACGGCCTGCGCAACCAACAGGTGTCGGTGATCATCGGCCCCGCGCACGTCGCGATCGCCGACGACGACACCAAACAGATCCAGGTCTTCGAAAACGGAAACCTGGTGCGCACCATGCCCACATCGATGGGCAAGGGCGGCACCGCGGTCGTCGGTGGCAGATACCTGTCGTTCTGGACCCGCCCCGGCATCTACACCGTGCTGGACCGAAACAACCCGGTGATCATGGACTCCGCCAGCTACGGCCTGCCGACCAGCTCCGGCGGCTACCGCACGAGCATCAACCACGCGGTCCGCATCAGCCACGACGGCATCTTCGTGCACGAACTGGCCGCAACCATGTGGGCTCAAGGCAACACCAACGTCTCACACGGCTGCCTGAACATCTCCCCCAACGATGCCGCATGGTTCTACGACTTCGTCACCCCCGGGGACGTCGTCGAGGTCCGCAACACCGGCGGCGACCCCCTCGACATCTGGCAGAACGGCGACTGGAGCGTCCCCTGGGCCGACTGGATTCGCGGCGGCACCCACACGTGACATCAAAAGGCAGGTCACCGGTCTCCATCTCGGTGACCTGCCTCAGGTACGCTCACACATCGCCTGATCGTTCTTGCGCGGCCTGCCCGGCTCCATTTCGCGTCCACGCAGCATGCACCGAAACTTGTTATCAGCCGACCGCGCTCCCGCAATCTCATTGACGTTCAGCAAAATGCCAGCTACTGACACCGGCATGGCCACCATAACCGCGAGGCCACACCGCAGTAGAGCAGCCGAACATCACAGCGAAGGGAAATATCCCATGCAGCGATCCACTCTCTACCGTGCGCTCGCGGTCACGGTGACCGCCGTCGTCGTAGCCACCGGCGCACATCTCATTGCCGGATGCGGCGCTGCGTCGTCACAGCCGTGGGCCGGTAGTGCCGATCAATTCGCCCTTGCCGCAGACAAGTCGGGGCACCGATGGGCGTCGGCTGCGTCCGCCACCATAACGCCCGGCGTGCAGGCCAACACCCAGGGCGCGCGGCCGTGCACGGCGAACTACACCTTCGTCGACAATGTCGGCAACGTATACCTCGGTCAGGCCGCGCACTGCGCGGGTACGGGTATCGGCGACCTGCAAGACCCCAACGGCTGCACCGCCGACAGTCTCCCCCTCGGCACCGCGGTAACCTTCAACCGTGGCGGCCTGCTCATGCTCCCGGGTGATGTCGTCGGCACCGGTCAGCTGGTCTACAGCAGCTGGCTGGCCATGCAGCGGGACGGCGAGCAGGACCACAATACCTGCGCCTACAACGATTTCGCGTTGGTGAAGATCGCCGCCGAGGACCTCGACAAGGTCAATCCGAGTGTGCCGTACTGGGGTGGTCCCGTCGGCATCAACACCACCGGAACCGGCATCGGTGACCACGTTTACGGTTACGGCAACCCCAGCCTGCAGTTCGGAATCGCCGAACTGTCGCCTCGGACCGGCCAGAGCAATGCCGACGGGCTTGCTACCGCCGGTTGGACACACGCGGTGACCGCGCCCATACCAGGGATACCCGGCGACAGCGGCAGCGCCTTCCTCGACCGCAACGGCTATGCCCTCGGCACGCTGTCGACTGTGGGCATCAGTTTGCCGATCGTCAACAATATCGGTGACCTGAGCCACGAACTTTCCTACGCCCGAGCGCATTCCGGCATCTCGGGACTTTCGCTGGTCCTCGGCACCGAACCATTCAACCCGAACCGCTGAGAGAAGCTGTCAGCTACGCCGCTGTCGAGCGGGCACGTGCAGACCGGCATTGCCATCGGCCGCCCCACCTCGGTGGACGGCAACCGCTCCGCCGCGACCATGGCCGCATTCCTCGAGCTCCGCAGCCGCCTTCGATGCGGAAACAATGGTCGAGCGCGTGGATGCTGCGGTCGACTCCGTAGCCGGACAACTTCCGCCCGCCGAAGGGCACCGAGGAGTGACCCTCCTTGAAGGAGTTGACCCTAAAGAAAACCGGCTGGGGGCCCATCGCGTGGCTCGTACGGTCCGTACCGCCGATCGGTCAGTCGATTGTCCCCGACAGATGGCGGGCCGGTTATTGGAGGGCGAGGTATTTGGTCTCGAGGTATTCGTCGATGCCTTCGGTTCCTGCCTCGCGGCCGAGGCCGGATTCCTTGACACCGCCGAAGGGGGCGGCGACGTCGGAGATGATGCCTCGGTTGATGCCGACCATGCCGGATTCCAGTGCCTCGGCGACGCGGAAGGCTCGGTCGAGGTTGGTGGTGTAAATGTATGCGGCCAAGCCGAACTCGGTGTTGTTGGCAAGTGCGATGCCCTCGTCTTCGCCGTCGAAGCCGGTGATCGCGGCGACCGGGCCGAATACCTCCTCGCGCAGGATGCGCGCGTCGGCGGGGACGTCGGCGAGCACGGTGGGTGCGAAGAAGTAGCCTTCGCCGGGCAGGCTCGCGCCGCCGGTGGTGACGACCGCGCCTTTGGCCACTGCATCCTGGACCAGGGATATGACTGTGCCGCGTTGTTTTTCGCTGATGAGTGGTCCGACCTCGGTGCCGTCGAGATGGCCTGGACCGACTTTCAACGCGCGCATCCGGGCGGTCAACGCGGCGGTGAACTCTTCGCGTACCGCGTTGTCGACATGGAAGCGGTTCGCGGCGGTGCACGCCTCGCCGGTATTGCGCATCTTGGCTGCCATCGCCCCGTCCACCGCGGCATCGAGATCCGCGTCGGCGAACACCACGAACGGGGCGTTGCCACCGAGTTCCATGGAGGAACGCAGAACGCGCGTAGCCGCTTGGGCGAGAAGGAGTTTGCCGACACCGGTGGAGCCGGTGAAGGTCACCTTGCGCAGACGTTCGTCGGCGAACATCGGATCGGTCAGCTGCGCTGCGGCCGAGGTCGGCAGGATCGACAGCACACCCGGAGGTAGCCCGGCATCTGTGCAGACCTGGCCGAGCAGCAGCATGGTCAGCGGGGTTTCGGCGGCGGGTTTGACCACCATGGTGCAGCCAGCGGCGAAGGCGGGCGCGATCTTTCGCGTGCCCATGGCCAGCGGGAAATTCCACGGCGTGATCGCCAGGGTCGGGCCGACCGGCTGTTTGGTGACCAGGATGCGGCCGTTGCCCGACGGCGAGTGCGTGTAGCGGCCGTTGACCCGGACCGCTTCCTCGGCGAACCAACGCAGGAATTCCGCGCCGTAGGTGACCTCGCCGTAGCTCTCGGCGAGCGGCTTACCCATCTCCAAGGTCATCAGCAGCGCGAAGTCGTCGCGCCGTTCGATCATCAGTTCCCAGGCGCGCCGCAGAATTTCTGCCCGCACCCGCGAAGGTGTTGCGGCCCAATCCTTTTGCGCACGAACAGCGGCATCCAATGCGAGAGCGCCGTCGGCGGCCGACGCATCGGCCACCTCGACGAGCACCTCCCCCGTCGCCGGATTGTGCACGGGGAAGGTCCGTCCCCCGGTTGCAGGCACTTGTTCGCCCGCGACCCACAGCCCGGTGGGCAGCGAAGCCAACAGCGCGGCCACATCACGCATGGTCGATTCTCCTCGATCAGTTCGAAACGGTCTTGCGACGCAAAATCTCGGTCAGCACATCGATGCCGTCGGCGAGCAGATCCGCGCCGATCACCAGCGGCGGCAGCAGGCGGATGACATTGCCGTGGGTGCCGCAGGTCAACAGCACCATTCCGGCGGAAAGCGCCTCGGCGGCAATAGCTTTCGTGAGCACCGGATCGGGCACCGACGTCCCGGGCCGCACGATCTCGATTGCCAGCATCGCGCCGCGACCACGCACCTCACCGATCACGCCGATCTGCTCGGCCAGCGCCCGCAGCTCGGGCACCACCATCGCCTCGATTTCCCGCGCCCTGGCAGGCAGGTCCAGCTCGCGCATCACCTCCAGGGTGGCCAGCGCCGCGGCACAGGCGACCGGATTGCCGCCGTAGGTGCCGCCGAGCCCACCGGGATGGACCGCGTCGAGCAGTGCGGCCCGCCCGGTGATGGCCGCCAGCGGCATACCGCCCGCGATGCCCTTGGCCATGGTGATGATGTCGGGCACCACACCCTCGTGCTCGCTGGCGAACCACGCCCCGGTGCGGGCGAAGCCGGTCTGCACTTCGTCGGCGATGAACACGACATTGTTGCGTCGAGCCCAATCCGCCAGTGCCGGAAGGAATCCCGGCGCTGGCACGATGAACCCGCCCTCCCCCTGGATCGGCTCGATGATCAGCGCGGCCACCGCATCGGCACCCAGTTGCGCCTCGATCCGCGAAATGGCCCGCCGCGCGGCCGCTGTCCCGGTCAGCCCCGGCTCGTCGCGGTACGGGTAGGAGCTCGGCATCCGGTAGATCTCCGGTGCGAACGGCCCGAAGTTTGCCTTGTAGGGCATGGATTTCGCGGTCAGCGCCATGGTCAAGTTGGTGCGCCCGTGATAGGCGTGGTCGAAGGCGACCACCGCGCTCTTCCCGGTCGCCAACCGCGCCACCTTGATCGCGTTCTCCACCGCCTCCGCACCGGAGTTGAACAGCACGGTGCGCTTCTCGTGGTCGCCGGGCGTCAGCGCGGCCAACTCCTCCGCCACCCGGACATAGCCCTCATACGGCGTGATCATGAAACAGGTATGGGTGAACCGACCCGCCTGGTCGGCAACGGCCGCGGCGACCTTCGGATGCGAGGCGCCGACACCGGTGACAGCGATGCCGGAACCCAGGTCGATCAGCGAATTGCCGTCGACGTCGACAATGACACCGCCATCGGCGTCGGCGGCGTAGACCGGCACCGACGACCCGACGCCCGCGGCCACCGCGGCCTTGCGCCGATCGGCCAGCGCCGACGACCGCGGCCCGGGCAGAGCGGTCACAATATTGCGCCGCTGGGCCAGGCGGTGCTCGATCTCGATCATCAGAGGGCTCCCATCGGGGGTCGGAGGTCTACATCGAGTCTCGGTGGAGCCGCTGTCATGCGCCATCGCCATTTCGGCCGAGCCCGGTCCGGTCACGCGCCATTTCGTCGACTGCGCGAACAGCGAGCATGTGCGGTCAGCAGGATGGTTTCCGCCGAAGTCGGTCAATGCTGGCTCGTCGTACGAAGTTTCACGTCTTGATGCAGGATGTCGAGTCGATGCGCGCTCTCGAGCAGATCAATCGGTTGCACCGGTTCCGCGTTTGTGCCGAGTTGGATAGGCAATCGGCGAGCAATCGACATTCTGTACACTTCTGGCAGTGTCTGTTCCGGTTAGCTGGGTGCTATCCCAATCCGATCTCGCGCTGCTGTTGGTGGGCGGCGCGACCGGCGTGGACCGCGAACTCGATCTGGTACTCACTACCGAACTCGAGCATCCATTTCCCTGGCTGTCGGGTCGCGAACTCGTGCTCACCACCGGGATACGGCTGCCGCCCGAGCCGCAGCAGCGCGCGGCATATCTGCGCGGACTCGACGAACGCGGTGTCGCCGCAGTCGGATTCGGCACCGGCCTCACCTATGAGGAAGTCCCGCCCGACCTGATCACGGCCGCCGACGAGATCGGCATTCCGCTATTCGATGTGCCACTGCCGACGCCGTTCGCGGCAATCGTCAAACGGGTAACCGCGCGGTTGGCGGAGTTGCAGCACATAGCCCTGCTGCGCGCCTCCCGCGCCCAACCTCGGATGACCCGCGCATTGGTCCGGGCGGGCGCACCGGCCGTGGTGCGCGAATTGGCCACCTCGCTCACCGCGACCGTATTGATGCTGGATCCATCGGGCGATGTCGTCGCGACGCATCCGGGCACGCCGGACGACGAACTGTTGCGCACGGTGCGCACGGCCATAGCCACCGAGCCGCCGGGCGCGGCCAGCAGCGTGCTGACCGCTCCATCCGGGACGACGATCACCCACCAACGCATCAGCGTCGGCCCGACCAGGTACGGCACCCTCGCAGTGGTCGGCCACGCACCACTCGGGCCCACTGATCAGATCCTGCTCGGCCACGCCAACTCGCTGCTGGCGCTGGATTTCGAGAAACCGGCACGACTGCAAGCCGCGCAAAACCTGCTCAACAGCCATGCACTCGGACTGCTGCTGAGCAGCGACACCGACCTCGGCCCGGCGTGGGCGCAATTGGCAGAAGCTGCCGACGCACAGGGACGCATCCGCGTGCTCGTTGTGGACTGCGATACCGAGGCCGCGGCCGAGGCGGTCCGAACCACCATCACGGCGGCGATAATTCGGACCGGGCAACCACTGTTCATGCAGAGCCTGAACCGGGAAGTCGTGGTGGTACTGCCGGGCACCCCGGGTACAACCGTCGCGCACCGGATCGAGATCGATACCGCGACAAGCAAACTCACCCGCTCCGGAATCAGCGACCCACATCCGGTGCACGATCTGATCACCGCGCTGGCCAATGCCCGCCTCGCCGCGTCCGCCGCCGAACGTGGCGCTGCGCCTGCGGAATTCGCCCCGCTCGCCGGACGGTCCCTATTGTCGTTCGACGCGACCCGACAAGCGCTCGCATCGATCGGCGATACCGTGCTCGGTCCACTCGCCGACCACGACCGTGTATACGGCACCGATCTGATGACCGCGCTGCGCGCGTTCCTCGAAGCGAACGGGCAGTGGGAATCAGCCGCAACTGCGACCGGGGTACATCGACATACGCTGCGCAAGCGGATCAGCATGGCCGAAACCCTGCTCGGAGTGGATCTCGACAGCGCACGCGTACGTGCCGAACTACTGCTGGCGATGCTGGCCCGCCGCGCCTGACCAACGAATATCCAGCCCGAGATCCACACAATGCTCGTACTCGGCGCGAGGTTTCCGGTTCGGCCCTGGTCGCCGCGGTGAACCTCAGAGAGCTCCGTCCGATGCCTCGGGTTCCTGTACAAGTCTGTCGGCCATGGTGGACGCGATGAATTTCGGGATTGTGGGGGCGAAGAGTTTGAGGTAGGAGTCCATCCATTCGTGGCGGGAGTTGAGGAATGGGAAGTCGGTGGGGGCCATGTAGCGGACGGCGAGCATGGGTAGTGGTGCGTCGAGTGCGGGGAAGTCCGGGTTGTGCAGTCCCGGGGCGGTGCACCCCGGATAGAACTGACCGAGCATCAGACCCTTTTCGACGAACCGAGACTTCTGGTCCTGTTGAATATCGTCGATGTCGGAGTATTCGGTGAGGTTGGGGAATACCGCGAGGACCGCCTTCGATTTGGCATCGGGTTCACCCTGCGGTGGCAGGGCGGGGAACAAGTCGTACAGATCATCGATGATTGCGGCTATGCGGTCGGCATCGATGGAACGACTTTCGAAGGCAGCCCAGATGAACTGGTTCCGGACGGCGCGGTTGGTGTAAGGACAGACCGCGCCGGTTCGGCCGAGGTCCGGGTGCGGTCGGCACAGATATTCGACCGTCCACCGCTGTAGTTCGGCGGCGCAGGGATGCAGGGCGCTGCGGGTCGCCTCATCGGTAGCGAATAGGTTGACTGGCTCGACGCCGGAGCGGGTCCCGACGATTTGGGAGGTGGTCATGATCGGCCTGTCCTTCCGGATGTGATGGACCCCGGTTGCGTGCTGCGGGCAGAGCGGAAGTGGTCGGTGAGGACGAAGCCGATTGCGCGTAGCGAATCGGGTTCGATCATCCGTTCGTGCCGGACCGGAATGGGGTGTTCGGTGATCCGGCCGGTGATGAGGTCGTTCCATGCGAGGGCCGGATCGGGGCCGCCGTCCGTGTCGTCGGCGGCGCGGAAATAAATCAGATCACCGTCGAACTGCGTCGGCCGATGATTCCGGGTGAGGTCGACGAGCCGGGTGTAGTCGTCGCGCAAGGTCGCCAGATGCTCAGGGGTGACGGCGGTGAAGAGTCCACCTTGCTGATGCAGCAACTCGGCCGCGGCCTCGGCGTTGACGTCGGCGGCATCCGTCGGCATCGCGATTCCGCCGAACTCGGCAAGCATCTGCGTGATCGTCGGGGTGGAAACGCGGGGGGTACGGGCGGTGACAACGCGGGTATCCATCATGGCCAGGGTGGCGACCGACTCGCCGTCGCGGCGGAGTCGGGCCGCGATGGCGTGCGCGATGGTGCCGCCGAGGGAGTAGCCGAGCAGGTGGTACGGGCCGTGCGGCTGAATGGCGCGGATCTCTCGGACGTAGCGGGCGGCGAGTTCGTCGAGCGTCGCGAATTCCGCGGTGGCATCGCTGAA